>DCZC01000063.1:0-3231 GCA_002331565.1 Gemmatimonas sp. UBA2094
GCGAGCAGCACCGGAGCCGCACCCGTACCCGACGGCACCGGCGCGACGCCGGACGCGGGAGCCGGAGTCGGCGCCGCCGCGACCGCCGGGAAGATCGCCGGCTGCTTCTGGTGCGCCGACCACTGCGCGAACTCCTCCGGCGTCACCGTGTACACGCGGAACTTCATGTTCGCGTGCGACGGACCGCAGAACTCGGCGCAGAAGCCGTTCCAGGCCGACGACGGCAGATCCTTGTTCGGCGTGAACCAGAGGTAGTTGGTGCGGTTCGAGATCAGGTCGCGCTTGCCACCCATCTGGGGAATCCAGAAAGAGTGCAGCACGTCGATGGTCTTGAGCTGGAAGTTGACCGTACGCCCGTTCGGCAGGTACAGCTCGTTGGCTGTCGTGATGCCGAGCTGCGGGTACTTGAACTCCCACCACCACTGATGGCCGATGACTTCGACTTGGAGGGCGTCCGGCGCGGCCTTCGCCTGCGTCTTGAAGATCGTGCGGACGGTGGGGATGGCGATGAAGATCAGAATGACAGCCGGGATGGCCGTCCAGGTGATCTCGAGCATCGTGTTGCCGTGCACCTGCTTCGGTGTCGGCGCGCCGGGCCGCCGGCGGAAACGGAAAATCGTGTAGACGAGTGCAGCCTCGACGCCGACGAAGACAATCGTGCCCCAGAACAGGAGCTTGTCCCACAACGCGTCGATGTCCGCGTTGAAGTCGGTATTGGGATTGAACGTCGAATTCGGATACTCGCCACCGCAGGCTGCGAGTCCGAGGGCCAGAGCGCCCAGCAGCGCGGCGGAAGCCAGTCTCCGCGGGCGGAACGTGCCAACCATGCCGGTTCCTGAGGGAGTGTGAGGATCCTGCCGCCTCGCGTCGACCCTGCAAGGTCGGTGCGAGGCAGCAGGAGGGGTGGTGGGACTGCTGAAAGCGAAGCTAAACGGGCGTTTCAAAACCCCGCAAGCAAATCCGTCGGCGTTTTCGCGGTTTGTCGGACTTTTCTTGGGCAGGTAACCGTTGAAGCGACTTTTTCGTGGTTTCCCAGTCCGAAGTCGGTCCTAATTTCGAGGTCGTACCGGCGGGACATGACCGCCTCCCTGACGGCGTTCCGCGTCTGCGCTGCTAAACGGTGCGTTGGCCGAGTCGGGCGGCAGTGGCGACGGGAGCGATGGGCCGACGGGCCGGCGCTCAGTGCGCCGAACGCACCTCGCGTACGGCGATGCCACGGGATGCGAGCATGTCGAAGTACCGCGTCGCCGGCAGGATCTCGTCGGGTGTGTGCACACCGGGGGCGATGGCCCCGGCCGCCTGCAACTGCCCGGTGATCGACAGCGTGTATCCCGTGGTGCGCATCATTGCGGAAATGCCGTGCTCGGCATCGTAGCGATCGACGACTTCCCACGCGCGGGTCTCGCGCCGCCCCTCGCGGCGTCCCGTCACGGTCACGCGCAGCGCGACCAGGTCGGGCTTGCCTTTCCGCAGATGGTCGCCCGCCACCTTCACGAACACGTCGCGCGGTGATACGCGCTGGCCCTTCACGTCGACCTCGGCCGTGTCGAGCAGCCCGAGGTCGCGGATGGCGCGCATGATGGCCGCGTGTCCCGGATATCGAAGGGTCTTGTATTCCATGGCCGGAATCTTCCCGGCATAGCGATACACCATCGTGGACAGTCCGCCGGCGGTATGAAACGCCTCGAGCGTGCCCACACCATCGCCGAACGTCACCGACTCCAGCTCCGACAGCGCGCTCACCGTGGCCGGCTGTCCGTCGCGCACCACGAGCGACGGCGTGGTGTAGTAGTCCACCATCCCTTCGATGGAATAGGCGATCTGGTAGCCAAGCGGCGGCTCGGGCGCCTGCGGCAACCCACCGACGAACAGTTTGACGGCCTCGACCGTGTCGAACTGATCGATGCCGTGTTGCGCGATGACGTTCACCATACCGGGCGCCAGGCCGGTATCGGGGATGATGCTGATACCTTTGACTCGCGCGGCCTCGTGCAGTTGCTTCTGCTCCTGCACGATGCGGGTATTGCCACCCAGATCGGCGAAGTGCACGCCGTACTCGACAGCGAGTCGCGCCAGCGACGCGTTGAAGTAGTACGGAATGGCGCTGAGCACCGCATCGCAGCGCGAAAACGCGGCGCGGACGGCGGCTTCGTCACGGACATCGAGCGCGATGGGATGCAGTCGTGCATCGGCGCGCTGTTGCAGGAAGGGCGGCAACGCACCGACATGGACGTCCGCGATCGTGACGTCGGACACGGCGGGCTCATTCAGCAGATCGAATGCACAGGCAGAACCTTGCAGCCCGGCACCCAACACGAGCATACGCATCAGGGGACTCCAGTGGTGATTTCCGGGGAGGATTTTCGTGAGTGAGAAGCTAACGACGGCACCAGCCCCGTGGCGGGCACATCTGCTCGAGCGCACCACCGACATCAGGCGCGTGCTCGAGCGGGTGAAGCGGGTGGCCGTCATCGGCATCAAACCCGCCACGGTGGGTGGTCCGGCCTACTACGTGCCGGAGCGCATGCAGCAGACGGGTTACGAGATCGTTCCCGTGCCGGTGTATTACCCGGATATTCGCGAAATACTCGGCGAACCGGTTCACCGATCGCTCGGCAGTGTGACGCCCCCGGTGGACATGGTGCAGCTCTTTCGCCGTCCGAATGACGTCGCTCTGCATCTCGACGAGATTCTCGCACACGCACCGCGCGTGGTGTGGATGCAACTCGGGATCCGGCACGACCACGTGTCGCAGCGCCTCGCGGAGGCGGGCATCGACGTGATCCAGGACCGGTGCGTGACGGTGGAGCTGGACAGGATGGGGCGGCCGGGGCGGGGGTGACGGCGCGTTAGCTGCCGACGGCCGTCTGCTGGTGACGCGCTGTGCCCCCCGCCGTCACCAGCGCGCCTGCAGTCGCCACGGCCACGGCACCGCGACTACTGGCCATCTCCCGTGAAGAGATCGCCCATACCCGCGGGCCCGGCCGCTGCCGAGTCGCCGCCGGCGTGCTCCTTCACCTCGGCCAGGTCGGTCTCGTCTTTGTCGTCCGGCAGGACGCGCGCGACCGCCGACACCACATCGTGGTCGTCGAGCGACACGAGCTTGACCCCCTGCGCAATGCGGCCGGTGACGCGGATCTCGCTCACCTTGCTGCGGATCGCGATCCCCTGCTTGGTCATGAGCATCAGTTCGTCCTCGGCCACCACCTCCTTGAGCGCGACCACGTGGCC
>DCZC01000063.1:3474-8596 GCA_002331565.1 Gemmatimonas sp. UBA2094
CCGACATCCGAGCACTTGCCCAGCCCGCGCTCGGTGACGACGAGCAGCGTGGCTTCGCGCTTGATCACCACCATGCCGATGACGTGATCGCCGGGGCGCAGTTCAATGCCCTTCACGCCCGTCGTGTCACGGCCCATGGCGCGCACGTCCGCTTCACCGAAGCGGATGGACATGCCATTGCGCGTCGCCAGCACCACGTCGTTGTTGGCCGACGTGAGCTGCACGTCCATGAGCTCGTCACCGTCCTCGATCTTGATGGCCTTGATGCCGTTCGAGCGCGGGTTGGAGTATTGCGACAGCGCCGTCTTCTTCACCGTGCCGTTCTTCGTGCAGAAGAAGAGCGACTCGGTGTCGGTGAACTCCTTGGTGAGCACGATCGCCCGGATGCGTGTGTCCGGCGTCACGTTGATGAGATTCACGATGGGCTTGCCGCGCGTGTTGCGTGCGAGCTGCGGCAGTTCGTGCACCTTGAGCCAGAAGCAGCGCCCGTCATCGGTGAAGATGAGCATGTACGTGTGCGTGCTCGCCACGTAGAAGCGCTCGATGAAGTCGTTCTCCTTGAGATCGGCCGACGCCTTGCCTCGCCCGCCGCGCCCCTGCGCCTGATACTGCGCCAGCGGCGTGCGCTTGCAGTAGCCCCCGTGCGTGATGGTGACCACCATCTCCTCTTCGGCGATGAGGTCCTCGACGGAGAACTCCGCGTCGTCGCTCACGATTTCGGTGCGCCGTTCATCGCCGAAACTCTCGGCCACCTTGAGCAGCTCGCCCTTGAGGATGTCCATGCGGCGCGGCTTGCTCTCGAGGATGCCACGCAGATCGGCGATGGTGGTGCGGACCTCGGTCAGCTCCTCCTCGAGCTTGTCGCGCTCGAGACCGGTGAGCTTGGCGAGCCGCATGTTGAGGATCGCCTCGGCCTGCCGCTCGCTGAGCCCGAACCGGCTCTGCAGCTGTGCGCTGGCCGAGGGGGTATCCTCCGCCGCGCGGATGAGGGCGATGACCTCGTCGATGTTGTCGACGGCGATCTTGAGCCCCTCGAGGATGTGCTCCCGTTCGAGCGCCTTGTCGAGGTCGAACTGCGTGCGGCGCACGATGACTTCGTGCCGGTGCTCGATATAGTGCTCGAGGCACTGCTTGAGCGTGAGCACCTTGGGCACCAGCTGCCGCGTGTTCGGATCGGGGACCAGCGCGAGCATGATCACGCCAAACGTGCTCTGCATGGTCGTGTGCTTGTACAGCTGGTTGAGCACCACACGCGGAATGGCATCGCGCTTGAGCTCCACCACCACCCGCATGCCGTCACGATCGGACTCGTCACGCAGCGCGCTGATGCCGGTGAGCTTCTGTTCGCGCACCAGCTCGGCGATGTCCTGCACGAGCTTGGCCTTGTTCACCTGGTACGGCAGTTCGGTGATGACGATCTGTGACTTGTTGCCCTTCTCGTTCTCTTCGATGAACGCCTTGGCGCGCATGACGATGCGGCCACGGCCGGTGTCCTGATAATCGGTGATGCCTGCGCGGCCGTAGATGAAGCCGCCGGTGGGGAAGTCCGGGCCCTTCACCATTTCGCGCAGCTCGGCGGGCTGCAGCTCGGGATTGTCCACCAGCGCCACCACCGCGCTCACGATTTCGCGCAGGTTGTGCGGCGGAATGTTGGTGGCCATGCCGACGGCGATGCCGGACGAACCGTTGACGAGCAGGTTGGGGAACCCGCTCGGCAGGACGCGCGGCTCCTCGAGCCGGTCGTCGAAGTTGGGCGCGAAGTCGACGGTGTTCTTGTCGATGTCCGTGAGCAGCTCGACCGCCATCTTGGTGAGCCGCGCCTCGGTGTAGCGATAGGCAGCGGCGCTGTCCCCGTCGACCGAGCCGAAGTTGCCCTGCCCATCGACGAGCGGATAGCGCAGCGAGAAGTCCTGCACCATGCGCACGAGCGCGTCGTACACGCTGCTGTCGCCGTGCGGGTGGTACTTGCCGAGCACGTCACCCACCACCGTCGCGGACTTCTTGTACGGGCGACCCGGCAACAAACCGAGCTCGTTCATCGCGTACAGCACGCGGCGATGCACGGGCTTGAGGCCATCGCGCACGTCCGGCAAGGCACGGGCGACGATGACGCTCATCGAGTAGTTGATGAACGACTCCTTGATCTCCTCGTCGATGAGACGCGGCAGGATGCGTTCGCGGGCGTTTGGAGCGGTCATGGGGCGGCGGGAAATGGGTCCGACACGGGGCCTGACGCAGGGCACGGCGCGACTGGGCACCAACCTTGGAAAAATACCCGCGCGTTGCCCTCAATCACAGGGGCAACGAAGGCTCGCCGAGAAGCGCTAAATCGTTTGCGGGCCTTGATTTTGGGGGGCGACTCACCACCAAGAACCGGGACGAAAAAGCAAAAACTCCCCGCGGGTGGCGGGGAGTTCGTTTCATGACCGGAGATCGCGGCTGGGCGTGGCGTTTTGAGTGGTTAGTTGGAGTCGTCAGTCCTCAGGCCACCGGCCCTACGCCGTCGCCGGCTCCTTCGGCCGCTCCTGCCCCGCGAGCGCCTCCTCGTCGGCCGCGTCCGCGCTGGACTCCTCGGCCAGCTCCTCGGCTTCGTCGGCGGCCGCTTCGGCGTCGATGGCGCGCTGTTCGGCCCGGTAGCGCTCGTACCATTCGCGGGTGACCTCACCGGCCAGCACGCGGTTGCCGAGGCCGAAGGACAGGGCCAGGGCGAGCGCTACGGCGCCGAAGAGAATGGCGAAGGCCGTGGTGACGATATCCGTGGCGATCCCCAGCTCCTGGAGCGCCATGAACACCGCCAGCACGATGACGCCGCCTCGGCCGATGCGGGCCAGCCATGGCCCCCCGTGCAGGCCGCCGGCCGACGCCATGATGAGCCCCCCCACGAAGCCGCCGAGCACGATGCCCAGGATGATGATCACGATGGCCGCGATCACGCTGGGGATGTAGCTCATCAGCTCCGTGAACACGTTCGCCAGCGAATCGAGGCCGATGGCGCTCGCGGCGATGAGCAGCACGGCAAACATCACCACCCAGAACACCAGGTTGGCGATGACCCGGGCGGGATTGAGGTGCGAGCCGGAGCGCTCGACCGCCTGCAGCACACCGCCGCGCTCGAGGAGCTCGTTGAAGTGCAGACGGCGCAAGAGGCTCTTCGTACCCCTCTCCACGACCTTCGCCACGAGGTAGCCGGCGAAGAGAATGACGAGGGCGCCGAAGAGGGCCGGCACGAACTCTCCGAGCAGTGCGAAGCTCTGTTCGAGCCGCTCGGAGAAGGTGCTGGCGACGGTACCGGCGGGGCCGGCGTCCTGCGCGGCAGTGGCGAGCATCAGGGAATCAGGGAACGGCTGCAAAGAATGTTCGCCATCGGCGGAATAGCGAACCGGCTGGTGGCCGGGAACTCTCGATTACAACGATAACACGCTGCGTCCAGCGGGGGCCATGGACCCTGCGGAACCACGGCGACGAGCTGTCAGCGCAATCGCACCGGCCGTCAGAGCCGCGTCCCCCGTCGGACGTCGAAGATGGCGCTGCGTCGGCACGCGGGGCAGAGCAACCATTCGCGCTGGCGATGATAGCCCAACCCGAAGGATCCGCCGCCGATAGGCCGGCGCGTCATCGGCACCTCGCAGCGGGGACACGCGGGAAGCGCTCCCGCAGCCACGGTCGCGCGGAGCTGCTGCTCCTCGTCCGCCGTGAAGCGGGCGCTTTCGCCCGGGGCCGGTCGCGCACCGGCAGGCACGGCGGGCTCATCCGGGTGATCGTTCACCGTGCTCATTCCCAGGGCGCGAGCTGCACCACCACTTTCCCGAACTGCTGCCCAGAGGCGAGGCGCGCATAGGCTTGTGAGGCCTGCTCCAACGGCCACACGCTGTCCACCGGGGGCTGCAGGGACCCGTGGCGGAAGAACTCCGTGATGGCGTCGAACTCGGCATCGTTGCCCATGGTACTGCCCATCAACGTCCACTGGTTCCAGAACATGCGGCGCACGTCCACCTGCACGAACGGGCCGCTGGTACCGCCGCAGGTGACCAGCCGGCCGCGACGACCAAGGGCGATGAGCGACTGCGGCCAGGTGGCTTCACCGACGCTGTCGATCACCACATCGACCCCGCGTTTATCGGTCATGGCGCGGATCGTCTTGCCGAGTTCGGGCTGGGTGTGGTCGAGCCGGTGGTCGGCACCCAGGAGCGAAGCCTTCTCGAGCTTGCCGGGGCTGCCGGACGTGACCCAGACGTTCGCGCCGATGTGCTTGCAGATCTGCAACGCCGCCAGCGCCACGCCGCCACCGATGCCCCAGATGAGCACGTTTTCGCCCGCCCGCACCTTGGCGCGGGTGACGATCATGCGCCAGGCGGTGAGCGTGGCGAGGGGGAAGGCTGCGGCGACGTCCCAGGGCAGCCAGTCGGGAATGGTGCGCACGTTGGCCTCGGGCACCACGACGTAGTCGGCGATGGTGCCGGGATAGTGCTCGCCGAGTACGCCGTAGCCGAGGCAGAGGGGCTGGTCGCCGTCCCGGCAGTACTCGCAGCGGCAGCTGCGGTCGACCACGCCGGGATTGATGATCACGCGGTCGCCGACCTGCACCGAGGTGACCTTGCTCCCCACCGCTTCCACGATACCCGCGCCATCGGAGCCGAGGGCCCACCCCGGCTTCACCTTGGCGCCGGGAATGCCCTGCAGCACCCAGAGGTCGAGCCGGTTGAGCGCCGCGGCGTGAACGCGCACCCGCACCCCATCGGTGGCGTGCACGCTGGGCACCGGCGCGTCGGGCTTGACGACGAGCTGATCGGGGCCGCCGTGCGCGGTGAAGGTGAGGGCGCGCATGGTGTGAAAGAGGCTCATTGCTACGGAAGCTCGGGGGGCAGAAGCGTTACTGCGGCTGAAAAGCAGACGGCGGACGGCAGGAACCACAGCTCGCAGACGGGAGGAATATGGTACAACAAACGGGGGCGGGCGCTTTGGCCCACCCCCCACCCACCTGCCCCGCGTCACTGTCTATATTGCGACCCATCTCCTACGCCCCAACACCAGATCATTATGTCGTCCATCAAGGTTCCCCCCCTCGGCGAGTCGATCGTCGAGGCGACCGTTTCGCGCTGGCTCAAGAAGGAGGGCGACGTCG
>DCZC01000063.1:8856-9050 GCA_002331565.1 Gemmatimonas sp. UBA2094
CCTCGCGCGCGAAGGGCGAAGGGGACGTGGTGGCGGTGGGGGACGCTCTGGGAGAGATCGCGGCCGGGGCTGCGGGCGCGTCTCCGGCGGCGGCAAACAGCGGTACTCCGGACGCACCGAAGGCGGACGCACCGGTGGCGGCATCGGGCGCAGCCGAGACGAAGGTGTCACCGGCGGCGGCACGTGCGGCGGCC
>DCZC01000148.1:0-5198 GCA_002331565.1 Gemmatimonas sp. UBA2094
TGCCGTCGCAACGCGCGCCGAACCCCCAGATCGCTTCCAGGTCGGAACGGAGGTCGTACGTGAGGCGGATGGCCTGCCCGCTCGCGCAGACCTCGGCCGCGCGCGCCGCGACGTCACCTTCGAGGCAGCCACCGCTCACCGCGCCGGCGAGCACCCGCCCGTCGGCATCCACGAGGAGACGCGCACCGGGCTGGCGATAGGAGGAGCCATCCACCTGCACCAGCGTGGCGAGTGCCAGCGGGACGTCGGGGCGCGCCAGGCGAGCTGCCTGCGCTGCACGCGCGAGTTCCACGAAGCCGGACACGGTCGCTCCAGGGATTGATGGGAATCAGCGCGTCGGGGATACGGTGCGCCGTACACAATCGATACGGGTACAATAGGGCGCCCGTCGCCCGCGCGCCAACCGCCACCGGCGGTATGGTCGAGGCCGTCTGCGAGGGCACGTGCGCGCTATGAAACCGGCGCTTTCCACGATCCGTTAACCCGACGAACGCTGGCCGTCCAGCGGTCCCGTATCTTGAAGCAAGTGCCTACTTGCATGCAAGCAGGTACTTGCTTATCCTCAGAAAATGATCGACGATCACCGACATCGCATTCTGCAGGCGGCCGCACGCGTCTACACCCAGCACGGGTGGCGCGGCGCGACCACCAAGCGCATCGCGGAAGAGGCCGGCGTGAACGAGGTCACCCTCTTCCGCCACTTTGGATCCAAGGAAGCGCTGCTCGAGCAGATGATCCGGGATCTGGCCGCGGCGAAGGCCGACATGCGCCTCCCCGACGCACCCGCCGAGCCAGAGCGCGAGCTCACGGCGTGGGCCGTCGCGCACCACAAGGAGACGTGCGGCAAGCGCCCGCTCATCCGGCAGATGATGTCGGACTTCGAGGAGCGCCCCGACCTCGTGCCCTGCGCGGTCGAAGGGCCCAACAGCGCCATGACGCAGCTGCGCAGCTATGTCGCGCGCCTGCGGGACGGCGGATTCATGAACGACCATCTCGTGCTCTCGGCGGCCGAACTCGAAGCGGCCATCTCGATGTTCATGGGGGCGGTCTTCGCCGACGGCATGAATCGCGACGTCATGCCGGTGATGTTCACGCAGCCCGTGGATGAAACCCTGCGGGCCTATGTCCGGATTTTCCTGCGGGGCGTGCATGCGCTGCCGGAACCCGTGTTGCCCGGCACCGCCCGGTCTGCCACACCGACTCTCACTTCCACTTCCGAATGACGGCCCTTTCCCGTGCCCGCGCCAACCGCGTGGCACTGTCCGCGATGGCCATCGGCCTCGTGATCTGCGGCGCGGCACCGCTCGCCGCCCAGAGCACGCCGCCCGTGCGTCCACTCTCCCTCGCCGAGGCGCTGACGATCGCGCGCGGAGCGAGTGAAAACGTCGAACTCGCCAAGGCCGGCGCGCAGCGCGCGCGCGGCCAGCAACTGTCTGCCCGCTCGGCCATGCTGCCGCAGGTGGGGACCACGCTCAGCTGGCAGAAGCAGCTGCAGAACCAGTTCTCGGCGCTCACCAACCGCAGCAGTGGCTCCGGCTCCGGAACAGGTGGCGGCAGCGACACCGCGAGTACAGCGGAAAACCCCATCACGCGCATCTTCGCCTCGCAGTACAACTTCAATTTCGGCCTCAACGCGTCGCAACCGCTCTTCACGGGCGGACGGGTCACGGCCGGATTGCGCAGTGCGAAGTTCGCCCGCGAGTCGGCGGAACTTGGGATCACGAGCGCCGAAGCCCAGGTGCAGCTCGACGTCACGGCGGCGTACTACGATGCGTTGCTCGCCGATCGGCTGGCCGTCATCGCCGACTCTGCCTTCGTGCAGGCCGAGCGCACGCTCCGTCAGGTTCAACTCACGCGCAACGTGGGATCGGCGTCGGAGTTCGAACTCATCCGGGCGCGCGTGACACGCGACAATCAGCGCCCGCAACTCCTGCAGGCGCGCACCGCGCGCGAAACGGCGATGCTCCGCTTGCGTCAGCTGCTCGATCTGCCGGCCAACCAGCCGCTGCAGCTTACCGACAGCATCGCCGAGGTACCGGTGGCCGCCGAACCGGTCGCCGCGCCGGTCACCAGCGTCAACGTCGATCCGGCTACCGTGCTGGCGGCGGACGCGCGCGTGCAGGGTGACGTGTCGCGCATGGTGGCCGCCACCGATACCACCGCCCGCGCCCGTGCCGCCGTGAAGCAGGCGGCGTTCGGGGTGAATGTGGCGGAGCAGCAACTCCGCGCCACCAAGGCGCAGCGGTTCCCGCAGATCAGCGCCACGACCAACTATCAGCGCCTCGCGTACCCGAAGAACATTCTGCCCACGAGCCTCAACGACTTCCTGCCCAACTGGACGGTGGGCATCGGGCTCTCGTATCCGCTCTTCACCGGTGGCAACATCCGCGGGCAGATCACCGCGGCCGAAGCCGGTGTGGTCGAAGCACGTCAACGGCTCAAGCTGGCGCAGGAAGGGGCTACGCTCGATGCCCGCCTGGCGGCCCTGCAGCTCACCGAAGCCGAGGCCAACTGGCAGGCGAGCGTGGGCACCGCCGAGCAGGCGCAGCGTGCCTACGCCATTGCCGAAGTGCGTTTCCGCGAAGGGATCTCCACGCAGCTCGAGCTCTCGGAAACGCGCGTCCAGCTGCAGCAGGCGCTCGCCAACCGCGCCCGCGCGGCCCGTGATCTGCAAGTCGCGCGCAAGCGCCTCGAACTCCTCCCGTATCTCCCGCTGTCCGCTGGTGGCACCACCAGCGCGGCGTCTTCCATGACCATGGGTACTTCGCGATGACCACCCCTCCGCGCCGCACGGCGCCTTTCGCCCGCTTCGCGCTGACCGCCGCGTCGCTCGCCATGCTGACGGCGTGCGGCAAGAAGTCCGATGCGCCCGTCGACAACCAGGCCATCACACAGGCGGTCGGCCCCGACAACATCGCGGTCGCCACGTCGGACACGCTCAGCAGCGGCCCCGCGATTTCCGGCACGCTGGCCGCCGATCGCGAGGCGCGCCTCCGCGCCGAAGTGGCCGGCCCCGTGTTGCAGACCTTCGTCGATGCCGGACAACAGGTGAGTGCCGGTACCGTGCTCGCGCGCATCGACGACTCGGCCGTGCGTGATGCCAGCATCTCCGCCCGCTCGGCGGTAACGCAGGCCTCCGTCGCCGCGCAGCAGGCCGAGAAGGAGCTGCAGCGGTCTCGCGCCCTCGCCGCTGCCGGCGCCATCGCCGAGCGAGACGTCGAGGGCGCCGAACGCGCCAATCTCGGCGCCCAGGCCGCCCTCGCGGATGCCAAGGCGCGCCTCTCGGTGGCCGAGAAGAATCTCCGCAACACGCAGGTGCGCGCGCCGTTCGCCGGCATCGTGGCTGAGAAGTCAGTGAGCCCCGGGGACATCGTGGCGCCCGGTGCCGCGCTGTTTACTGTGATCGACCCGCGCAGCTTGCGCGTGGAAGCCTCCGTCCCCGCGGTGGCCCTCGGCGATGTGCGTATCGGCGCGCCGGTCACCTTCACGGTGAACGGGTCGGACCGTGAGCTGCAGGGGCGCATCACCCGCATCGCCCCGATGGTGAACCCGCAGACGAAGCAGGTGGCCATCCAGGCATCGGTGCCCAACAATGCCGGCGTACTCGTGGCCGGGCTGTTCGTGGAAGGGCGTGTCGCGGCGCAGAAGCGTCTCGGGGTGCTCGTGCCCGAACAGGCGGTCGATCAGACCGGCGGGGTCGTGCCCAGCGTGATGCGCCTCAAGGGCGGCAAGGTGGAGAAGGTGGACGTGCAGCTCGGGCTGCGTGACGAGGACGCCGAGCGCGTCGAGATCGCAGCCGGTCTCGCGGCCGGCGATACGGTGTTGCTCGGCGCGGCCCGCGGCATCTCGGTCGGGGTAACGGTGACCGTGTCGGCCCCTGCCGATGCATCGGCGAAGAACGCTACGGCGAAGGCGGTCGCTCCGACCGCCGACAGCACGCCGAAGGCGAAGAACTGACCACGAGCGGACTCCCATGTTCATCTCAGATTTTGCGATCAAACGCCCCCTGATCACCGTCGTGTCCATGCTGGCACTGGCGGGGTTCGGTCTGGTCGCGCTCTCCCGGTTGCAGACCGACGAGTTCCCGGAGGTGCAGCCGCCGGTGGTGCTCACGACGGTGATCTACCCGGGCGCGTCGCCGGAACAGGTGGAGCGCGAAGTCCTCGAGCCCATCGAGGAAGCCATCCAGTCCATCTCCGGCGTGAAGAAGATGGAAGGCGAGGCGCGCGACGGGTACGCCCAGATCACGACGCAGTTCGTCTACTCGAAGGATCTGCAGGAGGCCTCGCAGGAGATCCGTGACGCCATCGGCACCAAGCGTCAGGACCTGCCGCAGGAAATCGAGGAGCCGATCCTGCGCAAGTTCAATCCCACCGACGCGCCCATCGTGACGCTCGGTCTGTCGTCGAACACGCTGTCGCCGGCGCAGCTCACGTTGCTCGCGGATCCGGGGATCACGCGCGAACTGCGCGCGATTCCCGGCGTGGCCGACGTGTCCGTCACCGGGTCGGTGAAGCGCGAGCTCACCGTGAATCTCGACCCGCAGCGCCTCTTGGCAGCCGGCGTCTCGGTGCCGCAGGTGGTGGGCGCGCTGCAGCAGGGCAACCTCGCGGTGCCGGTGGGGCGCGTGAACGGCGCGCTCGAAGAGCGTACGATCCGTCTGCGCGGACGCCTCGACGGGCCGCAGGACTTCATGAGCCTCGTGGTGGCGGAAAAGGGCGGCCGCGTGGTGCGTCTCGGTGACGTGGCCACCGCCGAAGACGGCATCGAGGAGCAGCGGACGCTCGCGCTGTACAACGGCAAGGACGCCGTCGGCATCGAAATCAAGAAGACCAAGGGGTACAGCACGACCGCCGTTGCCGAAGCTGTGCTGAGCAAGGTGGCGACGCTCGATTCGGTGGTGAAGCCGCAGGGGGCCACCCTCACGGTGATCAAGAACAAGGGGCAGCGTGTCACCAACTCGGTGAACAACGTACAGAGCGCGCTCGTCGAGGGCGCCGTGCTCACCGTGCTCGTGGTGTTCCTGTTCCTCAACTCGTGGCGCTCGACGGTAATTACCGGCTTGGCGCTGCCGGTGTCGGTGCTGGCGAGCTTCGTGGCGGTGTGGGCCTTCGGCTTCACACTCAACACGATGTCGCTGCTCGGGCTCTCGCTCGCCATCGGCATTCTCATCGACGATGCCATCGTGGTGCGCGAGA
>DCZC01000148.1:5377-12972 GCA_002331565.1 Gemmatimonas sp. UBA2094
GCGCGAGAACATCGTGCGCCACGTGGAGATGGGGAAGGATCACTACACCGCAGCGCGTGAAGGCACCGATGAAATCGGGCTGGCGGTCGCGGCCACTACCTTCTCCATTGTGGCCGTGTTCATTCCGATCGCCTTCCTCGAAGGTGAATCGGGGCAATGGTTCAAGCCGTTCGCGCTGACGATCGCCTGCTCGGTGCTCGTGTCGCTGTTCGTGTCGTTCTCGCTCGACCCCATGCTGTCGGCCTACTGGCCCGACCCGCATCTCGAGGAGCACGAGAAGAGCTGGATCACCAGGCAGCTCGACAAGTTCAATCACTGGTTCAACGGTCTCGCGGCCCGCTACCGGTTGCTGATCGGCTGGGCGCTCGATCACCCGAAGAGCATGGTGACGCTCGCCGTGAGTACGTTCGTCTTCGCCCTCGCGATGCCAGCCCTCGGGCTGGTCGGCGGCAGTTTCTTCCCGCTCGAGGACAACGCCGAGCTCAACATGACGGTGGAAACGCCTCCGGGCGCCAACGTCGACTATCTCCGTCAGAAGGTGGGCGAAACGATCCGCCTGGCCGACCCCACGCGTCACCCCGAGGTGCTGTACAGTTTCGTGACGGCCGGCGGGGCGAGTGGCGCCGTGGACAAGGCGAGCGTGTATCTCAAGCTGCGTCCCAAGGCGGATCGTCTGCAGGACGGACAGATGACGGCCGAAGAACTCGGCGAGGCCATGCGCAAGGAGGTCGCGGGGATCGGCGGTGCGTCGGTGTCCATCTACACCAACGACTTCGCCGGTCAGCAGAAGCAGATCTCCCTGGAACTGCGCGGCAACAACAAGGCCGCGCTGCAGCAGACCGCCGATCAGTATCTGGCGGTGCTCAAGTCGGTGCCGGGCGCCGTGGACGTGGCGTTGAGCACCAAGGGGCAGAAGCCGGAACTCACGGTGCAGGTGGATCGCGGCCTCGCCGGCGCGCTCGGGCTGAGCGTGGGGCAGGTGGCTACGGCCATTCGCCCCGCCTTTGCCGGTCTCGACGCCGGTGACTGGGTGGATCCTACCAACGAGACCCGCAAGGTGATGGTGCGACTGTCGCCCGATGCGCGATCGCGCGGCGCGGATCTCGCCCAGCTGCCGATTGCGGTGGGGGCAGGGGCCAACGGCACGCTGATTCCGCTGCAGCAGGTGGCGCGCATCAAGAGCGAACTCGGACCGGCCATCGTGAACCATCTCAATCGCGACAACGTGATCAAGGTGGAAGCCAACGTGGCGGGGCGCTCGCTCACCGAGGTGCAGACCGATCTGCAGAAGGGGCTCGACGCCATCCCGCTGCCGCCGGGCGTTTCACTGTCGGCCGGTGGGCAGGTGGAGCAGCAGCAGGAGGTGTTCAGCAGCATCTTCATCGCGCTCGGTGTGGCGGTGACGCTGATGTATCTCATCCTCGTCGTGCAGTTTGGCTCGTTCCTCGACCCGATCTCCATTCTCATCTCGCTGCCGCTGTCCCTTATCGGCGTGATGGGCGCGCTGGCCATCTCGGGCAACACGATCAACCTCATGAGCCTGATCGGGGTGATCCTGCTCTGCGGCATTGTGGCCAAGAACGCCATTCTGCTCATCGACTTCGCCAAGTGGGCGCGTGAGAAGAACGGCATGCCGCTCCGTGAAGCGCTCATCGAGGCCGGCGCCATTCGCCTGCGTCCTATTCTGATGACGACGTTCGCCCTGATCGCGGGCATGATTCCGGTGGCGCTCGGTCGTGGCGAGGGCGCGCAGTTCCGGGCGCCGCTCGGCGTTGCCGTGATCGGCGGCGTGGTGACCAGCACGGTGCTCACGCTGCTGGTGATCCCCACGTTCTACGAAATTTTCGATCGCTGGCGTACGCGCGCTTCGCGACTGGTGGGGCTGAATCCTCCCCGCACCGGAGAGTTCCGCGCCTTCGAAATGCCGGTGCCCGAAGCCGGCAACTGACACGGATTCGTAAACGCAAGCGGCGGCAGGACCGGCACAGACCGGTCGGGTGTAGATTGCATCGCGTATGCGTCTGCCGGTCTCCCTTCTCGTCGCCGAAGCTTCGTGGCTAGCCGTGATGACCGACGCGCCGTGGACGTACACCGTCCTCGGCGCGTCGGCCATTTTCACGGAAGAACTCGCGCCGATTTTCGGTGGGATTGCCGTACACGAGGGCGAGCTCCGCCTGATGCCCCTCATCGTGGCGATCGCGTTCGGGGGGTGGATCGCGACCGCGCTGCTTTACGCGGTGGGACGTCTCAAGTGGGAGACCATTCGTCGCCGCTTCCCGCGCACACGAGCCACCGGTACCGTAGCGCTACGGGTCGTGCGTCGAAATCCGCTCACCGCCTCGTTTTTCGTGCGCTTCGCCTTCGGCTTGCGCATCGTGCTGCCCATGGCGAGCGGGGCGGCGCGGGTACCGCTGTACGTCTTCCTGCCGGTGTCGCTCGTGGGGTCACTCGTGTGGACCGCCGTGTTTACCCTGGTGGGCTACGTGGCCGGCGAGGCAGCGGTACAGGCCATCGGGCATCTCGGCACGGCCGGCGAGATCGCAGGGGCCGTGGTGGTCACCATCGCCGTCTTCGCGTTTCTGCGATGGCAGCGCCGCCGCCGCGAGCGCAAGTCCGAACGCCGCGCCATGGCGCGACGCGCCGACGCAGCGCGGGCAAAGGATGATGTGCGTTGACCGCGTTACGCGCCTCCGTGCTACGCGACTCGCTCGAGTAGCGCCGCCGCCTCGCGCAGCTCGCGCCACGCGAGCTCGATGTGTTCCCGGTCGGTGCGGATGTTGCCGATGGCGAGGCGGAGGGTATAGCGTCCCTCGAGCTTCGTATGCGAGAGGTACACCTGCCCGCGCGCGTTCACGCGTTCCATGATCGCGGCGTTATGGGCGGCGATGGCCGTCTCGTCGGCACCAGGCTGCACCCGGCGGAAGCACACGAGCGACAGGGTTACCGGCGCTGTGAGTTCCCAGCCGCCCTCGAAGTGCACCATACCCGCGAACTCCCTCGCCAGCTCGCAATGATGGCGGATACGCTCCGCAATACCCTCACGCCCGAACGCCCGCAGCACCATCCACAGCTTGAGCGAACGGAAACGACGCCCGAGCTGGATGCCGTAGTCCATGAGGTTCACCGTCTCGTCCTGCGTGCGCGTGACGAGATATTCCGGCAACAGCGCGAACGCCTGCTTGAGTGACTGCGGGTCGCGGGTGTACAGCACCGAGCAGTCCATCGGGGTGAACAGCCATTTGTGCGGGTTCACCACCAGTGAGTCGGCGCCGTCGACACCGTCGAGCAGATAGCGTAACTCCGGCACGATGGCGGCCACGCCGGCATACGCCGCATCCACGTGCACCCAGCACCCATGCTCCCGCGCGATGCGTACCACCTCCGGAACCGGGTCGATGCTCGTGATACTCGTGGTGCCCACACATGGCACCACGGCAATCGGCTTGAAGCCCGCTGCGACATCTGCCGCGATGGCCGCCGCCAGCGCATCGGGGCGTAACCGATACTGCTCGTCGGTGCGCACCTTCACGAGATTTTCGTGGCCGAGCCCCAGGGCGATGACGGCCTTGTCGATGCTCGAGTGCGCGTGCTCGCTGCAGTACACGCGCAGGCGTGGCAGGTCGGCGCGTGCCGCCATGCCCCTGGTGCGCACGTCGAAGCCGGCGCGCTCACGTGCTGCGGCAAGGGCATAGAACGTGCTTACGCTCGCCGTGTCGGTGATCTCGCCGAACCAGCCCTCACCCAATCCCATGAGCTGGCGCAGCCAATCCAGCGTGACCTGCTCGAGCTCGGTGACGGCCGGGCTGGTAACCCAAAGCATACCGTTCGCGTTGAGCCCCGCCGCGAGGAGTTCGCCAAGGATGCCCGGGTACGCGCCCGAGTTGGCGAAGTACGCGAAGAACGCCGGGTGATTCCAGTGCGTGATCCCCGGCATGATCGTGCCGTGAAAGTCGCGCAGCATCGCCTCGAGGGGCTCCGGCCGATCGGGTGGGGAGGGCGGGAGCGCGGCGCGGATATCGCCAGGCTGCACCCGGCTCCGTACCGGGTATTGCTGGCTGTCTTCGAGATACTCGGCGATCCAGTCGACGGCGGCGTGGGCGGCCGCGCGAAATTCGTCGGGAGACAGGTCGCCCATGCGGCGAGGCGAGTCGGTCACGGAAGCATGGAAGGAATGGACTGCCGCCGCTGCCGGACGACCATCGGTGGCGGCAGCCGCAGACGTGAGTGGATCACCCGAATGTGCGCGGCTACGGTACGCGCGGGACGCCACCCGTAACCAGAAACTCCATCGCCAACGTGCTCATGGCCCGCACACCCACCGGCAGCGCCTTGTCGTCGCCCTGGAACAGCGGCGAGTGGTTGCTGGCCACACCGAACAGGTCCACGCTCGGCGGCGTCACCGAGAGATTGAAGAAGAAACCCGGCGCTTTTTCGGCGAAGCGCGAGAAGTCCTCGCCGGCCATCGTGCCGGCCTTGTTCTCGAACACGCCGGCCGCTGTCCCCACGCGCTTGAGCGAGGGCGAGAACTTCGACACCATCGCCGTGTTGTTGATCGTGCTGCCGTAGCCGAGCACCACATCCACCTCAGCCTTCGCGCCGTGTGCCTCGGCGATGTTCTGCGCGAGCGTCTTCATGCGTTCGGCCACGATCTCCCGCGACTTGGGGTCGAACGTGCGGATCGTGCCGATCATCCACACGGAATCGGGGATGATGTTCTCGCGCAGGCCGCCGTGAATCGCGCCCACGGTGACCACGGCCGGACCGGCGGTGAGGTCGAGCGACCGCGAGACAATGGTTTGCAGCGCCGACACGATTTCGGCGCTCACCACGATCGGATCAACCGCCGTACTGGGGAACGCGCCATGCCCCTGCTTGCCGCGCACGATGATCTTCCACGTGTCAGCCGATGCGCTGATGGACCCGCCGCGGTAGCTCATGGCGCCGAGCGGCCCCGGGCCCACGTGCAGCCCGAACACGCCATCCACCCCGGTCATCACGCCGGCGTCGATCATCGGCTGCGCCCCCCCGCGCGGCGGCACCTCTTCGGCCGGCTGGAAGAGAAACTTCACGGTACCCGGCAGCTTGGCGCGCAATCCGGCGAGCACCTCAGCCGTGCCCATGAGCATGGCCGTGTGCATATCGTGCCCGCAGGCGTGCATCACGCCGGTTTCCTGCCCGTTGTACACGGTGCGCACCGTGCTCTTGAAGGGCACGTCCACCATCTCCGTCACGGGCAGCGCGTCCATGTCGGCGCGCAGCGCCACGGTGGGCCCCGGCTTCCCACCCTTCAGAATGCCCACCACGCCGGGAATGCCACCCACGTTCTCCTGCACCTCCAAGCCGAGCGCCTTGAGGTGCGCGGCCACCAGCGCGGCCGTGCGCTTTTCCTGATAGCCGAGCTCCGGATGCTGATGGATGTCGTGGCGCCAGGCCGTGACCTTGTCAGTAATCGCGTTGGTGCGCTTGTCGATCTCCGCCTGCAAGGCCGGATCGAACGGCTGCTGCGCCTGCACCGACGTGGCGCCGGCACAGGCCAGTACCACGCCGGACAGCGCCGCGCGCATCGATCGGATGTACATCAGTTGTTGCCCTTGGGCTTCGACTCGATGGGACGCACCGTCGGATACTCGATGCCGAGCTGTTCGAGGTACGTGTTGTACTTCTTCGGGTCGTAGTAGAACTTCTGCAACTGCGGCTTGTACTTCGCCATGATGTCGGCGTTGAGCCAGATGGGTGGCTGATCCGATGGGCGGATGAATGGCGTGTACTTCACCGTCTTCGTCTGGACGTTGTTGAAGTACTCCCACGCATCCGTGACCACCTTGGGCGTCAAGAGGATGTCCAGCAGTGTGAGCGCCTGCACCTTCGCACCGGCGAGTGCTCCCTTGTGCGCGATGGGCGTGGCCATGGAGATCGCGTTCGCCCAGTTGTGCCCCGGCATGCTCGGAATGTTCGACGGGAAGCGCAGCGTGACGGTGGGCACGTTCCACGCGATGTCGCCGATGTCGTCGGAACCGCCGCCCATCCAGTTCTGCGGCACTTCGGCACCGCGAAGCTGCTTGTTCACCTGCGTCTCGAGGCCGAAATCGGGCTGCCCCAGCTCGCGCTGGATGCCCTTGGCGAGCGTCTGATCCTTGTCGTCCCACTGCGGCATGCCGACCGTCTGGATGTTCTGGTGCATCGCTTCGGCAATGGGCTTGCTGAAGTGCGCCGACCAGCCGCTGCCGAGAATCATCACGGTGTCGAGCTTGGTGTCGGTCATCATCGCGGCGCCACGGGCGATCTTCTGCCCGGTTTCGAACAGCTCCATCGTGCGGGGGTAGTCCTGCTCGCGGAAGTAGAACCAGATGCTGGCCGTACTGGGCACCACGTTCGGCTGGTCACCGCCGTCCTTGATCACGTAGTGCGAGCGCTGCTGCAGGCGCAGATGCTCGCGGCGGTACTCCCACCCTTGCGCCATGAGCATGACGGCATCGAGCGCCGACTGGCCGCGCCACGGGGCGCCGGCCGCGTGCGCGCTGGAGCCCTTGAAGCGGAATTCTGCCGAGATGAGCGCGCTCGACCCGCTGGCGCCCCACGATACGCCGAGGTCGTTGCCGACGTGCGTGAAGAGGGTGACGTCGGTGTTCTTGAAGATGCCGGCGCGCACGAGGAACGCCTTGCCCGCCATCTGCTCCTCGGCGATGCCGGGCCACAGCAGGATCGTGCCGTTGATCTTGTCGCGCATCATGAGCTGCTTGACCACAATGGAGGCGACGATGTTGAGCGCCTGGCCGGCGTTGTGCCCTTCACCGTGACCGGGGCCCTGCGTGACCATGGGGTCCTTGTAGCCCACGCCCGGCTTGTTGCTCGCCTGGGGAATGCCGTCCACATCGGAGCCCAGCGAGATTTCGGGCTTGCCCGTGCCGTAGCTCCACTTGGCCGTCCAGGCGGTGGGGATGCCCGCCACGCCCTTCTCGACCTTGAACCCTTCCTTCTCGAGAATGCCGGTGAGGTATTTCTGCGACTCCCACTCCTGAAACCCGAGTTCCTGGAACGAGAAAAGCATGTCCACGATCTCCTGCACCTGCTTGGAGCGGGCCTGCACCATCTGGAGCGCCTCGTCCTTGAGTTTGGCGAGGCGAGGGTCGGCAGCGGCCTGAGCCACTGCAGCGGCTGGGGTGGGCTGCTGCGCCTGCAGCGGAGCGGTCAGCGCCATCGAGAGCGCTGCCGCCATGCCGAGGTGAATGGACGATCGGGACAGCCGGGGGAGGTAGTGCACGGGAATCTCCTGAAACGAAAAGACATCGGGCCGGGTCCAACTGTCCGAACTTACGCTCTACGGACGGAAACCGCTCGCGCCATCGTTCCGTACGCCCCTGTAGTTTCCGCTCTGCCCACCTTGGCCGGCCACACTCCGGCCGGAAGCTCATCCGGTCACTATGCCACGCCGTCTTTCCCTCGAAGTCGCGCTTGTCTGCCTGCTTCTGCCGTTGCCCGGTGGGGCGCAGCAGTCGCCGCCGTCCAGGACTTCGCCGAAGGCGACCGGCGCCCCGCCTGCGGCCGACACGCTGAGCCGCGAAGACCGCCGCGCCGTGCGTGAGGCGGTGCGTGAC
>DCZC01000086.1 GCA_002331565.1 Gemmatimonas sp. UBA2094
CGGACGGCGCCGTCGCGGCGTTGCCGGCCGGCATGGGCGACGGTGCCACCGTGCCCGGTTTGGGGCCGCCTCCGCACGAGGCCACTGCGAGGAGCGTCGCCCCCGTAAATAGCAGCAGCACGGGACCGCGCAACGCACGAGGGGACAGGCGGGCAATCACGAGATGACGGGATCCCGATGACCGGTGCCATCGCTGAGCGCCAACTCGGCCTGCATGGCGGTGAGCACCACCCCGGCTCGGCGGGCCGCTTCGGCGATGCGCGCGCCATCCTGGATGAACGAGATGCGGAAGAACCCTTCACCGCCGGCGCCGAATCCCGAACCGGGCATGGCGATCACGCCCTGCTCTTCGCGCAGGCGGTCGCAGAACGCGGCACTGCTCATGCCATCGGGGAGCGGGATCCAGAGATACATCGTGGCGCGCGGCGTATCGCACGCGAATCCGTTGGCGCGAAACGCCTGCACCGCGGCGTCACGACGCGCCGCGAACACCGCAAGGTTTTGCGGTACGAACTCGGCCCAGCTTTCGATGGCCGCCACACCGGCCGCCTGAATGCCCATGTACTGCCCGGTATCGGTGAACGACTTCACCTTCGTGAGCGCGCCGGCGATCTCCGGCTTCGCCACGGCCCACGCGCAACGCCAGCCGGTCATGTTGTACGTCTTCGACAACGAGTGGAATTCGATGGCCACGTCACGCGCCCCATCGATCTCGAAGATGCTCGGCGGCACATAGCCGTCGAAGCCCATCTCCGAGTACGCATTGTCGTACACCAGCAGGATGTCGCGTTCCCGACACACCTGCACCACCCGCTCGAGGTAGTCGCGCGGGGCGATGGCGGCGGTGGGATTGTTGGGATAGTTGAGGTACAGCACGCGCGTGCGCGACAGCACGTCGCCAGGGATCTCGTCGAGATCCACCAGAAAGTTCGTGCGCGGCCGCAAGGGGTACACGTAGGGCGTCGCATCACTCATGAGCGTGCCGCCGAGATACGCTTGATACGCGGGGTCGGGAATGATGGCCACGTCACCCGCGCCGAGGTACGCGAACGCGATGTGCGCGAGCCCTTCCTTGCTGCCGAGCAGCGGGACGATGTCGCTCATGGGGTCGACGCGCTGGCCGAAGCGCGTCTGCATCCACGCGCTGATCGCCTCGCGAAATGGCACGTGGCCCATGCCGAAGCCGTAGCGCTGCATTGCGGGCACCTCGGCCGCCGCCTGCAACGCCGCCACGGCCTTGGGCGGCGGCGGCAGATCGGCGTCACCGGCGCCGAGGTCGATCACGTCGACGCCGGCCGCGATGAGCGCTTTCTTGCGCGCCGGAATGTGCGCGAGCGGGTACGCCGGAAACGCCGAAAAGCGCGGCGAGAAACGGGGCATGTCGGAGAGGGGCGAAAGAACTGCGACGGTCGCCCGCAAAGACGACCTTCGCCGTGTGATTCAGGACGTCGGTGGGCTGAACTGCGCGTGCTGCTGCTCGATCCAGCTCTGGTGATACTTGGGATCTTCGATGGGGATGGCCGCCTTGGCCACCTTGAGCGGCCGGAAGCTGTCCATCATCACCGCGAGCTCGTTGGTGTACTTGGCCCCGATGCTCGCTTCCGCGCGCCCCGGATGCGGACCGTGCGGCAGACCGTCGGGATGATGCGTGATGGAGCCGTATTCGATGCCCTTGCGGCTCATGAACTCACTGGACGCATAGAACAGCACCTCGTCGGAATCGACGTTGCTGTGGTTGTACGGCGCCGGCACCGCCTGCGGGTCGAAGTCGTACGGCCGCGGGCAGAAGCTGCAGATCACGAAGCCGTCACCCTGAAACGTCTGGTGCACCGGCGGCGGCTGGTGAATACGTCCCACGATCGGTTCGAAGTCGTGGATGTTGAAGATCCACGGATAGAAGTAGCCGTCCCATCCCACCACGTCGAACGGATGATGGTCGAGCACGAGTTCGTTGAGCGCGTCGTACTGCTTCACGAGAATGGGGAAATCGCCCTTCTCGTCGCGCGGTTCGAGCAGCATGGGACGCCGGATGTCACGCTCGCTGTACGGCGCGCCCTCCAGCAGCTGGCCGAACTTGTTGCGATAGCGGCTGGGGAACCGGATGTGCCCGCGGCTCTCCATCACGAGGAATTTGTTGGGCCCCTTGCTCGTATCGAGGCGCCACCGGTGCGTGATGTTGCGATGGATCACCACGTAATCGCCGGGCTGGTACGGCAAGTTGCCAAACACCGACTCCAGCACCCCGTGCCCTTCCACCACGTACACCACTTCGTCCGCCTGTGAGTTGCGGTAGAAGTGGGTGTCGGTGACGTCGGGCTCGACGTACAGCATGCCGATGTCGCTGTTGAAGAGCAGCGGCAGCCGGTCGAGCGTGGGCGATCCGCCCTTGGTCACCCGCGAAGTGAGGAAATGCCGGTGCCGCAGTGACGTGTCCGTGTCTTCCTCCCACCGCAGGTCGCACACTTTGCGCGCGGACTTGACCGTGGTGGGCGGATGCGTGTGGTACAGCAGCGACGATGTGCCGACGAAGCCTTCGTGCCCCATGAGTTCTTCGGCGTAGAGCCCGCCGTCGGGGCGCCGGAACACGATGTGCCGCTTGCGCGGGATGGTGCCGAGCTGATGGTAGATGGGCATGGTGGCCTCAGAGATTTCCGCGCAGTTCCTGTTCGCGCTCGATGCTCTCGAACAGGGCCTTGAAGTTCCCCTTGCCGAAGCTCGTGGCACCCTTGCGCTGGATGATCTCGAAGAAGAGCGTCGGGCGATCTTCCACGGGCTTGGTGAAGATCTGCAGCAGATAGCCGTCCGGATCGCGATCCACGAGAATGCCGAGCTTGGCGAGCTCCTCGACGGGCTCGTCGATCTTGCCCACCCGGGCCTGCAGTTCGTCGTAGTACGACGTGGGCACACTGAGGAACTCCACACCACGATCGCGCAGCGCCGTCACCGTGGCGAGGATGTCGTCGGTGGCGAGCGCGAGATGCTGCGCCCCGGGCCCACGATAGAAATCGAGGTACTCCTCGATCTGCGACTTCTTCTTGCCCGAGGCCGGCTCGTTGATCGGAAACCTGATCTTGTCGTTGCCGTTGGCCATGACCTTCGACATGAGCGACGAGTATTCGGTGCTGATGTCGCTGTCGTCGAACGTGATG
Source organism: Gemmatimonas sp. UBA2094 (assembly GCA_002331565.1). Taxonomy (GTDB): domain Bacteria; phylum Gemmatimonadota; class Gemmatimonadetes; order Gemmatimonadales; family Gemmatimonadaceae; genus Gemmatimonas. The sequence continues at coordinate 3,150 of DCZC01000086.1, forward strand.
AGGTTGCGGAAGCCGAGCACGTCGGCGTAGTACCCCACCCAGTGGTTCATCTTCCCCAGCTCGACGTTGCCCACGCAGTGGTCGACGTACTTGAGTCCCACATCCGCCGGCTGATAATGGGGCGTGACCGGCTTGAAGCCCGGCAGGAACACGCCGCGGTAGTTCCGGCGCTCCACCAGCGAGTGAATCGTGTCGCCGTACGTCCCGATGGCGGCCATGACCACCTCGCCGTGCTCGTCGCTGAAGACCTGTGGCGCCTGCACGGCAATCGCGCCGCGGGCAATCGCGGTGTCGTAGGCGAGGCGCGCATCGTCCACCCACAACGCGTAGTCCTTCACACCGTCGCCGTGCCGGTGCACGTGCGCGGCGATCGCCGACTCGGGCGCGAGCGGCGTGGTGAGCACCAGGCGGATTTTTCCCTGCTGCATGAGATAGCTGGCGCGGTCACGCACCCCCGTTTCAGGGCCGCGGTACGCCACCAGCGAATAGCCGAAGGCGGCGCGATAAAAGTGACTCGCCTGCTTGGCATTCCCCACGTAGAACTCGACGTAGTCGGTGCCGTTGATGGGGAAGGCGTCCTGCGCGATCCCGGGGTCCGGGAGGGTCAGCGTGGCCATGCGTAGACCTGAGTGGTGGGCATGAGGGAAAAATAGCGGCGGACCCGTCAGTTCCGAAGCGCCGGCAGATCGCGAAACAGCGCCAGTGCCGCGGGATTGGCGAGCGCATCCACGTTCTTCACGGGCCGGCCATGGATGACCTCGCGCACGGCGAGCTCGGTGATCTTGCCGCTGATGGTGCGGGGGAGGTCCGCCACGGCCACGATCACCCGCGGCACGTGATGCGGGCTCGTGTGTTCCCGGATGCGCGCGCGGATGGCCGCCTGCAAGGGGTCGGTGAGCACGACGCCGTCGCGCAGGCGCACGAACAGGACGACGCGTGAGTCGGTCCCGGCGGCCGCCCCGATGGTCTGCTCCACCACCAGCGATTCCACGACCTCCGGGATCTGCTCCACCTGCCGGTAGATTTCGGCCGTCCCGATGCGCACGCCCCCGGGATTGAGCGTGGCATCACTGCGCCCGTGGATCACGAGCCCGTCGTGCGCGGTGATTTCCGCCCAGTCGCCGTGGCGCCACACGCCGGGCAGGTGCTCGAAGTACGCCGCACGATACAGCGCCCCGTCGGCATCGTTCCAGAACGCCACCGGCATGCTCGGAAACGGTCGGGTGCACACCAGTTCGCCCGGGACCTCGCGCACCGGCCTGCCGTCGTCGCCGTACACGTCCACGGCCATCCCCAGCCCGCGCATCTGCAACTCCCCGCGATACACGGGCCCCGTGGGGTCGCCGAGCGCGAAACAGCTCACGATGTCGGTGCCGCCGCTGATGCTCGACAGGCGCACCCGCTCGCCGATGGTGCGCTGCACGTAGTCGTAGCTATGCGCCGCCAGCGGGCTCCCGGTGCTGAGCACGGCGCGCACGGACGAGAGGTCGGCGAGGTCGCGCGGCACCACCCCTTCCTTCTCGCACATTGCCAGATACTTGGCGCTCGTACCGAACACGCACACGCCCTCGGCGGCGGCCATGCGCCAGAGTACGGCCGGATCGGGCGCGAGCGGCGCCCCATCGTACAACACCACCGTGGCACCGACGGCGAGCCCGCTCACCAGCCAGTTCCACATCATCCACCCGCAGGTGGTGAAGTAGAACAGGACGTCGTTTTCGCGAAGGTCTGTGTGCAGGGCGAGTTCCTTCCAATGCTGCAGCAGCGTGCCCCCCGCCCCGTGCACCATGCACTTCGGCAGGCCGGTCGTCCCGCTCGAGTACAGGATGTACAGCGGATGGTCGAACGGCAGTCGCGTGAACACCGGAGTCTCGCAGTGGGCGAAAGCGCCGAGCACATCGGGCCACGCGGTCGCGCGCGGCAGATCGGCAAGATCCGGCACCGCACTCAGGTAGGGCACGACCCACACCGCGTCGAGGCTCGCAATGGCGCCGACGATTTCATGCAACCGCGGCAGACAGTCGATACGCTTGCCGGCGTACCAGTAGCCGTCGGCGGCGATGAGCACCTTGGGCGCGATCTGGCCGAAGCGGTCGAGCACGCCCTTCGTCCCGAAGTCGGGTGAGCAGCTGGACCAGACGGCACCGATGGACGCCGTGGCCAGCATTGCGATGACGGTCTCGGGCACGTTGGGCATCCACCCCGCCACGCGGTCACCGATGCCGACCCCGGCGTGACGCAACGCCGCCGCGCATTGCGCCACCCGCCGGGCAAGTTGCGCAAAGCTGAGGCGCTGCTGCATGCCATGCTCGTTCCACGACACCAGAGCCGGGGCGTCGTCGCGCCTCCGCAGCAGATGTTCGGCGAAGTTGAGTCGTGTGCCGGTGAACCAGCGCGGCCCTTCCCACGCCCCGTCGTGCACGTGCGGCGGGCGCATCGCGCTGCCGTGCTCCAGCACCGCCTGCCACGGTGCAGACGCCGGCCCCGGTCCGTCGGCCATGATACCAGCGGCGCGCCACACCTCGGCCCAGAACGTCTCGATATGCTGCACCGACCAGTCGTGCAGCGCATGCGCGTCGGTCACCGAGGACGGCACCACGCCACGTGCCACCAGGTCTTCACGGAACGCCGTGAGCCGGGCGCGGGCCACATCCGCCGGTGACGGTGTCCAGAGCGGCGTTGCGTCAGTCGACATGCGTGCCCCCCTTCACTTCCTCACGCGCGAGCGTGACGGCGTGGCACGACGGGCCGTGCGATTCGCAGTACCACCCGTGCCGGTCGTGAAAGACCAGATGCGGGGCGTCGTTCGGCCGCAATCGGACACGCACCAGATCCTCCACACCGGTTCGCGGTCCCACCACGGCGCGCGCGTCCAGCACGTCTACCACCGGCTTCACCGGAAACAGATCGAACTGCACCGGTGCGATCGCCGAGGCGTCGAAGGGCGATGTGCCCCGGCGGGCCGACGGCCGGGCGGCTTTGTCCGGCTTGCGGGCGGGTGTCATGGGTTCGGCAGCGGTCGATTCGGCCGGGGCATGCCTCAATGCTCGCCATGTGTGGCCCCCAACGCCAGCGACCGCCGCGTGGCACGATCCACCTTGCGAGGGCGGAGGGTCCCGTGCCCCGCGCCGGGTCCCTAGCTTTCCGCCATGAACACGGTGCGCACCACGAAGGAATGGCTCACGGTCGGCACGCCGCCGGCACCGAAGCAACGCTCACTCTGGGTACGCGTTCTGGTGGGGCTCACGTCGGCCACGGCGCTGGTGGGCACCGCCGCGCTGGTCGCCGCCGCCGCCATCGTCCCTCCCATCGGTGCGCGCAAGCTGGCGCGCGATGCGGCCTTGAACGAGGTGGCATCCATGATGCGGCCGGGTGAGCGCGTAGTCACGCAGGCCTTCGCGTCACAACGCCGGTGGACCGACATGTGGCGCGAATCGTTCGGGGTGGTGGTGGCCACCGACCAGCGCCTGCTGTACGTGGGCGCGCCACCCACGCCGCTCCTGAGACCGCGGGATGATGGGCCGCTCGCGCTGCTCGTGGAGAGCTATCCCTACGATGCGGCGTTCACGCTCGAACCGCGCGCGGTACTTAGGGGGCGCAAGCGCGGCCTCGTGCTGCGCACACCCGGCGCGACGGTGGACTTCATCGTGGACGAGGCCTCGTGGGACGAGGCACAAGGCGTGGCCAGGGCCAGTGCGGCCGCACGCGGCGCCGCCACCCGCGAGTTCGAACAGGTCGACCGTTCGGTGCGCGAGGCCCCGCGCCGCGCGGAGGAATACGTGCCGCACGTCGTACGCCGGGGCGAAACGCTCACGGGGCTGGCGCGACGATATCGCACCAGCCCCGACGTCCTGCGACAGTTGAATCGCCTCGAAGATGACGGCATCGAGGTGGGGCAGCGGCTGCGTGTCCCAAAGGTTTTCGCGGCCGATACCCTGCCCTGAGCGCGCCTACTGGCCGAGGACGATGGCGAACACGAGCGGCGCCACGATGCTGGCGTCCGACTCGATGATGTACTTCGGCGTGTCGATGGCCAGCTTGCCCCACGTGATCTTCTCGTTGGGCACGGCACCCGAGTACGAACCGTACGACGTGGTCGAGTCGCTGATCTGGCAGAAGTAGCCCCAGAGCGGCACCTCGGTGCGCTGCAGGTCCTGGTGCAGCATGGGCACCACGCAGATGGGGAAGTCACCCGCGATCCCGCCACCGATCTGGAAGAAGCCGATCGTACCGGTCTTCGTCATCTCGGTGTACAGATCGGCGAGGTACATCATGTATTCGATGCCGCTCTTCACGGTGTGGACATTCTTGATGTCCCCTTCCATGCAATGACCCGCATAGATGTTGCCGTTGGTGCTGTCCTCCCAGCCCGGCACGATGATCGGGATGTTCTTCTCGGCCGCGGCCACCATCCACGAGTCCTTCGGGTCGATCTGGTAGAACTCCCGCAGCTTCCCGCTGCGCAGGATGCGGTACATGAACTCGTGCGGGAAGTATCGCTCGCCCGCGCGGTCGGCCGACTGCCACTCCTCGAGCACCGCCTTCTCGATACGACGGATCGCTTCGGCTTCGGGGATGCACGTGTCGGTCACGCGGTTGAAGTGCTGATCGAGCAGCTTCTGCTCGTCTTCGGGCGTGAGGTCGCGGTAGTTGGGCACGCGGGCGTAGTGATCGTGCGCGACGAGGTTGTAGATGTCCTCCTCGAGATTCGCGCCCGTGCACGTGATCATGTGCACCTTGTCCTGCCGGATCATCTCGGCCAGTGAGATGCCCAACTCGGCGGTGCTCATCGCACCCGCGAGCGTCACCATCATCTTGCCACCGTGGTCGAGGTGGCGGATGTACGCGTCGGCCGCGTCGATCAACGCCGCGGCGTTGAAGTGGCGGTAGTTGTGCCGCAGAAACGCCGTGACCGGCGCGGAAGTGGACGAAGCCATGGTTTGATCGGATGTGACGGTCAGGCACCACGCGCCCCCACCGTCCCTGCGGGACGATGCGGCGCCGCGGTGGAATCTAACCGGTTTGACGCGCCGGATCGGGACGGGGGCCACCTCGCCAGCCTCGGGGCCGCCCGCCCGTCAGCCGCCCGGTCAGGCCCCGGTCGAGGCCGATCAGACGCCGACCTGCTTCTCCACGCGATCACGGTAATGGCGGCTCAGCCGCAGGCGCGTGCCATCTTCGAGAATCACCACGTAATCCCCCGAGAACCACTGCTGCATTTCGCGCACGCGATTGAGGTTTACGATCGTCGACCGGTGAATGCGGGCGAACAGTCGCGGATCGAGGGTCTCATCGAGGTGCGAGATGCGCTCACGGATCGTGTGCGCCGTCTTGCCGACGTGCAGTCGGACGTAGTTGCGGTCGGCTTCGATCCAGTCGATCTCCGTGGTCTTCACGAAAAACATGCGCCCATCCTGCTTCACCAGAATACGGCTCGCGTAGCTACCGCTGGCGGACGGTGTGCCGCTCCCGGGCGTCGCCGCCGCGGACGCCGCCGCCGTCACAGCGGTGGACGCCGCGTGCCCG
>DCZC01000124.1:0-1512 GCA_002331565.1 Gemmatimonas sp. UBA2094
CGTGTGGACGCGTTTTCCTCACGACTTCGCCAGCAACGAACAAACCGTCGTCGCGTCCACGTTCCCGCCGCACACCACCACGCCCACCACCTTGCCGGCGAGCCGGTCGCGCAGCGGGCCCAGCACCGCCGCCAGCGACGCCGCGCCGGCGGGTTCGGTGACCAGCTTCGCGCTGCGATAGAGCAGCCGCATCGCGTCGCGGATGGCGTCGTCGTTCACCAGCACCACGTCGTCCACGTACGCCTGGTTGAGCGCGAACGAGTACGGTTCGCAGCGCGGCGCGCCCAGCGAGTCGGCGATCGTGCGCACCGTGTCGATGCTCTGCGGCGAGCCGGCGGCGAAGCTGCGGTGCATCGTGTCGGCGCCTTCGGGTTCCACCACGAACACCTGCACGTGCGGCGCGAGCAGCTTCACCGCACAGGCCACGCCGCCCGTGAGACCGCCGCCGCCGGCTGCCACTACCACGGCATCGAGTTCCACACCGTTGGCGCGGGTCTGCTCGATGAACTCGAGGCCCACCGTGGCAGTGCCGAGTGCCGTGAGCGGACCCTCGTAGGGATGCACGAAGGTGCGCCCCTCGTCGCGTTCGATGGCGCGCGCCGTTTCGAACGCTTCGTGCACGGTGTCCACCAGCATCACTTCGGCGCCCAGCTCCTCGCACAGCATGATGCGGAACGGGTTGGCCGTGCGCGGCATCACCACCTTGGCCGTGGTGCGCAGTTCGCGCGCGCTGTAGGCCAGCGAGATGGCGTGATTGCCCGCCGACACGCCTGTCACCCCGCGTGCGAGCTGTTCCGGCGAGAGGCTCAGCATCACCGTGAGCGCGCCCCGCGGCTTGAAGCTCCCCGTGCGCTGGAAGAGCTCCTCCTTGAGCCACAGCTGCGTGCCCGGCGCGAGGCGCGCCTCGAGGGCGTCGTCGCGCAGCCGGCGCACACCGGTGGTTTCCACGAGGTCGTCCAGACGGTGCCGGGCGGCGCGGATGGCGGGGAGGGTGGGGAAGGTGTGCATGGCGGGGAGGGCGGAGGGGGCCGACGCCGGAACATACATGAAGTGCGAGCCTCCGTGCCTCCGTTCCTCCGTGGCCTCCGACGAGCTGTTCCCCGCCACCGAGTCTCAGGCCAGGGTAATGGTCTGCCCGCTCACGCTCCGCGCCAGCGGGCTCGCCAGAAACGCCACCACGTCGGCCACGCTCTCCCGCTCCACGTAATCGGCCGTGTCGCCCATGTCGGCCACGTTGGTCGTGGTGCGGATGGCCGTGGGGGCCACCGCGTTGGCGCGCACGCCGTGCGCCTTTTCGTCCAGCGCCAACGTGCGCATGAGGCTCAGCACCCCGCTCTTGGCCGCGGCGTAGGCGGCCATTCCCTTGCTCGAGCCACCCGGGGTGGCGGCCACACTGCCGAAGTACACGAAGCTCCCCTGGGCCGCGCGCACACTGGGCAGAAAGGCACGCGTGGTGGCGAACGCCGTTTCGAGATTGATGCTGAACTGCGTCGCCCACGCGTCGGGGGCGCT
>DCZC01000124.1:1763-6176 GCA_002331565.1 Gemmatimonas sp. UBA2094
GGTTGCCGTGCTGCGCCTCGTGCGCGCGCTGCACCTCGGCTGCCACGCGTACCGCGTCGCCCGCATCGGCGAGGTTGGCGGTGTGGGCACTCACGTGCGGTGCGCCGAGTGACTTGAGCGTGGCCGTGCGCTCATCGCTCTGGGCGTGCAGGTCGATGAGGGCGAGTGACGCGCCGCGCTGCGCGAAGCTGTGCGCGATGGCTTCACCCACCTGGCCCTCCCGGCCGACGCCGGTGATGACGATGAGTTGGCTTCGGAAGTTGAGATCGGACGACATGAAATGGCCAAGGAAAACGCGGATGGACCAGGAAAACAGTAACGATCCTACCACAACATGCAGGAACTGTTGGCAATTCGTATAGGAACAGGCGCAGCTGCTCATCGCTGCTTAGACGGGGGGCGGCTCGCTCGCCCTTCGCCTTCCCGCAGCGCAACTTAGGGCACCGTTCCCCTCCATTCCCGGTGCCCATGCGCTTCCGCCCCCGCCTCGTCCTCCTCGCGCTCGCCCTCACGCCGGCGGCGCTCTTTGCCCAACGCGCCGCCCCCAAATCCGCGGCCGCCGCGGCGCCGCTGCTCGACACGGCCTTCGTGAAGGTCCCCACCTGGCGGTTCGTGGGGCCCGACGGCAACCGCGTCATCGCCGTGGCCGGCGTGCCGGGCGAGTACAAGACCTACTACGCGGGCGCGGCGAGTGGCGGGCTGTTCAAGAGCACCAACGGCGGCATCCGCTGGGTGCCGGTCACCGACTCGCTGCGCGTAAGCAGCATCAGCGCCATCGCGGTGGCGCCGAGTGACCCCAACGTGGTGTGGTTCGGCACGGGGGAAACGTTCCTGCGCAGCAACGTGAGCATCGGCGACGGCATCTACCGCAGCACCGATGCCGGCGCACACTGGACGCGCATGGGGCTCGAGAACACGGGGCGCATCGGGCGTGTGCTCATTCACCCCACCAACCCCGACGTGGTGTACGCCGCGGCACAGGGACACGGCTACGGGCCGCAGGCCGATCGCGGGCTCTGGCGCACCACAAACGGTGGCAAAGAGTGGAAGAAGGTGCTGTTCGTGAACGACAGCACGGGCATCATCGACGTGGCCATGGACCCCACCAACCCGCGGGTGCTCTTCGCGGCGAGCTGGCAGCAGTACATCGTGCCGTGGGACAAGAACTCGGGCGGCGCGGGGAGCGGCATCTGGATGTCACGCGACGCCGGCGACACGTGGACGCGTCTCGACGGTGGCGCCAACGGCCAGGGATGGGGCCGCGGACTGCCGAAGACCGGTACCATGGGCAAGATCGGCCTCGGCATCGGCCGCAACGATTCGCAGCGCATCTACGCGCTCATCGAAATGAAGGAGCCGGCGTTCTATCGCAGCGACGACGGCGGCCGCTCGTGGCGCGCGGTAAACCGCGATCACGATCTGCTCGAGCGCCCGCAGTACTACACGCGCTTCGGCGTGAACCCGGCCAACGCCGACAACGTGTACTTCGTGGGCGTGCGCTTCGTGGGCACACTCGACGGCGGCCTCACCAAGATGCCCAACCCGCCGCGCGCGGGGGGCGACCTGCACGACATCTGGTGGGACGTGCGCGACGCCGACCGCTTCGTGGTGGGTGACGACGGCGGCGTGGGTATCACCATCGATGGCGGGAAGAGCTTCACGCGCATCGCGCTCCCCAACGCGCAGATGTATCACGTGGCCACCGACACCAAGATTCCGTACAACCTGTATGGCAACCGGCAGGACGGCTACTCGTACGGTGGTCCCAGCAACTCGCGCGGCTCGCGCAGTATTGGCGTGTGGAGCGCGGTGGGTGGCTGCGAAAGCGGGTGGGCGGTGCCCGACACCATTGATGGCCGCACGGTGTGGAGCGGCTGCTACGACGCGGGGCTCGAACGCTTCGACCTGCAGACCAAGATGGCGCGCGCGGTGGAGCCGTGGCCCGAAGCGGGATACGGCGTGGCGCCCAAGGATTTGAAGTACCGCTTCCAGTGGACGTTCCCCATCCACATCAGCGCGCACGATCACAACACGGTGTACGTGGGCTCGCAGTACGTGCACAAGACCACCAACGGCGGGCAGAGCTGGACGCTCATCTCCCCCGACTTGTCGACGAACGACAGCACCAAGCAGCAGAGCAGCGGCGGCTTCGTGATCGACAATTTGTTCGTGGAGAATGTGACGGTGCTGTTTTCCATCGCCGAGTCGCCCGTGCAGAAAGACTTGATCTGGGCGGGCACCATGGACGGGCTCATGCACGTTACCCGCGACGGCGGCAAGACGTGGACGAACATTACGGCGAACATGCCGGGGCTCCCCAAGTGGAGCACCATCACGAGCATCGAGCCCAGCAAGTACGATGCCGGCACGGCGTATGTCGGCGTGGACGCGCATCTCATCAACGACCGCGACCCGTACATCTACAAGACGACCGATTACGGCAAGACGTTCACGCGGCTCGACGCGGGCATTCCCAAGAGTGTGTTCAGCTACGTGCACGTCGTGCGCGAAGATCCGGTGCGGAAGGGGCTCCTGTACGCCGGCACGGAGAACGCGCTGTACGTATCGCTCGACGACGGCAAGCAGTGGGTGGAGTTGAACAACGCGGCCACTGGCGGGCTGCCGCATGCGCCGGTGAGCTGGCTGCAGATTCAGGGGCACTTCCACGATCTCGTGGTGAGCACGTATGGCCGCGGCTTCTGGATTGCCGACGACATTTCGTACCTGCGCGCGATGGCCGATTCGCTGGCCAGCAAGCCGGCGTCGCTGCTTCCCGTGCGCGCAGCGTATCGCTTCCGCAAGGTGGCCACGCCGCTCCAGGCCACCAACTCGCTGGTGGGTGGCCAGGACCCGCCGCTCGCCGCGACGATCAATTACACCATCGGAGGCAGCGCGAAGGACTCACTGCCGCGCGACTCGGTCCGCTTCCTGGTGTACGACGGCGGCGGCGCGCTTATTCGCAAGTTCGCGGGTGCACCCGCGAAGCGCGGCCTCAATCGCGCATTGTGGGACTTGCGTCACGAGGGGCCGCGCAAGGCCAAGCTGCGCACGGCGCCGCCGGGCAATACGGCCCTGCGGGTGTTGGACTCGCGGCCGCTGGTGCCGTGGGATCTCGACCTGGTGGGCGGCCAGGTGGGGCCACTGGTGGCGCCGGGCACGTACACCGTGGCGATGATCTACAAGAGCGACACGCTGCGTCAGAAGGTCGAAGTACGCCGCGACCCCAACAGCGACGGCACCGACGGCGACATTACGGCGCAGGTGGCGCTGGCGCTGCGCATTCGTGATGCGATGAACGAGACCGTCGCGCTGATTGACGAAAGCGAGTGGCAGCGCCGTGGCTTCGAGCAGATGCGCACCACGCTGCGCGAGAAGATCCGTGACGCGAAGGAGTACGGCGCGAGCCCGGGGCCGGCGCTCAAGGTGCCCGACGCCGAAGCCTTTTTGAAAGAGATCGACGCGGTGGAGAAGCGCGTGCTCGCCATAGAAGGCAAGCTGTACGACATCGCCCTCACCGGCGCCCGCGAGGACGCCTTCCGCACCCCCAATCAGCTGTACGAAAAGCTGGCCAGTGTGGGGAGCGATGTGAGTGCGTCGAGCGCCGACTTCAGGCCCACCGATCAGCAGGCCGAGGTGTACGGCATGCTGCGCACACAGCTCGACGGGCTCAAGGCGCAGTTCAAGGACTTCGTGGCCGGCGATCTCACCGCATTCGCGGCCAAGGCCGCGAAGCTGGGGTTGGCGACGCCGGTGATGTTCTGATGTGCCTATGGCGACTCCGCATGTCCTTCAGCGGGAAACAGGATCGATCACTTGGGCGAACCCGGCACCCGTGAAGTCGCGCACGTTTCGCGTATAGAGCCGCGTCACGCCTCGTGCTCGGCGTAATCCCGGTTGATGGCATAGAGCAGAATGTTGGTATCAAGACTCTGCACGGTCGTTCCACGCGAGATCGCGAAGCGCGTCGGCCGACGTCTGCATATCGCCGAGCCCGTACACGGGCGGTGCCTCGCGGACCTGCCGCGGTGCAGGCGCGTTGGCGGCCAGCCACGCGTCGACCGCGGCCCGCACCAGTTCACTCACCGGGCGGTCCATCACCTTGGCGGCCTGACGGAGTCTGGCCAGCTGCGGCTCGGGAAACAGGATTTGCATCTTCTCCATGGATCCAGTATGAACATGGATCCATGCTTCCTCAAGTTGCGGTCACTCAGCCCAACCTCGTGTGACGACACGCGATGACACCACGCTCACCCGTCGCGAGGCAATCGTTCGCGGCGCGGTGGGCGCCCTCCCCCTGCTCGGCGTTCCGTCTGCACTCGATGCACAGCCGGCACAGCCGCCCCGCGTCCGCCCGCCCCGCACGCGCGACTACATCATCGATGCCTCGGCGGCGCTGGTGTGGCGGGGCGGCGC
>DCZC01000172.1:0-2814 GCA_002331565.1 Gemmatimonas sp. UBA2094
GCCGCCGGGAGCAACAAATCCCAGCTCTTGCCCGCCAGCTGCATCCATCCGCGCTCAGCGTTGAACTGCTGCACCCACGTAGGGAGCGTATCGCCGTAGTACGTGCTGGTCGTGAACAATCCCGGCGCCCACCAGTACACGTCGCCCTTCGTGCGCCCGATCGGCAGGATCGCCCCGCGATCCTTGCGGGACACCGAAACGAATCGCATCGCCGGATCCTTGGCACGCATCCAGTCCGTCAGGGTGGTGCCACGGAACTTGAACGGTGCCGCCCCTTCGCCGACGCCACCGGCGATCAACGGTGCATCGGGGGTATTCACACCGGCCGCGTTGTAGGTGATGCCCGTGTGCACCGGGAACCGTCCGGACATCGTCGTCGCGTGCCCCGGCGCCGTTTCAGTGATCGCGTGATCGTGCATGGCGCGCGTAAAGACGCCGCCTTCGGCTTTCAGACGCTTGAGACCACCGGTGAACTGATCCGCGAAGCGGTCGAGATAATCGGCGCGCATCTGGTCGACCGTGATGAACACCACCAGCGAGGGGGGGGTGGGTTGTTGGGCCGACAGGGCACCGCCGGCGGAAACGAGCGCCAGTGAAGCGGCAGCGAGCACCGCGCAGGCGCGCCACATGGGGCGGCACGGGAAACTGATAGAACGTGGCATCAGGCGACTCGATGTGCGGATGAAGGTGGAAGGGCGCTCGGCAAGCCGAGCGTCGAGTACATTGCGGGAACGGTACGACGAGGCCAGCCGCGTGGCGCGGGTCGATCACCACACGTCGGGGATGTCATCCATGTGGTCAGCACGAATTCTGAACAGTACCCTTGATCCGCAGTGGATCGGCGCGCAGGTGCACGACCACTACGGGGTGGCGGGGCGCTGTACCCTGCATGCGCGCGGCACGCACGATACGTATCGTCTGCACCACACGGAGCAGACGACGTTCTTTCGCGTATACCGTGCGGGGTTGCGATCGCCGAGTGACGTCACTTACGAAATCGACGTCCTGCGCCACGCGGCCAGTCATGGGGTGGCCGTGGCGGCGCCCCTCGCTCGTACCGATGGCGAATGGATCACACGCATCGACGCGCCCGAGGGCGAGCGATGCGCGGTGCTCTTCGCCGCCGCCCCCGGCACGCCGGTCGATGCGGAGACGGCAACGGCGGAACATATCGTCGCCTATGGCCAGAGCATCGCGCGCTTTCACGAGGCCATGGCGCACTTTCCGGGCGCAGAGCGCCGCGGGCTCGGCAGCGCCGAATTGATCGACCGTCCGCTGCGTTGGCTCTCGCCACACCTCGCGACGCGTCCCGACTGGCGCGACACGCTCGAGAGGATTGTCACGCCGTTGCGCGCCATGCTGGAGGGCCGGGTGGGCGCGGCCTGTCCCCGCGGCGTCTGCCACGGCGATCTGCATGGCGGCAATGCCCTGTGGGCTGCACACGGCGTGGTCACGCTGTTCGATTTCGACGAGTGTGGTCATGGCTGGCTCACCTACGACCTCGCGGCGTTCCATTGGATGGCAGAGCGCGCCGGACAGCTGGACGCGTGGTGGCCGTTGCTGCACGAAGGATATGCCAGCGTGCGGCCGCTGTCGAACGCCGAAGAGGAGGCGTTGCCGTGGTTCGTGCTCGCGCGTCATCTCTGGCAACTCGGATACGACGCGTGGGACAACCGCTTCAGCGGCCAGGCGGCAGCGGAAGCGGACATCACACGCGTGCTGCAGTCGTTGGAAGCGCATGCCGCGGCGATGATCAGATAGATACGGCGTGCGGCGCTGGCGCAAGCGCGGCCCGCACGGCCTCGGCGAGCGCCGCAACATGCGGCTCGGTGAGCATCCCGAGATGATCCCCGGGCACCTCCTGCTGCGACACGCCGCGAACGAGGTGCGGCCATCCCCATCCGGGCTGCTGCTGCACGGCAGCGGCCGCCGGCGTGGTACCGTGGAGATCCTGCACGGCTGCCGTGAACAGCGTGAGCGGCACATCGAGCGCCGACGCCGGGGCGCGATACCGCGTGGCCAAATTGGCCCGATACACGTTCAGGTATCCCGCCAGCGCGTACCGCGGCGCGTCGGCGGGCCACCATCCGGTCGCGACCAGTCGCTCGGCCAGAACCTCGAAGGCGCGCGCGCCGTCGGTGGCGATTACGCCGTGCGCGGTCAGCGCCGCGTCGACACCAAGGCGCGCGCCGGTCATCTGCTCGATGTCGCCGGCGAGTCGGCGCACCCAGTCGGTCTCACTCCACGACTGCGTCACGTCTTCGGCATCGAAGATCGGTGCCGGCGTATCGAAGATCCCCAACCATCCCACGGTCGTACCACGCGCGCGCAGCTGTCGCGCCACTTCGAAGGCAAGAGATCCGCCGAAGGAGTGGCCCGCCAGCAACACCGGGTGCGTGTCGGCGGCGGTCTCGATGGCCGTCAGCATCACGGCCGCCATGGTGGGCACGTCGGTGTAGGGTGGCGTATGCCCGTCCAGTCCCACCGCTTGGATGCCGTACACCGGACGCGTTCCGGCGAGCCGCCGGACCAGCGGCTCGAACGCCAGCACATTGCCGCCCGCGCCTGGAAAGAGGAACAAGGGGGCACCGCTCCCGTGACGCGCCAACGTGGCCAGCGGCGTCCACGCCGCCTCGGTGCCGCCCGCACGAAGCGCGGTGGCCAGCGAGGCAATGGTCGTCTGATCGAGCAGCATCGCCAGCGGCACCGGCATGCCGAATGCCGCTTCGATTCGACTGGCCAGCCGCACGGCAGTCAGCGAATCGCCCCCGAGATCGAAGAACGTGTCGTGCCGACCGATCCGGTCGATCCGCA
>DCZC01000172.1:3133-5840 GCA_002331565.1 Gemmatimonas sp. UBA2094
CCGTGCTCACCGCGCGCGTGGCAACGCCCGGCGTGGTACGAGCCCCGAGCGCTCCCCGATCGAGCTTGCCATTGGACAATCGCGGTAATGAGGGCCACCAGCGGAAGGTCCGCGGCACCATGTATGCGGGCAGGTGTCGCGCACACGCGGCGCGCGCCACGGGCTCGGTCGCGTCCGGATCACGACCTGGCACCGACTCGAGGTGCGCGGCAAGAAATGCCTGCCCGGCGGCACCGTCTTCCACGATCACGACCGCCGACGCGACACCATCGACCAGCGACAACACCGCTTCGATTTCACCGAGCTCGATGCGATACCCATGCAACTTCACCTGATGGTCTTCGCGCCCGAGATACTCGAGCGTGCCATCCGAACGCCAGCGTGCCAGGTCGCCTGTCCGATACAACCGCCCGTCGGCACGCCACGGGTCACGGCGGAACCGCTCGGCGGTAAGTTCCGGTCGCCGGTGATAGCCACGGCCAACCTGCACACCGCCAATCCACAACGCGCCCGTGATCCCCGGAGGCACTGGCGCGCCATGCGGGTCCAGGACATGCAAGGTGGTGTTGGCGATCGGTGCTCCAATCGGAACAACGTCGTGCGCCGACAGGCGTGGACAGCTCCACGCCGACACATCGACCGCCGCTTCCGTGGGACCGTACAGGTTGTGGACGGCAACCCCGGGCAGCGCCTGTTGGGTCCGGGCCACCACGGGCGCCGGCAACGCCTCGCCACTCACCATGACATGACGGACCGCACCACCGGCCGATGCCGCTACGGCACGCGCGGCGGGATCCTGCACGAACACCTGCAGCATGGAAGGAACGAAGTGCGCGACCGAGATGCGTTCGGCACACATCAGCTGTGCGAGATACGCGCTGTCGGTATGTCCACCCGGCGCCGCGAACACGAGCGGTGCCCCGCTCACGAACGGCCAGAAGAGCTCCCACACGGACACATCGAAGCTGTACGGCGTCTTCTGAAGGATCCGGTCGTCCACCCCGAGTGGATAGGTGGCCTGCATCCACCGCAGCCGGTTTGCGACCCCCCCCTGCGTGTTGAGCGCACCCTTCGGCCGACCCGTCGATCCCGACGTGTAGATCATGTACGCCAGATGGTGGGGCTCCACGACCGGTGTCAGCGGCTCCACTGACGCCATCCACCCCGCCGCATCCTCCTCCTCGTTGCCGGCGGTCACGTGGATCAGCGTTGGGGCTGTCACTCCCGATGCTTCCACGGCCGCGTCGAGCGCTGCCCGCAGATCGTGGCGCGCGTCCTGCAACAGCATCACCTGCACCCCGCTGTCTGCCAGCTGATGCGCGAGGCGCTCGGTAGGCAGCGCCGGATCGAAGGGCACGTACGCACCGCCGGCCTTCAGAATGGCGACGAGCGCGATGGCCATGGCGCTGGACCGTTCGGCAAACACCCCCACCAACACGTCGGGGCCGACGCCGTGCTGTCGCCGGAGCCGATGCGCCAGCTGCGTGGTGCGACGGTCGAAGGCGGCAGCGGTCCAGTCACGCCCTTCATGGGGCACACGAACAATGGGATGGGATGTCCCGCGTGCCACAAGGGAGGCCAATCCGTCCGTCACAAGACCGGCCAGCGTATGCGGCGCGGGATACGTCACCGTCGTCGCGTTCCAGCCGGCAAGCTGCGCCTGCTCGTGGTCACTGAGCAACGGCACCGCCGACACGGCGACGGGAGCCTGATCGACCAGATGCTCGAGCAGCCGGACCATATGCGCGCCGGCCCGCTGCAGCGATGCCTGATCGAACCGCCCGCTATCCGACGACAGCGCCACCGCCTCCGCCCCCGCTACCGGGAGCACCAGCACACGGAGATCCCACGATGTCTGCTCCAGCCGCTCCCCGACCGATCGTGTGACGGCGGCGGTGTCGAATTCCGCGCCGATCAGCGAGTCGAGGGGCATGGTCGCGGTGTCGCTCCCCTCCGTAGCAAGGCGTGTGAGCGGCACCAGCGCCAGCACTTCGTCGTCCTGCAGCGGAACGGAGTCAGCCGCGAGAGCGCCGAAGCCCATCATCAGCTGCTCGTGTCCGCCGTAGCGGCGCGCGAGCGCCGCGGCCGCAGCAGCATACCATGCGACGGCTCCGCGGTGACGGCCCCCTTCGCGCAACCTGTCCGCAAGCGGGCGAGCCAGCGGCACACGCACGAACGCTCCTCGGCGGGCCGGAAGCATCGTACCGAGCGTTGCCTGTGGGCTGGTCGCCAGTTGATGCATCGTCAACGCCACCTGCTCTAGTAACGCGGCCGCATGCGTAGCGTCGATATGCACGGGGTCGAGATCGAGCGTCACCTCACAGCACTCCCCCGGCAGCACCGTCAGGGCGAGCGCATAGTGCGTATAGCTCCGTACCTCCAGCCCGGTCACCTGCAGGGCGCCCGGCACCGGAGCAGCCTCCCGCAACGGATAGTTCTCCACCACCACCAGCGAGTCGAACAGCGACTGGTCCCGCGGCACACGGCTGCAGCGATGCACGGCCGTTGCGGGATACGAGGCCATGCTCTCCAGCTCGGCCTGCTGCTGATGCAGACTGCGAAGCCAGGCACTCACACGACGACGGCGATCCACCTGCACGCGCAGGGGCACGGTCACGATGTACAGACCGACGGCATCGTCCATGTCCGGCAACTCGGGCGGACGCCCTGACAGCGTGACCCCAAAGAGCACATCGTCGATATCGCC
>DCZC01000172.1:6100-6834 GCA_002331565.1 Gemmatimonas sp. UBA2094
GTCAGCTCACGCGTCTGTTCTGCGGTCAATACCCGGGCGCACCGAACGCGCTCTGCCACCCGGTCGTGTGGCGCGGCCGACACGGGTGCGATCGGCAGCGCGGCCGGCAACGGTGTCGGCTCGGTTACGTCGCTCAGCACGCCGGACCAATATTCGCGCAGACGCGTCGTGTCGCGGCCCACCTGCCATCGGATGTAGTCACGCGGCGACGCCCCACGACTCGGCCACGAGATGTCCTGACGCGCGTGATGCTTCACATCGGCATAACAGGCCACCACATCGCGCACGACCAACTGGGTACTCCAGCCATCGAGAACGATGTGGTGGTGCGACCAGCACACCACGGTCGTGTCGTCGGCCCCCAGCAGCAGTCGCACGCGCTGTAGTGGTCCACCGGCGAGATCGAAGCGGTGCTCGCGATCCTCAGCCATGGCCACCGTCGCACGCGCTAGCAGGTCGCCGTGGTTGGCGCCACGACATTCATCGATCACCCAGTCGGTACGTCCGTGCGGAAGAATCACCTGCACGGGATGCGGCACCTCACGCCAGCGGAACACGGTGCGCAGCGCCGGGTGGCGCGCCGTCACCATGTCCCACGCCCGCTGAAACGCGGAGGCATCGAAGGCCCCGTCGAGCGTGAACACCCATTGCTCATGATACGCATCGCCATCGGTGCCGCGGAGCCAATGATAGAGCAGCCCCTCCTGCACCGGCGTGCAGGCCACGATGTCCTC
>DCZC01000147.1:0-3645 GCA_002331565.1 Gemmatimonas sp. UBA2094
GCGGCGTTGGGCGCCGGAGTCGGGGTCGGGGCCGGCGCCGGGGTCGGCTTGGCGCACGCGGCGAGGCTGAGCCCCGCGGTGACGGCGAGAAAGAGCGAACGGAGACGCATGCGGGTGGGGGCTTGCTGAGGAGAGCAGAACGAAGGAGTCGACGCGACAGCAGGGCGGTCGCGACCCTGCATAGTACGCGCAGAACGGGGGTGATGCTGGCGCGGCAACCCGTGGTTACGATGCCGTCGCGCGGCGGACGACCAGCCCCTGACTGGGCACGCGCACCTCGAGGAGCGCGCCGCCCTCCCACTCCGACTCCACGCGCAGCCCGTCGACCGTGATGGAGAGCGATTCGCCCATGACGCTCACCATGGCATCGACGGTTTTGCCCGACGAGGTGAGATAGAGTGGCAGCACCGGACGGCGCGCCTGTACGGCGTAGAAGCCGAGGTAGGCGATGTGTGTCATCGAGCGGCCGAACACGGCGATGGCACGGTCGCGCGCCGGCCGGGTTTCCGACTGGCCCCGCTCGAGATCGCGGGTGACGACGACCATGCTGTCACCCTTGGGCCCATAGCCGACCTGCCGGTACATGCGGTCGCCCTGCTCGGCCGGCGGAAAGAAGGACAGGCTGAGCGTCGCGGGGGCGCCGTCGCGCACCAGATGCTCCCACTCGACGCGTCCCTGCTTCGGGACCAGCAATGCACCGCGCACCACGGTCGTGTCGCTGTAGACGGCTTCGAAGGCGATGGTATCGCCGTACTGCAGGTACACGAACACCGGGGCCGCGGGACGCGGGGGCGTGGAGTCGGGGACGACTTGGGCGTACAGGGAGGCGGGGAGCGCACAGAGCGCGAGCAGGGCGCGGAAGAAGTGGCGCATGGTCCAATTGAAGCCCGGGGCGATCGGGTACCGCGTCATCGGCCGAGTGTGCGCACCGCCCAGTCGGCCAAGGCGCCCAACACCTCCTGCCGGACCTTCGTTGCCTTCAGCGCGGTGTAGCCGGCGGGGGATCCGCTGCTGTCGGCGAGAAAGAGATGGTTGGTGGCGGGGAAGCGACGCAGCGTGACGGCCCGGTTGCCGGCGCGGCGCAAGGTGGCGGCAAGGGTGTCGGCCTGCTCGGGGGTGACCTGCTGGTCGGTGTCGCCCTGCAGGATGAGCACCGGTTGCGTCATGCGTCGCGCGGTGACGAGCGGGTCGGTGGTCATGAAGTAGCGCATCCACCGATTGGTGCGCGCGAGGGAGTCGAGGGCGGCGGGGACAGTGCGACGCAGGGAATCCCGTTGGGCCTCGCTCACGGTCGCCGCGCGGATGCCGTTCTCGTTCTGGTACTCGAGAATCTTTCGGCCGGTGTTCGCCGGCCCCGCCAACAGCGCGACGGCGCGGATGCGCGGATCCTTCACCGCGACGATGGGCGCGATGAGCCCGCCCTCGCTGTGGCCGGCGAGCGCGATGCGGGTGCCATCCACGGCGTCGCGCATGCGCAGATACTGCACCACGCTCAGCACGTCGTCGGCGAAATCTTCGCTGGTGGCGGTGTCGCGCACGGCGCCGCTGCCGCCACTCTGGCCCACGCCGCGGTCGTCGTAGCGCAGCACGGCGATGCCACGCCGGCCCAGCGTGTCGGCGATGTCGCGGAACGGCGCGTAGTCGCGCACGATGGGAATGCGCGAGTCACGGTCTTGCGGGCCGCTGCCGCTGATCGTGATCACCACGGGCACGGGGCCGCTCACCCCCTTCGGCCGCGTGAGCGTGCCGGCGAGCGTGTAGCCGCGCGGGGTGGGAATGGTAACGGTTTCGCTCGTGTACGGGGCGCCCGGCGGGGCGTCGTAGCTCACGGGTTTGGGCGCTGCGAAGCCTTCCCCATTGGCGCCGCCGGTGGCGCGCACCGCGCGGAGATTCTGCGCCGGCACGCGCACCTCGAGCGGTACGCCGTTCTGCCACAGCACCTGCAGGCTCATGCCACCGATCGTGACCGTCGTCGTGTCACCGGTCGTGCTCACGGCGCCATCGACCGTTTGCGCGCCGTTGGTGAGGAAGAGGGGGATGGTGGCACGCCCCGATTCGCGTGCGAGCGCGCCGATGAGTGCCGTGTGCAGCAGCGAGTTGTTGATGAGGGGCACCGCGCCGGCCTTCGACGCGAACCGCTGCGGACGCATCGCGCCACGCGCGCCGATTTCGGCCGCCATCGAATCGCCCTGCGCCACGAAGCTCGCTACCTGCAGCGGCGCGGCGTCGGCGGCGGACCCCGGGGCGAACACGGTGAGCGTGAGGCGCAGCGGCGCGCGCGTCTGCTCCCACGCGATGCGCGGCTGCCCACGGTATTCGAGCACGCCGTGCATCACGCCGCTGCCGGGCGTGAGTGTTTCGAACGCGAGTGTATCGGCGCCGCGGAGGTACACGAAGCGCAGGGGGGCGCCCTGCGCGCGGACGGTCGTGCCGAGCACGAGGCCCACGATCACCCCGAGCAACGCGATGAACGCGAGCCGCCGACGTGTCGTGCGCGGCAGGCGGGACAGGAGCAACATCATCACTCCGGAGAGAAGTCTGGATCGGTCGTGGGCGGCAGCGTGCTCCCCTTCGGCGCGCGCCCCGCATCACGGAGCGTACGCCGCAGGAGAAACTCGATCTGGCCGTTAAGGCTACGAAGGTCGTCGTTGGCCCAGCGCTGCACGGCGTCGAGCAGCTCGCGATCGACGCGCAGCAGAAACGACTTGCGCTCAGCCATGAGGCCACCCGGCTCCGGCGACCGCACCCACGCCGGGAATCAGGTGTAGAGCGAACCGGTGTTCACCACCGGCTGCGTGGAGCGTTCGCTGCACAGCACGACGAGCAGGTTGCTCACCATCGCCGCCTTGCGTTCGCCGTCGAGGTCCACGATATCGCGTTCCTTGAGCGAGGCGAGCGCGAGCTCGACCATGCCCACGGCGCCCTCCACGATCGTCTGCCGCGCCGCCACGATGGCGCTCGCCTGCTGGCGCTGCAGCATGGCGGCGGCGATTTCGGGGGAGTACGCGAGATGGCTGATGCGCGCCTCGATCACTTCCACGCCCGCCTTGGCCAACCGGTCCACGAGAGCACCGGCGAGCCCCCGGTTGACCTCCTCCTGGTGCGTGCTGAGCGCCACGTCCTCGGTGCCGTGCGCGTCGTACGGGTGCTGCGAGGCCAGCGCACGCAGCGCCGACTCGCTCTGCACCGCGACGTACTGCACGTAGTCGTTCACTTCGTACAGCGCTTCGGCCGTGTCCGTGACGCGCCAGACGACAATCGCGCCGATCTCCACGGGGTTCGAGTACGCGTCGTTCACCTTGAGCTTGTTCGTCTCGAAGTTGCGCACGCGCAGCGACACGCTGGTCTTCTGCATGAACGGGTTCACCCACCAGAGGCCGGCCTGACGCACGGTGCCCGTGTAGGTGCCGAACAGGGTGAGCGCCTTGCCTTCGTTGGGCTCGACGGTGAACAGCCCGGGGAGCAGCAGGCCGGCGACCAGGGAGAAGAGGACCGACGGGATGGCGAGGGCGAAGTCGTTGCTGCGGGCGCCAACATAGAAGCCGTAGAGACCGGCGAGGACGCCCACCGACAGGCCGATGGCAATCGGCACACCGCCCGCGGGCTTGATTTCGATTTCGCGAAGCATGGAGAGATGAGGGTCAG
>DCZC01000147.1:3983-4207 GCA_002331565.1 Gemmatimonas sp. UBA2094
CTCAACCCTCCCCCCTCCCC
Organism: Gemmatimonas sp. UBA2094; assembly: GCA_002331565.1. Classification (GTDB taxonomy): domain Bacteria; phylum Gemmatimonadota; class Gemmatimonadetes; order Gemmatimonadales; family Gemmatimonadaceae; genus Gemmatimonas. The sequence goes on from DCZC01000147.1 coordinate 4,004, forward strand.
AACCGTACCCATGACAGCTCCCTATTGCGGCCAGCCCCTCGCCTCGCGATAGTCGCCGCTCGGTTTCGTCACACCCTTTTCGGAGGTCCCGCTGTGAAGCGTTTCTCCCCGCGTCTGGCTCTGATTGCCGGCGCGTTGTCTCCCTTCGCCACAGCCGGCGCCCAGGCCGCCAAGCCGGCCGCGCGCCCCGCGTCCCGTCCGGCG
>DCZC01000076.1:0-14040 GCA_002331565.1 Gemmatimonas sp. UBA2094
ACCCGCAGCGTCAGGTGGCGCTGATGGACGGCGCCTCGCTGCACGGCGCCATGACCGAGGCGGCGGCCCGCATCGCCGTACTCACGGCGCCAGACAACGCGGCAGAACAGCGTGCGCTGGAGGCGGCCATCGAGGACGAAGCGGCGGCGCTCTTCGTGGCGCTCGAGGCGCTGCGGGCCGCTGGAGCGACGGTGCGCAGGGGGCAGATGGATACACGCTTCGCCGACTGGCGGCGGTGGGTCGCCGCGATGGCGATGGTGTTCGCGGCGGCGGATGACGCGTGGGGGGGGATCGGGGAGATTGTGGGGGCGTCCTGAAGGGCGTTGATGCGCGCAGCACGCTGCTGTCTGCTGTTCGTCGCCCCTAGTGCCCGCACCCACAGTCTCCACCGCACCCGTGCTTTGGCTTCCGCGCCGCCGCCACGGCCCGCCACGCCAGACGCCCCACATACCCGGCAGCGCCCGCCACGATGAGGAGGACGACCAGCGTCTCCGTCGGCATGTCAGCCTCCGAGTCCGAGCGCGGTGCCGCCGGCGTACACGATCCACGCGCCGGCGTAGGCCAGGGCCAGCATGTACGCGAACTGGATCGAGGCCCACTTCCATCCCAACGCACCGCCGCCAGCTTCGCGCACCGTCACAGCGATGGTGCTGATGCACATGAGCGCGAACACGTAGAACACCATGAGCCCGATGGCGACGAGCGGCGTGTACACCCGCGTCCCCGACGCATCGGTCTCGGTCTGCAGCTTCTCCGTGAGTGCCGCTTCGTTTTCACTGCCAACGCCGTAGATCGTGCCCATGGTGCTCACGAACACTTCGCGGGCCGCGAAACTCGCGGCGATGCTCACGCCGATCTTCCAGTCGTACCCCAGCGGGCGCACGACGGGTTCGATGGCGTGGCCGATGCGTCCGAGCATCGAATGCCCGAGTTGCTGCTCCTGCTGCGCGGCGTCCGGCAGCGTAGGGTCGATGGTCGCGCGGGGAAACGTGGCCATGGCCCAGAGAAGAATGCTGAGCGCCAGGATTACCGTGCCGGCGCGCCGGAGGAACAGCTGACACCGCTGCGCTACGCTCACCAGCAGCGACCGGGCGCTGGGGAGGCGATAGGGGGGCAGTTCGAGAATCATGGGACGTACCGGCCCCTTGAGCAGCGTCCGCTTGAAGACGGCTGCCACCAGCAGCGCCACCACGGTGCCGAGCAGGTACATGCCCAACATGGTCGCGCCCTGTAGCGTGAGCCCCGGCATGAGCGACGTGGCCGGGACGAATGCGCCGATGAGCAGCGTGTAGACCGGCAGCCGCGCCGAACAGCTCATGAGGGGGACCACCATGATCGTGGCGAGGCGGTCCTTCGGGTCCTCGATGGTGCGCGTAGCCATGACGCCGGGCACCGCGCAGGCGTAGCCCGACAGCATGGGGATAAAGCTCTTTCCGTGCAGTCCCACGGTGCGCATGATGCGGTCCATGAGGAACGCGGCGCGCGCCATATAGCCCGAATGTTCGAGCAGCGTGATGAACGCGAAGAGAATCGCGATCTGCGGCAGGAACACGAGCACCGATCCCACGCCGCCGAATACACCGTCCACGACGAGCGAGCGGAGATCACCGTCGGCCAGGCGATCGCCCACCGCGCTGCCCATTGCGCCGATGAGCACCTCGATGCCGTCCATCAGTGGGGCCGCCCACGAGAACACGGCCTGGAAGACGACGGCCATGAGCGCGAGGAAGAGCATCGGGCCGAACACACGATGCAGGACCACGCGATCGATCCGATCGCTGAGGTTCTGCTTGATGGTGCGCGGCCGCGCGACCGTCTGCTCCACCACCTCGGCGATCCACGCGTAGCGGAGCTCGCTTTCGAGGCGGTTGGGGGTGTAGCCGAGGTCGCGGAGTGTGGCCATCGCATCCTGCACCTCGGCCCGCAGGCGCGGTACCGTGGCCAGATGTGCCTCCTGCTTCTGCACGCCCAGCAGGCGCAGCGCTTCCATGCCGGCGGCGCTGTCGGTGAGGCCGGCGCTCGTCAGGCAGGCGGTGAGCGACGCGAGGGCATCCGCGACCGCCGGGGGCATCGTGAACCGGCGCGCCGGCACCGGCAGCGTGGTGGCGGTGATGAGCGCCTTCTTGAGCGGATCCAGTCCCTCACCGCGCGTCGCGACGGTGGGCACGATGGGCACACCCAGCGCGTGGATGAGCTCGGGGATGTCGATGGTGATGCCCTCGTCCTGCGCCACGTCGAACTGGTTGAGCGCAATGACGACGGGGACACCGAGCTCGATGATCTGGCTGGCGAGGAAGAGATTGCGCTCGAGGTGCACCGCATCGACGACCACGAGTACGACATCGGGCTGCCACTGATCGGCGTCGCGACTGAGCAGGACCTCGAGCGCGACCTGCTCGTCGGGCGAACCGGCCGACAGCGAATAACTGCCGGGGAGGTCGAGCACCGCGATGCGGCGGCCTCCGGGCCCCTTGAAGCCGCCTTCGACACGCTCGACGGTGACACCGGCAAAGTTGCCGACGCGCTGGCGCAGCCCGGTGAGGGCATTGAACAGCGTCGTCTTGCCGGTGTTCGGGTTGCCGATGATGGCGACGCGGAGCGTGGGCTCACGCGCGTCGCCGGCAGGTGACTCACCGGGAGGCGCGGGCAGGATGGTCGTCACGAGGTCACGGTCGGGTCTCGCGCGATGCGCGCAACACCGGAGAGAGGGTCGCCAGCGTCCTGCGGCGGCGACTAGGCGCGGGCGCCGACGGGCTGCACGGTAATGCCCGCAGTGAGGGCCGAGCCGAGGGCGAGGCGGGTGCCGCGGACTTCGAGCAGCATGGCGTCACGCGCATCGATGATGTTGACGGCGGTGCCTTCACAGAGACCGAGGGCGCGGAGCCGGCAGGCCTCGTCGCCGGAGCACTCGATGTCGACCACGGTGGCGCGGGTTCCGGCGCGACAGGCGCTCAACGCACACGTGGTGCGCGAGGCGTCGTCAGCGGACTGGAGAGTAGGGAGTGGAACCGACGGCACGGGATTGGATGAGAATGGTTCTCAAACGGTATACCGGAGTATACACGTGCTACGGTGCCGGGCGCAATGGGGAATGGGCTGGTCGGAATTGGGTCGGGGGCCCGTCAGGCCGTCGCCACCCGACGACGAGTGCCCAGCAGCGCCACCCCGATCGTGAAGATCGTGATCGCAATGATCTGCGCCGTCGTCAGCCCCACCGTGAGCGCGTCGTCCTTTGCGCGGAAGAACTCCACGATGAAGCGCTCGATGCCCGCCCCGACGCAGTACACGCCGAAGAGCCACCCTTCCTTGTGGGTGTGCTTCCGGAGCTTCCACGCCACCAGGAACATGATGAACCCCATCAGCGTCTCGTACAGCTGCGTCGGGTGCACCGCCACCACATCGCTCGGGTTCGTCCCCGCGGGAAAGGGCACCCCGAACTGCCCGGTCATCACACTCACCGTGCTCGGCGGGGCCCCCTCGGGAAACTGCGTCGCGAGGAAGCCGTTCCATGGGCGCCCGTAGTCGTCGCCCACCGCCCAGCACCCCGTTCGCCCCACACTGTAGCCGGCGGCGATGGCGATACCCGCCACATCGGCAATGCGTAGGAAGTTGAGCTGCTTGGCCTTGATCACTGCCCAGCAGAGCGCCACGGCGCCCATGAACCCGCCCCAGAAGACAAAGCCGCCGCGGCTCAGGAACGCCCCCGGGTCGCCGGTGAGCACCACGTAGTACGTCTTGGCGCCGATCAGCGTCCCCACCAGCGCCGCAAGCACGATGTCGGGCATGGCGTCGGCTTCCTTGTCGAAGCCACGCCGCCACAGTTCGCGCTGGCAGATGATCTGCGAAATGGCGAACGCTGCCAGCACCGCCAGGCCGAAGCCGGTGACTTCGAGGGGGCCGAGGTGGAAATTCGCGGGCCGGTGCAGGATGGGCGAAAGCATGCTGGGAAATTAGCCGCCGCGTGGCGGCGCGTGTGAAGGCCCGGGGGAAACCGGGTGGGGCGCGACCGTACGCGCCACCAGTCCGGGAATCGGCAGCGATGCGCGCGCGGTGAACGACGGGTCGGCCCGTTCACCACGCAGGGCGCGAAAGAGGCCGGCCGCGGCGATCATGGCGGCGTTGTCGGTCGCCAGTCGCGGTGAGGGGGCGAACAGGTCTCCGCCGCGTCCCGCGAACCGGTCCCGCATGGCGGACTGCAGCGCCCCGTTGCAGGCGACGCCGCCTCCCAACACCACACGGCCCCGCCGATGAGCCTTGGCCGCGCGGTACACCTTCTCCACGAGCGTGTCGATCACGGCGTCCTGAAAGCCACGCGCGATGCTCGCCTTGTCCTCGTCGAGTGTACCGGCCTTCTCCGATGCGCGCACGGCATGGAGCACGGCGGTCTTGAGACCGCTGAACGAACAGTCGTAGTAATCCTCGTCGGTCACCACGGCCCGGCGGCGCAGCATGGGGCGCGCGAAATGGTGTGGGTGACCATGTTCGGGACGCTCGGCCGTCGCCGCGAGTTGCTCGATGGGTCGCCCGCCGGGATAGGGCAGGCCGAGCAGCTTGGCCACCTTGTCGAACGCCTCACCGGCCGCATCGTCACGCGTCTGGCCGAGCAGCGTGTAGCGCCCCCACTCGGGCACGTCGAGCAGCAAGGTGTGCCCGCCGCTCACGAGCAGCGCCGTGAACGGTGGCGCCGCGTTCGCATGCTCGAGCAGCGTGGCGAAGAGATGCCCCTCGAGATGGTGCACCGGCACTACCGGCACGTCGTGCGTGAACCCCAGCGCCTTCGCGTAGCTCGTGCCCACCAGCAACGCGCCCACGAGTCCCGGCGCATACGTGACCGCGATCGCGTCGAGGTCACGTATGCCCACGTTGGCATCACGCAGCGCAGCGTTCACAGCGGGCACGATGCCGGTGAGATGCTGACGGCTCGCAATTTCCGGGACCACGCCGCCAAAGAGACGGTGGACGTCCTGCGACAGAATCACGAGGGAGTCGAGCGACAACGCGTGCGGCGTGCCGCTCACCACGGCCGCCGACGTTTCATCGCACGACGTTTCGATGCCGAGGACGCGCACGGCGGCGGGACTTACGACTTCGGCTGGGCGAGCAGCTGCTCGAGCAGCCGCTTGTTGCCTTCCGAGGCCCAGTCGTCGGCACCGATCCACTTCTTGCGGATCTTGCCATCGCGGTCGAGCACGAAGGTTTCCGGTACACCCGTGGTGCGGTAGATGCTCTGGATGCTCCCCGCCGCGTCGTGCAGGATCTCGAAGGTGAGCCCGTACTCCTTCACGAAGTTGCGGATCGTCTGTTCCTCGCCCGCATTGTCCACACTCACCGCGACCATCCTGAGCCCCTTGGGGCCGAGCTCCCGGTAGAGCTTTTCCATGCTCGGCATTTCGGTGCGGCACGGAATGCACCACGTGGCCCAGATGTTGAGCACGACCACTTCGCCGCGGTAGTCGCTGAGCGATTTCATTCTGGCCGGCGTCTCGAGCGTGCCAGCGGCAAACCCCGGCGCGTCGCTGCCGACGCCGACGCTGGTGAGTTCGTCCTTGAGAAAATGCGAGGCAGCGAACGCCCCGCCGGCGAGGACGGCCACGATACCGAGCACCACCACCCACTGTTGCTTGACCGTCATACGCGTTCCGAGCAGAGGTTGCGAAGCACGGCGATCTCCTGCTGCGGATGGGCCGCACCGAAGATCGCGTTGCCGGCCACGAAGGTATCCGCTCCGGCCCGCCAGCAGGCTTGAATGGTGTCGCGCGAGATGCCGCCGTCCACTTCGAGCACGGCATGGCTCTGCGCCTGGTCGAGCAGGAACCGTGCGCGCTCGATCTTGTCCACGGAATAGTTGATGAACTTCTGACCGCCGTAGCCCGGGTTCACGCTCATGATGAGCACGAGATCGAGCAGATGTACCACCTCTTCGATGGCGCTGAGCGGCGTTCCCGGGTTGAGTGCCACTCCGGCCTTCACCCCCAGCTCCTTGATGCGCATGATCTGGCGATCGATGTGCGGCGCCGCCTCGGCGTGAATGGTGAGCACATCGGCGCCAGCCTTCACGTAGTCGTCGAAATAGTGTTCCGGCTCGAGTACCATGAGGTGCACATCCACCACCTTGCTGGTGCTCTTCTTCACCGCCTCGATGACCTTCACGCCGAACGACAGGTTGGGCACGAAACGGCCGTCCATGACGTCCACGTGGATCCAGTCGGCGCCACCAGCCTCACACATGGCGATCTCGGCGCCGAGTTTGGTGAAATCGGCGCTGAGAACGGACGGAGCAATGCGAACGCTCATGGGACTTGCTTGGCGAGAGGAGTGGACATCGTATCGGTCGCACTCGTGCGGCCATCACTGAGCACGAGTGTCACTGGTGTGTTGGGTGCCACGTTCGATCCGGCGAGCGGAATGCTCGAAAGCACCGTCCCCGCCGGCTTGGGTGAGGCCTGGAACTGCACTTCACCCACCTGCAGTCCTGCGTCGAGCAGCGCGTTGCGGGCCGCGCCCTCCTCGAGGTCGGTGAGCACGGGGACGGCGATGAGTTCCGCGGGAGCGGTGGCCGCACTGTCGGTGGGCGTCGCACTGTCGTTGCGCTGCGCCGCCCCCTTCTTTGCGCCTCCCGTGGCCGCCGGCACCTTCCCGCGGGCAATGCTGTCGAGCATCACCGCCAGTGAGTCCACGCCGGTTCCACGGCCGGGCTCGAGCTTGTGTACCGTGAACACACCGGCTCCCGCCCCGATCGACGCGCCGGCCACGAGGGCGATGAGCGCACGCGCGCCCCAGGTCTTCAGCGCGGCGGTGCCGCCAGGGCGCTTCTTCGCCGTCGCCGTCTTCTTGTCGGTCGCCATCAGGCGGCCCTCCGGAGTCGTGCCGCGTAGGCACCATCGAAGCCGTGCAGGTGCGGCAGCACACGCAGCATGCCGCCATCGAGTACCGAGGCGGGGACCACGCCGGCCGGTGGGGGTTCCAGCGTGAACTCGGGATGCGCGTGCAGGAACGCGCGGATCTGCTCGTCGTTCTCCTCGAGTTCGAGCGAGCAGGTGCTGTACACCAGCAACCCGCCGGGCTTCACCAGCGTCGCGGCGCTGCGCAGAATCGTCTTCTGCAGCGCGCCCAGTACGGCGAAGTCACTCACGCGCAAACGCCAGCGCGCGTCGGGGTGACGGCGAAACGTGCCGGTGCCGGTACAGGGTACGTCCACGAGCACGGCGTCCACAGGGGTTAGCGCCCGCTGCGTAGCGTCGGCCACCAGTACCTGCAGTCGGGTCGCATGGAGACGGGCGAAGCCCTGCACCATGCGCTGCACGCGCGCCGCGTTGCGGTCGGCCGCGATCACCAGCCCGGCGCGACGCGACAGTTCGAGCGCCTTGCTGCCGGGCGCGGCACACAGGTCGGCTACCGTGCCGCCCTGCGGCACGTGCGCGTACATCACCACCAGTGTGGCCGCGGGATCCTGTACGTAGAACGCGCCCTGCTTGAAGGCGCCGAGCTCGGTGAGGGCGACCGTGCCGGAGAGGCGCACCGAGTCGGCCACGAGCGGCACATCGTGGGTGTCCACGCCAGCCGTTTGCAGCATGCCCTCGAGTGGCTCGCGTTCGATGCCGTACGGACGCACCACGATGCTCGCCGGCGCGTTGTTCGCCCCGAGCAGCGAACGCGTGGCCTCGAGCCCCCAGCGTTCGGCCCACCGCTGCACGACCCAACGCGGGTGCGAATACTCCTGCGCGAGGGCGTCGAGCGGATCGGCGGGGACAGCGGGCGCAATTGCCTCGCGCTCGCGGTCGATGCGGCGCAGCACGGCGTTGGCCAGCGTGCTCGCGCCGATGCCGTGCCGCTGCTTGGTGAGCTGCACGGTCTGCCCGATGGCCGCGTACGGGGGCACGCTGTCCATCGAGAGCAGCTGGTACGCACCGAGTCGCAGCAGATCGGCCACGTCCACGTCGAGCTTGGCAATGCCACCGCGCACGCGTTCGGCAAGGATGGCGTCGAGCCGGCCGCGGGTGCGCAGCATGCCCCACACGAGTTCCTGCACCCACCGCCGGTCGCGCGCATCGAGTGACGATGTGCGCCGTTCGAAGGTGGCGTCGAGCAACTGTCCGGCCCGCAGATCGGCGAGCACGTTGGCGGCGGCCGTGCGCGTCTCGGTCACGTCGGGGCCCGTCCGGGCCCCCTGATACGGGCGCTTCACGAGGGTCACGTCGCGGTGAGGGTCGAACCCGTCTCGAACTGATCGCCCGGCTGCACGCCACGTCCGCGCGCCCACGCCGCCGCCGTCATGCGCGGCTTGCCGCTGGGCTGCACGTCGGTGAAGCACACCGCGCCCACACCGCACCGCACGAGCAGGCCGTTGTCGTCGGCGCTGCGCACCGTGCCCGGCGGGCTCGAACGTGTGGGTTCGTCGAGCGCACCGTCGGAACCGTCGCCAAGGACGCGCGCACCGAAGCACTTCACGTCCACGCCCTGGCGCGCGGCGAACGAACCGGGGCGCGGGTCGAAGGCACGCGAGACGCGCGAGACGATTTCGGCCGGCTGTGCGAAGTCGAGGCGCGCCATGTGCCGTTCGATCTTCGGCGCGTAGGTGCTGCAAGCGTCGTCCTGCGGTACGGCGCGCGACGCACCAGCTTCGAGGAGCGTGAGCGCCTGCACGATGGCCAGCGCGCCCATCTCGGCGAGCTGGTCATGCAGCTCACCGTAGGTCGTGTCGGGGCCGATGGGCGTGCGCAACACGTGCAACATGGCACCCGCATCGAGTGCGGGAACCATCTGCATGATGGTCACCCCCGTTTCGGGCATACCCTGCAGGAGGCTGGCCTGAATGGGCGCCGCTCCGCGCAGCGCCGGCAACAGCGACGCGTGGATGTTGAGCGTGCCGTGCGGCGGCAGATCGATGACGGTCTCGGGGAGGATGTGCCCGTAGGCTACCACGACCGAGATGTCGGGGGCCAGCTCGCGCATCTGCTGCAGGAATTCGTCGCCGCGCGGCTTGAGCGGCTGCAGCACCGGGATCCCTTCCTCGAGCGCCACCAGCTTCACCGGCGACGGATCGAGCTGCGTGCGCGAACGGCCGCGCGGCTTGTCGGGTTGCGTGACCACGCCCACCACATCGTGCCCCTCGCCGAGCAGCGCGCGCAGCGGTGGCACGGCGAAGTCGGGCGTGCCCCAGAAGAGAATTCTCACGGGGCGCCGCCTCCCCTACGCCTTGGCGCTGTCCTTCTCCGGCGGCAGATCGCCGACGGGAAGCACACGCACGTTCTTCGGATACTTGGCCTTCTCGTAGTTCTCCCACTCCTTCATCGCCGAGCGCTTCTTGAGCAGGCTGAGGCGATCGGTGAACATCTTGCCGTGCAGGTGATCGATTTCGTGCTGCAGGCAACGGCCGAGCAGGTTCGCGGCATTCTCGATTTCGTACCACTTCCCGTCGATGTCCTGCGCCCGCACCGTGATGCGCGCAACGCGGTCGACGTCGGCGTAGATCTCGGGAATGGAGAGGCACCCCTCTTCACCGCGCACGAGCCCGCCTTCCTTGTGCACGATCTCGGGGTTGATGACCACGAGGCGCACGTCGTCGGCATCCACCACGCACAGCCGTTCGGAGCGCCCCACCTGAGGCGCGGCGAGCCCCACCCCCTTGGCCACCTCCATGGTGTCGAACATGTCGTCGACCAGGCGGCGGAGCTCGGGGGTGATCTGCGTGACCACCTCGGTCTCCTGACGGAGAATGGGGGAGCCGAGGACGTGGATGTCGAGCAGGGACACAGGCAGTATCCGAAAACGGGTGGCGCCGGGCGTTACGCCGCGGGGGCGCTGCCGCCCACCGCCGCGATGCGCCCGCGTTCGACGATGAGCTTGCTCTCGCCCGACTTGATGGTGATACGGTCGGCGAGCGTGGCGGCACCATCCTTCCCCTGCGAGGCGATGTGCAGCACTTCCCCGACGATGCCGCCGGCCGTGACGATCTCGTCGCCCTTCTTGAGCGTCTTCACGCGCTCTTCGTGCTGCTTGCGCTGCTTCTGTTGCGGGCGGATGAGCACGAAATAGAAGATCGCGAAGATCGCCCCGTACATGAAGATCATCTGCGGGATGGCGGCCGTGGGGGCGGCCTGCAGGATGGCGAAGCTGGCGAAGACGGGTGCGATCATGATCAGCGGGTTTTGCTCGAGTGATAGCGGGCGAGCCAGTCACGGCTCCAGCCCTGAAACGTGCCGCCCTGCACGGCGGCCCGGGCGTCGCGCATCAGCGCGACGAGGAAATGTACATTGTGCAGGCTCAGGAGGCGGAGTCCGAGGATTTCCTCGGCCACGAAAAGGTGCCGGATGTAGGCCTTGGAGAACCGGGTGCAGGCCGCGCAGGTGCATCCCTCCTCGAGCGGGGCCCCGTCGAGACGCCACTGGGCGTTCTTGATGTTCTTGCGCCCCGCGGCCGTGAAAAACGCGCCGGTCCGCCCCATGCGCGTCGGCGCGACACAGTCGAACAGGTCGACCCCGCGGGCGACCCCTTCCACGAGATCTTCCGGAAAACCCACGCCCATGAGGTAGCGCGGCTTGTCGGTGGGGAGTACCTGGTTCACCACATCGAGCATGGCGTACATGTCGGGCTTCGCTTCGCCCACGGACAGCCCGCCGATGCCATACCCCACCCAGTCGCCGGCGTTCGTGATGGCGTGGGCCGAGTCACGGCGCAGGTCGGCGTGAATGCCCCCCTGCACGATGGGGAAGAGCGCCTGCACGGGCGTCGGCGCGAGGGTGTCCTCGGCCTGCAGCTGCTCGAACGCCACGCGGCAGCGCTCGAGCCAGCGGATGCTGCGCTCCATGGCCACCTTGGCGAGATCGTGCGGCGACTGCCCCGGCACCACGTGATCGAACTGCATGATCACGTCGGCGCCGAGGTTGCGCTCGATGCGCATCACGCTCTCGGGGGTGAACTGCTGGAGGGAGCCGTCGAGGTGACTGCGGAACTCCACCCCCTCCTCGGCGATGGTGCGGAGCCCCTCGAGCGAGAACACCTGAAAGCCACCGCTGTCGGTGAGCATGGGGCCGTGCCACTGCATGAACCGGTGCAGGCCGCCCATGGTGCGGATCATCTCGTCGCCGGGCCGCAGGCGGAGGTGATACGCATTCGCGAGGATCATGGTGGCGCCGAGCCGGGTGAGATCCTCGGGGTCGAGGCTCTTTACGCTCGCCAGGGTACCGACGGGCATGAACTGCGGGGTCTGAACCTCGCCGTGCGGCGTGGCGAAGACGCCGGCCCGGGCGTGGCCATCGGTGTGAGTCGTTTGGAAGCTGAACGGGCTGGTCACCGCTGAAAGGTAGCGGAACCGGCGTCAGGTCACACGATCGCCATCGCGTCGCCGTACGAATAGAACCGGTACTGCTCGGCGACCGCCGTCCGGTAGGCGTGCATCGTCGCGTCGAATCCCGCGAAGGCGGCCACGAGCATGATCAGCGTCGACTTCGGCAGGTGGAAGTTCGTGATCAGGTGATCCGCACCGCGGAACTGGTACGGCGGCCGCAGGAAGATGCTCGTGTTCCCCTGGTACGGCTGGACGACGCCGTGGGCGTCGGTGGCCGTTTCGAGGGTCCGCACCCCCGTCGTGCCCACCACCCAGATCTTGTTGCCGCGGGCACGGATCGCGTTGATGCGGGCCGCCGCCTCGACGCTCACCTCGCACCACTCCTCGTGCATCACGTGCTGCGCGGGGTCGTCGTCGCTCACCGGACGGAACGTGCCGGCGCCCACGTGCAGCAAGACGTCCACCCGTTCGATGCCCTTCGCGTCGAAACGCGCCAGCAGGTCGTCGGTGAAGTGCAGCCCCGCCGTGGGGGCCGCCACCGAGCCCGCCTGATTGGCGTACACCGTCTGGTAGCGACTCACGTCACCCGTCTCGTCGGCCCGCTCGATGTACGGCGGGAGGGGGACATGCCCGTGGGCTTCGACCGCGGCCATGGCGTCGCCGCTTGTGACGAGCTTCACGATGCGCGTGCGCTTCGGCGTGGTGTCGACGATCTCGACTGTAAAATCGTCAGCGATGGTGACCGCCCGGCCAGGACGCAACTTGCCGCCGGGGTGGATCATGGCCTCGAAGTGCAGCCCGTCGCTGATGCCCTCGGCGGGCCGCAGCAGCAGAATCTCCGCCGGTCCGCCGCTCTCCCGGTGCCCAAGCAGGCGTGCCCGGAACACCTTGGTGGTGTTGAGCACGATCGCGTCGCCGTCCGGAATCAGCTCCAGCACATCGCGGAAGGTGCGATGGGCGAGCGACCCGTCACGCCGGTCGAGCACGAGCAACCGGCTCGCATCGCGCGGCTCGACGGGCCGTTGCGCGATGTGGGACTCGGGAAGCGCGTAGTCGTAATCGGACGTACGGGCGCCGAGGTGTGCAGCCGGTGCCACCGGTTCGTGCGAGGCGGTCATGTCGTGGCGAAAGACAATCGAATCGGGCCCACGACGCAACGGCTCGGCATACATTCGTCCCAAATCCAAGTGGACTGGTCCCAATCGCTCGACGTGCCAGGATCGCGCGACCGGACCGGAATTCTAAGGTGTGGAGCCGGCGTAAAGTCCACCGGCGGCTAGAAGAGCCCTGGCTGCTCCGCCGCTCCTGTGGGCGGCGTGAACCCCAGGTGCCGGTAGGCGTGCGCCGTGACGATGCGGCCGCGCGGCGTGCGCTGGAGAAAGCCGTGCTGCACCAGGAACGGTTCGTACACATCCTCGATGGTGCTGGCGTCCTCGCCGATGGCGGCCGCGATGGTGCCGAGGCCCACGGGCCCGCCGTCGAACTTCTCGATGATCGCCCGCAGCAGGCGTGTGTCCATGTCGTCGAGGCCGAAGTGATCGACGTCGAGCAGGGCGAGCGCGGCCTGCGCCACCTCGAGCGTGATGCGGCCGTTGGCGCGCACCTGCGCGTAGTCGCGCACTCGCCGCAGCAGGCGGTTGGCCACCCGCGGAGTGCCGCGCGAGCGCTTGGCGATCTCGTGCGCGCCGGCCGCGTCCATCTCCACCTTCAGTACGTCGCCCGTGCGGTGCACGATGATCTCGAGCTCCTCCACCGGATAGAACGCCAGCTGGTGGACGAGACCGAAGCGCGCGCGCATGGGCGCCGTGAGCATCCCGAGCCGCGTGGTGGCTCCGACGAGCGTGAATTTCTGAATCTCGATGGGCACCGTCTGCGCATTGGGCCCGTCGGACAGCCGCACGTCGATCTTGTTGTCCTCCATCGCCGGATAGAGGAACTCCTCGATGACCGGGCGCAGACGATGGATTTCGTCGATGAACAACACGTCGCCTTCACGCAGGTTGGTGAGCGGGCCCACCAGATCCTTCGGCTTTTCGAGGGCCGGTCCGGACGTGGTCGTGAGATTCACGCCCAGTTCGCGCGCCATGAGATCGGCGAGCGTGGTCTTGCCCAGCCCCGGCGGACCGAAAAAGAGAATGTGATCGAGGGGCTCACGCCGGGCCTTGGCGGCCTCGATCGCGATCGCCAGGCTCTCCTTGACCTTTTTCTGGCCAATGAACTCCACGAGCCGCTGCGGGCGGAGCGACAGTTCGATCAGCCCCTCTTCGGACAGGGCTTCGGGGGTGGTGATCTCGGCGCGGGACATGGCCGCAAATATACCGAAAGGGCTCCGCGCAGGGGCAGGGCAACATTCCGTCTCGAATCGCGTACATTGGGATAACCGTTTCGAACCCGAGTCTCTCCATGACGCGTCGCACCAATTCGTTGCTCTCCGTGGCTGGTCTGGCCGCCCTCGTGGTGGTGGGATCGGCGTTTACACGTCCAGGAGTGCCGCCGGTCACCAGGCGGGTGGCGGTCACGTCGCCGGTTCGTGCGACGGACGCACCGTCGCCGGTGAGCGACGCCGCGCCGCAGGCCGTGATCAACATCGACTGGCGCGTGCTGGCCGGTCTCGACTACACGAACGGCAAGGCGACCGACACCCTCAAGAAGCTCGAGGGCAAGCAGGTCCGCATTCCGGGCTTCGTGGTCCCGCTCGACGACTTCCAGGAAGAGGGTGCCGAGTTCCTCCTCGTGCCGTACTACGGCGCCTG
>DCZC01000076.1:14322-15891 GCA_002331565.1 Gemmatimonas sp. UBA2094
CTCAAGATCGCGTCGGTCGAAAGCCCGTACGGCACCGTGGGCTACACGCTGCAAGGGCTCAAGGTCGAACCGTATTCCGCCAAGTAACCCTCCGCTCGCATGACCGCTCAGAGGTCGTCGGCCTCACCGCGGAACGCCGCCGCCGTCGAACTGTCGAAGCTCCGTTTCGCCTATCGGCCCGGCCAGGACGTGATCGCGATCGACGCGCTGTCGATCGCCCGTGGCGAGACGGTGTTCCTTCATGGGCCGAGCGGCAGTGGCAAGACCACGCTGCTCGGCCTTCTTGCAGGCGTGCTACGCGCCTCCGCGGGGCAGGTGAAGGTGCTGGGCCATGATTTCACCACCATGTCCAACGGGGCACGCGATGCGTTTCGCGCGCGGCACCTGGGCTACGTGTTCCAGATGTTCAACCTCATCCCGTATCTCTCGGTGCGGGAGAACATCCTGCTCCCCATCCGCCTCGAATCCGAGCGGCGCGCGCGACTCGGCGGTCAGTCGTTCGATGCGGCCGTGCGCGATGTGGCGGGGCAGCTCGACATCGCACGGTACCTCGATACGCCCATCGGCGAGTTGAGTGTGGGGCAGCAGCAGCGGGTCGCCGCCGCGCGCGCGCTCATCGGCAGCCCCGAAGTCGTGATCGCCGACGAGCCCACCAGCGCGCTCGACACCGACCGGCGCGAACAGTTCCTCGAGCTGCTCTTCCGCTCGTGCGAGAAGGCCGCGGCGACGCTGGTGTTCGTGAGTCACGATCACACCCTCATGCCGCTCTTTTCGCGCATCGTGGAGTTGGGCGAGATCAACGCGGCGGCCAGGACATCGCGCACCGATCTCGCGTCACCGGCCGTGCCTGCGGCCTCCGGGGCGTCATGATGCTCATCGTGCGCTTGGCGCTCGCGTCGCTGCGGAGCCGCAAGCTCACGACGGCGCTGACGGTGGCGAGCATCGCGCTCTCGGTCACGCTGCTCGTGGGCATCGAAACGGTGCGTGCCGGCGTACGCGACAGTTTCGCGGGCACCATCCGCGGGGTCGATCTCATCGTGGGCGCACGCGGCGGCACGCTGCAGGTGCTGCTCAGCACCGTGTTCGGTATCGGCAATGCCTCGGGCAGTGTGCAGCTGCGCACGATGGAACGGTGGCGGCAGCACCCGGCCGTGAAATGGGTTGTGCCCTACTCGCTCGGCGACAGTCATCGCGGCTTCCGTGTGGTGGGGACGAGCGCCGAGTTCTACGAGCGTTATCGCTTCCGCAAGGACGGGCGCATCTCGTTCGCCGCTGGGAAGGTGGCGCAGGCCGACAGTGAGGTGGTGATCGGCTGGGATGTTGCCGAACGGTTGCAATACACCGTCGGGACACCCGTGGTGGTGACGCACGGGCTGCGCGATATCGGCACGAGCAATCACGAGGCGCACCCGTTCCGCGTGGTCGGGGTGTTGAACCGCACGTTCACGCCGATCGACCGCAGCGTGTACGTGACGCTGGAAGGGATCGAGGCGATGCACGACGAGGGGTCCGTGGCCTCGGCAGCTGGCGGTGCCTCGAACAGCCGCAGTTCGACAGGTGGCAGCTCGA
>DCZC01000076.1:16183-19898 GCA_002331565.1 Gemmatimonas sp. UBA2094
CAGGGACACCGATGGTGATGCCGGGGGCGGAACCGCCGCCGCAGATGCAACCACCGCAGGCACCGCCACCGTCGAGTGGCGCGCTGGTGATGCCGGGCGCGGAGCCACCGCCGCAGGTGTTGGAGCAGGTCAAAGCTGCCGCGGACAAGGCGCGTGCGGCCGCGAAGCCGCGGGCCCTCGCACCAGCCGCTGAGACGGCCACGGCCGACGCCGGGCATGACCACGGTGACGATCAGATCACCGCGTTCTTCGTCGGCACCAAGAATCGCTTCGAAGCGCTCATGCTGCAGCGCGAAATGAACACCGATTTCGTGGAGCCGCTCACGGCCATCATTCCCGGTGTGGCGCTCGGTGAGCTGTGGCAGAACATCGGCAGCGCCGAAGTGGGACTGCGTGTGATTGCGATGTTCGCCGTGCTCATCAGCATCACGGGGATGCTCGTGGCGCTGTATTCGTCGCTCGAGGCGCGCCGTCGCGAGATGGCCATTTTGCGCGCCATCGGCGCCGGGCCGCGCACCATTCTCGCGCTTCTCGTGCTGGAGAGTACGCTTCTCGCGTTCCTCGGCTGCCTCATCGGCGTGGCGCTGGTCTACGGCGGTCTCGCGCTCGCACAATCGCCGATCGAACAGCGGTTCGGCATTCATCTCGCGCTGCGTGCGCTCGGCGATACCGAGTACACGTACCTCGCCATGGTGATGATCAGCGGCATGCTGATCGGCTTCGTGCCGGCGTGGAAGGCGTATCGCACGAGTCTCGTCGACGGGTTGTCCCCACGCGCGTAAGCCGCACCGGGAGGCGGCATGGCACACGTACCGGAATTGCGTCCGACACGTCTCGAGTCATGGGCCCGCGTCATCGTCACGGTGCGCGAGCGGTGGCCCGTGGACCAGTTGTTGCCGCAGGGGAGACGGCCCCGACGCCTGATGTGGCTGCTGTTCTTCGTGCCGCTCGTGTATGCCGTAGCGCAGACGTGGCATCGGTTTGCCGATGCCTTCGGCACCAAGGCCATTCGGGTCGTGGTGCCGGTTGGAGCCACCGCCGTTCCACCGGTCGATTCGCCACAGTTCCGTGACGCGTTGGCGTCGCTCACGCACACGACACTCTCACCAGGGCATCAGGTGGCCCTGCTGGTGGATGGGCCAGCCACCATGGAACGGCTGGAAGCGGACTTTCGCGCGGCGCGGCGCTCGATCGCCGTGCAGACGTATTACTGCGAGCCGGGCCGTGTGTCCGATTGGCTCAAGACGCTGCTGATGGAACGCGCCCGGGCCGGCGTGTCGGTGTATTTTCTGCGCGACGGGTTCGGCTGTGCCTCGCTCACCCGCGGCTGGGTGGACAGCGTGCGCACTGCCGGTGTGCGGGTCGCCACGTTGCGTCCGGTGCGATGGTGGGCGATGCACGAATCGATGCACCGGTCGCACGTGCGCATCGTGGCCGTCGACGGGCAGATCGGCTACGTCGGCGGTTTCGGATTCGCCGACAAGTGGGTCGACCATGGTGGAGAGCCGCGATGGAGGGAAACCGCGGCGCGCTTCACCGGTCCGGCCGTGCAACAACTCGCCAGCGCGTTCGCCATCAGCTGGGCCAACGCCACGGGTGACCTGCTCACCGGGCAGACGCTCGAAGCGGCCCCAGGCGCGCAGGCCGGGAATCTGGACCTGCCGGCGGACGCCGCCGCCGGCGTGATGTTCACGCAACGCGCGTACGGGACTCCGGTGCCCGAGCGCTTTCTCGCCCTGGCGCTCGCGGGCGCACGCACACGGGTGTACATCGCCAACTCGTACTTCGTACCGAACCGCGAGTTGCGCCAGTGGCTGGTGGCGGCGGCTCGCCGCGGTGTCGATGTCCGCGTGCTGGCGCCCGGCGAGAAAATCGATATTGCGTTCACGCACTGGGCCGGCCGCAGCACCTACCGCGAACTGCTGCGCGGCGGTGTGCGCGTGTACGAGTATCAGCCGGCGATGATGCACGCGAAGACCATGGTCATCGATGACTCCTTCGTGTCCATCGGCAGTCTCAATCTCGACAATCTGTCGTTGCGCATCAACGACGAAGCGGTGCTGCAGGTCCAGGATCGGGCGGTTGCGCGCGACATGGCGGCGCTGTTCGCACGCGATCTCGCGCGCTCGGTGGAAATGACCGAAGCGAAGCTCGACGCCCAGTCGTGGTTCGTGTCGCTGATGACGGGCGTTGCCCGACTGGTGCGCGACCTGCTGTGAAGAGACCCGCCCTCGCGGCGCTGGGTCTCAGGGCGCGTCGATCAGCTGGAGCCGCGCAAGCAGGGGGAAGTGATCGGATCCGCGCGCATCATCGAGACGAACCGAAACGGGTGGTGCAAAACTCACCGCATCGGAAGCCGTTCCGTCGCCGGGGCCAGCATGCCGACGCGGGTCACGGTCGATGACCGGCAGGCGGAACAGCATGTAATCGAGAGTGCGGCCGACGCCAATCGGCGGGCCGGCGTACGTCGGCCCCCGCGTGATATTGCCCGCCGGAAAGTGCGTGCGCAGTATGGCGACCGCGCGCTCCCACGGTGCCGGAGCCCACGTGTTGAGATCACCGGCCAGCACGGTGGGCGTGTGCGCCGACGAATCACGCAACAGGTTCGCCGCCAGCGACTCGGCCTGCCGCGCCCGGCCACTGCCGAAGCTGTGCAGCACGCGGTCGAACGCGGAGCGGTTGTCGAGGTGCACACTCACCGTGCGCAATGAGGTCACCCGGCCGGCGGCATCGCGCACCCGAATGGTCGCACTGGCGGCCACGCGCCGTTGCCCTTCGAAGGGCAACTCGATGGCCGTGTAGTCCGACAACGGCAAGGTGGAGAGAATGGCGTTGCCGCGATCTTCCGCCAGCGCGTCACCATCGGTCCAGCCATTGCTCATGGACGGCACGTAGAACAGGTGCAGCCCCTGCGCGCGTGCCACGTCCACGATGTCGCTGCGCCGTGAGTGCTCCGGTGACTGGGCGATGCGGCGGGGGCGCGTGGCGGCACCACGTGGCACGTCGGCGTCGGCCCGATACACCTCCTGCAGGAGCAGGACGAAGTCGGTGACGCTGTCGCCTCCGGTGAGGCGCCCGGCCCGCAGGTCGGTGAGCAGCCTGGGCAGATCACCGCCACCCACGTTGGTGTTCCAGCTGATCAGGGCCAGATCACGCAGCGCCGGCTCGGTGGGGGTGTGGCTACCGGAGAGCGCAGGAAGCACCACCGCCGGGCCCACGCCGGCCCGCCACGGTCTCAGGCGGTCGTGATCGGACGAAGGGCCGGCGATCCACCTGATCCCCGGTCCCGGGCGCAGTTCGGCCGTCTCCGGCGATAAGCCCCCGCCCATCTCCGGACACCACGATGTGTCCGCCGAAGCTGATCGCTGGGGCAGTTGGGTACTCGCCGGTTGACCGGTCGCCGAGGACAGGAGCAGAAGCAGCAGGGCCGAAGGACGCGGAAAGACGCTCACCCCTGTGTGACCCCAGCGGGAGCGGAAGGTTCATCGGCCCCAACCCACGGCTGCTGCCGTGCGTAAGTCGCTCGGTACGTGGCGCGCCGATCACAACGCGCCTTCCGTGCACACGCCCCGCCGATCACCCCCCACCGGCACGCGGCGCACCATGGTCACTCCCAGATTCCCGAACAGGCCCATGCGATCCCTTGCTCTCGTCACGCTTTCGCTCGTCGCGGCCACGGCCGCGCATGCCCAGCGCCCGGCCGGTCCCGGAGGCG
>DCZC01000230.1:0-357 GCA_002331565.1 Gemmatimonas sp. UBA2094
GGTCCGGCCGGCATCAAGGCGGCGATGGACCTCGTGGGCCTCAGCGGTGGCCCCACGCGCGCGCCCCTGCTGCCGGTGAGCGCCGAGGAGCTGGAAACGATCCGCGCCCGTCTGGCGGGCGCCGGGCTGCTCTGACGCGGGTCGCGACTGGGGGAGCGCGAGGCTCCCACTTCGAACGGTGGCTGCGTGCGGTGGCGCCGCCCCTCCGGTCAGCCTAGATTTCCACAACGCCCTGCGGATCGTCCGCGGGGCGTTTTTTGTGCGCGGCCGCTGGGCCGCCGGAGGCCGATCGCATGTTCGATTCGAAGACGCGCACCGTGGTCGTGGTCGGGGCGCAATGGGGTGACGAGGGGAAGG
>DCZC01000230.1:526-3497 GCA_002331565.1 Gemmatimonas sp. UBA2094
CAATGGGGTGACGAGGGGAAGGGCAAGCTGGTGGACGTGCTCGCCGAGCAGGCCGATTGGGTCGTGCGTTATCAGGGCGGCGCCAACGCCGGCCATACCGTGCACATCGGCGACAAGTCGTTCATCCTGCACCAGATCCCGAGCGGCATCCTGCATCCGGGCGTGCGGTGCGCGATCGGCAACGGGGTGGTGATGGACCCCGAGACGCTGTTTACGGAAGTGGACGAGCTGGTGGCCGACGGCGTGGATGTGGAGGGGCGGCTGTACGTGAGCGAGCGCGCCCATCTCGTGATGCCGTACCACAAGCTGGTCGACAAGGCGAGCGCGGCGAGCAAGGCGATCGGGACGACGGGGCGCGGCATCGGCCCGGCCTACGAGGACAAGGTGGCGCGTCGTGGGGTGCGCGTGCTCGACCTGCGCAACAGTGGGCGACTGCGCGAACTGGTCACGGCGGGGGTGGAACGCGCGAACGCGCAGCTCGAGCGGAGCGGCGCCGACGTGCGCGCGAGCGTGGAGCACACCATGCAGGTGCTGGAGTCCCTGGCGCCGCGCCTGCTGGGGCTGGCCGAAGACGTGGGGCTGTGCGTGCACCGGGCCATCAAGGGTGGCGCGGCTGTGCTGCTGGAGGGCGCGCAGGGGTCGCTGCTCGACATCGACCACGGCACGTATCCGTTCGTGACGTCGAGCAACACGACGGTGGGCGGCGCCGCCACGGGCGTGGGCATCTCGCCGATGGCGCTCAACGCGGCGCTCGGTGTGGTGAAGGCGTACACGACGCGCGTGGGCAACGGCCCGCTCCCGACCGAGCTCGAAGAGCCGCTGCACAGTCATGTCCGGCAGCTCGGCCATGAGTTCGGCGCCACCACGGGACGTCCGCGCCGGTGCGGCTGGTTCGACGGCGTCGTGGTGAAGTACGCGGCGCGTGTGAATGGGCTGACGGGGCTCGCGATCACCAAGCTCGACGTGCTCGATACCCTCGACGAACTGGCGGTGTGCACGGGCTACAAGGTGGGCGGCGACGTGTACACGGAATTCCCCGCCGATCTCGCCCTGTTGGAGCAGGCGGAGCCGATCTACGAGTGGTTCCCGGGGTGGAAGCAGAGCACGCAGGGTGCGCGGTCGCTGAGCGATCTGCCGCCGGCGGCGCGTGCGTACCTCGACCGTCTCGAGCAGTTGTGCGAGGCGCCCATCGCGTTCGTGAGCGTGGGGACGCGTCGGGATCAGATCATTTCGCTCAAGGCCTGAGCGCCGCGCGCTCGACGGCCCCCGAGTGAACGTGGAATCGACGATGGTCGATGTCGCGGTGGTGGGCGCCGGTCCGTGCGGGCTGGCGGCGGCGATCGCGGCGCAGCGCGCGGGGTTGCGCGCCGTGGTGTTCGATCGCGGCTGCCTCGTGAACGGCATCGCGAGTTATCCCACGTACATGTCGTTCTTCTCGACCGCCGAGCGCATTGCGATCGGTGGTGTGCCGTTCATCGTGGCCACGGAGAAGCCCACGCGTCGTGATGCGCTGGCGTACTACCGCGGCGTGGCCGATCTGTACGACATCGACGTGCGGCAATACGAAACGGTGGAGACGCTGAGCGCGGTGCGCATGGATCCGCGGCCGGGGCCGGCGGAACCGGATCGGCCGGCGCGGTGGCTGCTGCGTTCGGCGAAGCGATCAGGCGTGGTGCGCGAGACGCTGGCGCACGCGGTGGTGATCGCGACCGGCTACTTCGGGCGCCCCAATCTGCTGGGGGTGCCGGGCGAATCGCTGCCGCACGTGCGTCATGGCTACACCGAGGGGCACGCAGCGTGGCGTGAGCCGGTGGTGATCGTGGGCGGTGCCAACAGCGCCGTGGATGCGGCGCTCGACATGTACCGGTCGGGCGCGCAGGTGACGATGGTGCACTTTGCGCCCGCCCTCGATGCGAACGTGAAGCCCTGGGTACGGCCGGAGATCGAGGCCCGGCTACGCGACGGCATGATCGGCGCGCGGTTCATGTCGCGTGTGGTGGCGATCGAACCCGAGGCGGTGGTGGTGGAGGGCGCGGGGGGCACCGAGCGGCTTCCGGCCACGCAGGTGTACCTCATGACCGGGTATCTGCCGGAGACGGGGCTGCTCGAGCAGATCGGGGTGTCCATCGATACCGACAGCGGGATCCCCGCACACGACCCGCTCACCATGGCCACCGCGCTCCCGGGTGTCTACCTTGCGGGAGTCATCGCGAGCGGCAATCAGGCCAATCGCATCTTCATTGAAAACGGCCGCGATCATGGCGACGCCATCGTGGCGCATCTGCTGCGCTGATTGCGGCACGCACGCCGTTGTACAACGCTGCCCTGACGCCCGGTATCCAGCCGGGAGCCGCGGGGCGGTGCGACCCTGAACACCCGAGTCCCATGAGTCAGCCCGATGTGATGGACAAGCTGGTGTCGCTGTGCAAGCGACGTGGCTTCATCTTTCAGTCGTCAGAGATCTACGGCGGCACGGGCTCGGTGTGGGACTACGGGCCGCTCGGCGTGGAGCTCAAGAAGAACATCAAGGATCGCTGGTGGCACGCGATGGTACGTTCGCGTGACGACATCGAGGGGCTCGATGCGGCGATTCTCATGCACCCGCGCACGTGGGAAGCGAGCGGGCACGTGGCTGGCTTCGTCGATCCCCTCGTGGACTGCAAGGCGTGCAAGGGGCGCTTCCGCGCCGACAAGCTCGAGGACGCGCGGTGTCCGCAGAAGCCGAGCAAGCAGCCCGGGCAGCACGACGCCTGCCAGCTGACGGAAGCGCGTCAGTTCAACCTGATGTTCAAGACGCACATGGGCGCGCTGGAGGAGAGCGCGAGTGTCGTGTATCTGCGTCCGGAAACGGCGCAGGGCATTTTCGTGAACTTCCTGAACGTGCAGCAGAGCATGCGGCAGAAGGTGCCGTTCGGCATCGCGCAGATCGGCAAGGCGTTCCGCAATGAGATCACGCCGGGCAACTTCATCT
>DCZC01000230.1:3653-3783 GCA_002331565.1 Gemmatimonas sp. UBA2094
CAACGAGATCACGCCGGGGAACTTCATCTTCCGCACGCGGGAGTTCGAGCAGATGGAGATGCAGTTCTTCGTCGAGCCGGGTACGGACATGGCGTGGTTCGAGCAGTGGAAGGCGCTGCGCATGCAGTGG
>DCZC01000230.1:3815-3992 GCA_002331565.1 Gemmatimonas sp. UBA2094
CTCAAGTTCCATCAGCACACGGCCGGCGAGCTGGCGCACTATGCGCGCGCGGCGTTCGACGTGACCTTCGACTTCGGCGGCACGCTGGGGTATCAGGAAATCGAGGGCGTGCACAACCGCAGCGACTTCGATCTCACCCAGCACCAGCAGTTCTCCAGCAAGAAGCTCGAGTACTTC
>DCZC01000230.1:4174-4379 GCA_002331565.1 Gemmatimonas sp. UBA2094
ACTTCGATCAGGTGAACAACAAGCGCTATGTGCCGTACGTGATCGAGACGTCGGTGGGTGCCGATCGCGTGACGCTGGCGGCGCTGGTGAATGCGTATCGTGAAGAGGCGGTGGAAGGGGAGACGGAAGGACGCGTGGTGCTGGGACTGCACCCGGGCCTCGCGCCCATCAAGGCGGCGATCTTCCCGCTCACCAAGAAGGACGG
>DCZC01000230.1:4663-4903 GCA_002331565.1 Gemmatimonas sp. UBA2094
ACGCCGTTCTGCATCACGGTGGACGGCCAGAGCACGGGGGACAACACGGTCACGGTGCGCGATCGCGACTCACTGGCGCAGGATCGCGTGGACGCGTCGCAGCTGAAGGCCTACCTGGCGGGCAAGCTCGTCGGCTGACCGTGCCGGCACGGCGGGGGGACGCGCGGGACTCCGCGCATCGTCGCCCCCGCCCCCACCCCGCCCCCGCAGCGAGATCGCCCCCGAAACCGTAGCTTGAGA
>DCZC01000056.1 GCA_002331565.1 Gemmatimonas sp. UBA2094
CGCCGTGCGCCGGGTGTCGCTGCGCGTGAGCCCCGACATCGCCCACGGCACCGGCGCGCTGCTCGCGAGTGCCGCGGCCGGCGTGCTCGACGGGGTCATCGAAACCGATCGCCTCAACCTCATCAACGCGCGCTCACTAGCCGAGGCCCGCGGTCTCGAAATGAGCGTCGGTGAAAGCAGCGAACTCGCGCCGCGTACCGTGGAAGTCGCACTTGCCGGCGGCATGCAGCAGCTCGCCGTTACCGGCAGCGCCCCCGACGGCAGCACACCGCGCCTCACGCAGATCGGCAGCTTCCACATCGACGTGAACCCGCGGCACACGCTGCTCATTCTCACCAACCACGACGTCCCCGGCGTCATCGGTCGCGTGGGGACCCTGCTCGGTGAACGCCACGTGAACATCGCCGAGTATCACCAGGCCCGACTCGCGCAGGGCGGCGACGCGCTCGCCGCCGTGAGCGTCGACGGTGAGGTGAGCGAAGCCACGCGGAAAGCCCTGCTCGATCTCCCCGACGTCGTAACGGCGAGCGTCGTGCACTTCAGAGACGAGCCGTAACCGCAACGCCGTTTTCCACTCACCGCTCTGTGTCTCACCTCTCCCTCGACCACGACGTGCGCTTTGCGCATGCGCGCGACGCTTCGGGTCTCGAACTGATCCCCGACGCCGTCGCGCGCCCGAGCTCCGTCGAGGAACTGCGCGAGATCCTGCAGCAGGCCACCGCCGAGCGCACCTTCGTCACCCCCGCCGGCTGGCAGAGCAGCACCACCGGCGCGAGCATCACCGACCGGGGCATCCTGCTCTCGCTCCGCAACTTCAGCGCCATTCACGAGATCGACACCGACCGGCGCACCGTGCGCGTCGGCGCCGGCGCCATCGTAGCCGACGTGCGCCGCGCCGCCGAAGCGAAGGGCATGCTGTTCACGCCCGATCCCACGAGCGAGGAGGAAAGCACCGTCGGTGGCGCCATCGCCTGCAATGCGAGCGGCGCGCGCAGCCTCCGCTACGGCGCCACCGGCCCGCACGTGCGCGCGCTCACCGTGCTGCTCGCAGACGGGGCGCAGCTCGAACTGCGCCGTCCGCAACTCGAGAAGAACACCGTGGGCTACCCCATCGCGCATGACCCGGTGGAGTGGTTCGTGGGCAGTGAAGGCACGTTGGGTGTGGTGGTCGAGGCCGAGTTCGCGCTGCAGCCGCTGCCGCATCAGGTGCTGGGGCTCGTCGTGCCGTTCGCCAGCGAGGCCGATGCGCTGGCATTCGTGGTCGCGGCGCGCTGCAGCACGCGGGTGCATCCGCGTTGTCTCGAGTATTTCGATCATGGCGCCATGGACATCGCGCGCACCGCTGAGGGCAGCAGCAGCTGGGCCGCAGGTGCGCAGGCCATGGTGTACGTGGAGGAAACCGGCGCGCGCGAAGACGGTGACGACGAGCTCCCGCTCGACGAGTGGCTCGCCCTCGCCGAGACGCACGGGGCGATGGCTGAAGACATCCGCGTGTACGATTCGCCCACGAGCCAGCTCGAGGCGCGTCGCATGCGTCATGCGGTGCCCGCTACCATGAACGAACGCGGTGCCGCGCGCCGGCCCTTCGGCGGCCGCAAGGTGAGCACCGACTGGGCCGTGCCGTATCCGCGACTCGCCGAAGCACTCGGCATCGCTCGCCGCTTTGCCGTCGAGGCCGGTATTCCGCTCGGCATTGCGTATGGCCACGCGGGTAACGGCCACCCGCACCAGAACTTCGTGGCGCAGGATGCCGAGGAACTCAAGCGCATCGAGCAGGTGGTGTACGCCACGCTCAAGGAAGTCATCGCGATGGGCGGCACCGTCGCGGCCGAACACGGTATCGGCAAGCTCAAGAGCCGCTGGTTGCCGCTGCAGATGAGCGAGGCCCAGCAACGTCTCATGCGCGCCGTGAAGCAGGAGTTCGACCCGTACGGACTGCTGGCTCCCGGCAACGTCCTGGCGTAGTCGTCTCGACGCCGCCTCCCTTCACGCGCCGCTTCGCTTCGTGCTCCCACGATTCAAGACCGTCGTTTTCGACGTCGACTCCACCCTCGCCGCCATCGAGGGCATCGACTGGCTCGCGACACTCCGCGGTCCGGAGATCGCGCAGCAGAGCGAGGAGCTCACCGCGCGCGCCATGGCCGGAGAACTGCCCATCGAAGCCGTGTACACCACGCGTCTCGAACGCATCCGGCCCACCGCACAGGAGCTGCTCCTGCTCGCGGACGCGTATCAGGAGGCCGTCGAACCCGGCGCGCGCGAACTCATCGCCGAGCTGCAGCAGGCACACGTGCAGGTGCACCTGCTCAGCGGTGGCCTGCGTCCCGGCATCATCCCCTTTGCCCTGCAGCTCGGCGTCCCTGTCGATCGGGTGCATGCCGTGAGCCTCGCTCAGGACGAGGATGGCACGTTCAGCAGACTCGATGGTGATCAGCCGCTCGCCACGCAGCAGGGCAAGCCGCTCACCGTACAACGCCTCCAGCTCCGCCGACCGGTGGCCATGGTGGGCGACGGCAGCACCGACGCCGCCGTGCGAGGCGTTGTCGACAACTTTTACGCGTACACCCGTGTGGCGCGACGCGAGAAGGTGGTGGCTGTCGCCGATGCGGAAGCCGCAGATTTCGAAGCCCTGCGAGCACTGCTCTTCGTATAGCTCCCCATACCGCCGTCACGCGTTCGCCGTACTCATGACCCATAACCCATGACGCAGTTCCCCGCGTCGTTCACACCATGACCCCTTTCGGCACCTTCTTCCTCCCCGGCCCCACCGAGGTGCGTCCGGAAGTCCTGCAGGCCATGACCGGCCCCATGCTGCCGCATCGCGGGGCGAAGTTCGAAGAGCTGTTCGCGCGGGTGCAGGCGGGGCTCAAGCCTATCTTCCGCACGCAGCGGCCGGTGTACGTGAGCAGCAGCAGTGCCACGGGGCTCATGGAGGCGGCCATCCGGTGCGCGCGTCCCGGCGCCGTGCTGTGCCTCGTCAATGGCGCCTTCAGCGAACGCTTCGCCCACATTGCGCACAGCTGCGGCCGTGACGTCACGGTGATCGGTGGTGACTGGCATCGTCCCGTACCGTTCGAGGTCGTCGAGGCGGCGCTGCAGGCGACGCGGTACAGCGCCCTCACGGTGGTGCACAGCGAAACCAGCACCGGCACGCTCACCGACATTCAGGCGCTCGCACAGCTCGCGCACCGCTACGACTGCGCCGTGCTCGTGGACAGCGTGACGGGACTCGCCGGCGTGCCGGTGGAAACCGATGCGTGGGAGCTCGACTTCGTGCTCACCGGCTCGCAGAAGGCGCTCGCACTGCCGCCCGGGCTCGCGTTCGGGGTGGCCAGCGAACGGTTCATCGCCGAGGCCGGGCAGGCCGACGGACGCGGCCTGTACTTCGATCTCGTGGAGTTCGAGCAGTACATCCACAAGCATCAGACGCCCAACACGCCCGCCCTGAGCTTGCTGTATGCCACGGCCGTGCAGGGTGAGCGCATTGCGAAGGAGACCATCGAGCGGCGCTGGGAGCGGCACACCCAGATGGCCGAACACACGCACAGCTGGGTGCACGAACTGCGGCAGCGCGTCGGCGAGGCGTTCTGCGTCTATGCGCCCGACGACGCGCGCAGCGCGACGGTGACCGCCGTGAGCACGCCGGCGCAGCTGAGCCCCGACGCCATCGTGAAGGGGGTGGCGAAGCGCGGGTTCGTGATCGGCGGCGGTTACGGCAAGCTGAAGGGCAGCACGTTCCGCATCGGCCACATGGGCGACCACACCATGGAAGGGCTCGAGAACGTGCTCGAAGCCACGGCCGAGAGCATCGAGGAGTTACTGGGTTGACCCGACACCCGACAAGCATGTGGCACCCCAAACTCGACCCAGCCCGCCTCGCCGTACTGCCCCCCGTGGCGCCGATCGATGCCACCGAGGTGCCCGATCTCGCCGATCGCGTGCGCGGCATGCTCCTCGGCGTGGCCATCGGTGATGCGCTCGGCAATCGTACCGAGAGCATGCTGCCGCACGAGCGCGAGGCGAAGCACGGGCGCATCACGGGGTATCTGCCCAGCCGCTACGCCAACGGTGCCCCGGCCGGTACGCCCAGCGACGACACGCAGCTGACGTTCCGCGCGGTCGAGCAGTTGCTCGCCGACGGCGCCCTCGATCCCGACGAGCTCGCATTCCGCATCGCGAACGACCGCATCTTCGGCATCGGCACCGCCACGCTCGACTTCTGCAACGCGCTGCGCACCGGCGCCCCCTGGTACGAAGCCACGCAGTACAGCGGTGGCAACGGGGCGCTGATGCGTATTGCGCCCACCGTGCTGCCGTATCTGCGCGCCGGCGGCACCGGCCTCTGGACCGACACGGCGCTCAGCACCGCCGTCACGCACAATCATCCGCTGGCCATCGCCGGCAGCGTGGCGTGGGTGGCCCTGCTCTGGCGGTTGCTCAACGGCGACCTGCCTGAGTCTGCCGAGGAGTGGCTCGACACCTATCTCGAGGTGCTGCGCCTCCTCGACGCGGGGCAGCAGTACGAAACGCGGGTGTTGAGCGGGCCGCTGCTCAAGTGGCGCGGTTCGCTGAGTGCCCTGCTCGACACCGAGGTGCGTCCCGCTCTGGCCCGCCAGCAACCGGTGCGCGACGCCGCGAACCGCTGGTACAGCGGCGCGTATCTGCTCGAGACAGTGCCCTGTGTCCTGCATATCCTGGGGCAGCACGGGCACGACCCGCACCACGCCATGCTCGTGGCGGTGAACGACACCCGCGACAACGACACCATCGCCGCCCTCGTGGGCGCGGCCATGGGGGCCGCCCACGGCACCCACTGGATTCCGGCCGACTGGCGCGATCAGCTGCTCGGCCGCGTCAACGGCGACGACGACGGCAAGGTGTTCACGCTCATCGACGAGGCGGTTGGCCGGTTCGTAGCGTGACCGCCCTTGCCGACCTACCGTCGCACCGGCGCCAGCGGTAGCACGATGTGTGACGGGTACGCCGCGCTGTGGTGCACGGTGATGTCGCTCGTCACCATGCGCTGGTGCTTGCCGATCGGCTCGCCGGTGTTGGGGTTCACGTCGAAGCGCGGGAAGTTGCTGCTCGAGATGTCCACGCGAATGCGGTGCCCCTTCTTGAATACGTTGGCCGTGGGGAACGGCTCGATGGTGAACTCGTACACCCGGCCCGGTGTGAGCAACTCGGCCTTCTCCCGGGTCGCCCGGTAGCGCGCCCGCACGATGGCGTCGGTGAGATTGAGATCGAACCCGCCAGGCCAGTCCACGCTCGACGGATACACGTCCACCAGCTTCGCGGTGAGATCGGTGTCCACCGTGCTCGCCGACGCGTGCACCACGACCTTGATGGGCCCCACCACCGTCATGTCTTCGGTGAGCGGCGCGCTCTGGAACACGAGGATGTCGGAGCGGGTGCGCAGCGGACGCCACGGCGCCGCACTCGGCGAAAAACGCGGGTGCTCCCGCTGATCGTAGGCCCCGTCCTTGAGACGGGCCGACGACCCGCCGCCGATGGTGGGCACCGGGTGGCGCGGGTCGAAGGTGTAGG
>DCZC01000229.1:0-158 GCA_002331565.1 Gemmatimonas sp. UBA2094
TCCCGGTGACTTGTGAAACTTTTCACAAGGTCCGGGCGTACGGCTCTCTGACCCCGACAGGAGAGTTGGATGCCGCATCAGATCACTGCGCAGGCCTCGCTCACGCACACCGGTAGCTTCGCGACCGATCCCCGCCCGCACGTGGTCATTGTGGGTGG
>DCZC01000229.1:455-692 GCA_002331565.1 Gemmatimonas sp. UBA2094
ATCAGGTGGCCACGGCGGTGCTCAACCCGTCGGATATCAGCGTGCCGATCCGCTGGCTGCTCCGCCGGCAGCAGAACGCGACGGTCGTGATGGCCGATGTGGATCGCATCGATCTCGAACGCCGTGCCGTGTCGCTCGATGGGGGTACGGTGCATCTGTCGTTCGACTATCTCGTGATCGCCACCGGCGCGCGTCACGCGTATTTCGGACATCCGGAGTGGGAGCAGCATGCGCCGG
>DCZC01000229.1:856-1167 GCA_002331565.1 Gemmatimonas sp. UBA2094
AGCAGCATGCGCCGGGGCTCAAGAGCATCGAGGATGCGCTCGAGATGCGCCGTCGCTTCCTCCTGTCGTTCGAGGCGGCGGAGCGCGTGAGTGCTGCTGGAGAGCGCGCGGCGCTGCTGACCTTCGTGATCGTGGGGGGCGGACCGACCGGCGTCGAGCTGGCCGGGATGATTCCCGAGGTCACCCGTCAGGCGCTGCGGGGCGAGTTTCGGCGCATCGACCCAAGCAAGGCGCACGTGCTGCTGCTCGAGGGCGGGCCGCGCATTCTGCCCTCGTTCCCCGAGGCGCTGTCCGAGCAGGCCCGCCACGAC
>DCZC01000229.1:1342-2162 GCA_002331565.1 Gemmatimonas sp. UBA2094
CCGAGCAGGCCCGCCACGACCTCGAGGCACTGGGCGTGGAGGTGCGTACCAACTGCGTGGTGACCCACGTCGACGCGGATGGCGTGATGGCCAACGGGGAACGGATCGACGCGCACACGGTCTTCTGGGGGGCGGGGAACCAGGCGTCGCCGCTCACGCGCCAGCTGGGCGTGCCACTCGATCGCGCGGGGCGCGTGCAGGTGGGCGACGACCTGAGCGTGCCGGGCCATCCCCACGTGTTCTGCGTGGGCGACGTGGCGAGTACCACCATGCCGGATGGTCGGCCGGTGCCTGCGGTGGCCCCTGCGGCGAATCAGATGGGCGCGGTGGCCGCGAAGAACATCGCGCGTGCTCTCGAGGGGCGCCCGCGCGTACCGTTTCGCTATCTCAACAAGGGTGACCTCGCCACGATCGGACGGCACAAGGCCGTGGCGGTCATCGCCGGCGCGCAGCTGCGGGGCACCTTTGCCTGGCTCACCTGGCTCTTCGTGCACATCCTGTACCTCGTGGGCGTGCGCAATCGCCTGAGCGTGGTGGTGCAGTGGGGCTACCAGTACCTCACGTTCCAGCGCGGCGTGCGGCTCATCACGGGCACCACGGTGCACCGGTTGCTCAAGGCCAGTCGCGCGGCGCACGAGAAGCGCAAGGCCGCCTGACCCGCGTCGCCCTCCCGGGCGGCCGGCCAGGCGACGGTCGAAACAGATCACCCTACGGGGACGTACGTTTCGCTATGACTTTCCTCGGCAATCTTCTCTGGTTCGTGCTGGGCGGCGGATTCTTCGCGTGGCTTGGCTGGCTGCTGGCGGGCCTCCTCCTTGCG
>DCZC01000229.1:2346-4775 GCA_002331565.1 Gemmatimonas sp. UBA2094
CGTCGTGGGCATCCCGTGGTCGATCGCGGCGTTTCGGGTGGCCCCATTCGCGGCGTTTCCCTTCGGTCGCACGCTCGTGGACGCGCGCACCGTCGGTGAGGATCGCATCGTGGGGACGGGCCTCGCCAACGTGCTCTGGATCGTGTTCGCCGGTCTGTGGCTCTTCATTGGCCACGTGTTGGCAGGGATTGCCCTCTGTCTCACGGTGATCGGCATCCCCTTTGGCCTCGCCCACTTCAAGCTGGCGCAGGTCTGCTGGGCGCCGCTGGGCAAGCGCATTCAGTCCACGGACTGACCGGCCGGGTGGCTCGCGGCGCGCCGCTGCATGTAGAGGTGGAGCGGCACACCGGCGAAGATCAGCAGCAGCCCCCACAGGTTCGCCTCGAGTCCCGCGCCAGCGAAGGCAAAGCAGGCGAAGGCGATGGCACCGGCCGAAGCGAGCAGCAGCGCCGGCGTGCGCGGCACCGTTCCGCGATAGGCCAGCACGAGGGCCGCCACCGGCGCCAGCAGATAGAGGGCCAGCGTCGTGGTGGTGGAGAGCAGCAGCACGAAGGTGTACATGTTGGTAAGGCGCGGGCTGCCGTTGAGCATGATCAGCACGCACGCCAGCACACCGCTCACGAGCACGGAGTTCATCGCCGCACCGCGGGCGTTGCGCTTCCCCCACCAGGCGGGGAGCAGACCGTGGTCGGCCATGGCCGCCGGTACCTCACCGACCACCAGCACCCACCCGTTGAGTGCGCCGAAGGCGCCAATCACCACGCACAGCGTGATCAACGTGCCCACACCACGCCCCAACACAGGCGACACGAAATCGGCCACGGGGGCGGCGCTGACCGCGAGTGCCGCGGCAGGCATCGTGAGCACGAGCAGCCCCGTGACTGACATGCTGAGTACCCCCGTCAATACGGTGCCGATCATGGTGGCACGGGGCACCGTGCGCTCCGGATCATTCACTGCTTCGGCGGGCATGGCGGCGCACTCGAGCCCCAGCATCGAGTACAGCGTGAGTGCCGCGGCACCGGTGGCTGCCGAGAACGTCAGGGTGGACGCATCGAAGGGGGCGAGGATGCCCGTGCCGCCCCGTGCGAAGAGCAGGGCCGCCACCCCGAGCGCTACCACGAACGGCAGCATTTTCACCACCGTCGTGATCACCTGCGCGGCGCCCGCCACCTTGAGGCCGCGCGAATTGAGATAGCCCAGCAGCGCGAGCATGCTGCAGCCCGTGACTGCGGCGAGCATCGGCGACTGCGTGAGTGACGGGACGAGGCGGCCGAGATAGCTCACGCCACCGATCGTGATGGCGGCGTTGGATACACACGCCGACATCCAGTAGCCCCAGGCGGTCACGAAGGCCGGCCCACGGCCGAGTGCCACACCGAGAATGCCGGTGGCGCCGCCCGCATGCGGCAAGTGCTTTGCCAGTACGGCGAATACCCATGCGAGGCACAAGGACCCGCTCAATGTGAGCGCCCACCCCGTCATGGTGCTCCAGCCGAACGGCGCAAGCGAGGCCGGGAGCATGAACACCCCAACGCCCACGATGTTGCCCACCACCAGCGCGGTGGCACCGATGAGGCCGAGCTTGTGCGGTGTGCGTGCCGGTGTCAGCGTAGATGGCGACGCGGACTGCGCGTGAAGCTGCCGAGGCACCGGGGGAGAGGACATCGGGCGAATGTACGCCCTGGTGCGCCCCCCCGCAGGAGCTCCGTCGGTTCATGGGTGCACCGCGCCGCCGTCGCGTCCCTCATCGTACTGGACATGTCCTGGATGGCCTTCACGCGTGCTGTCAGCCCGAGCCTGGCCGCCTGCGAACTCACGCACGTGGCGCGCACGCCGATACAGGTGGATCGGGCCGTGGCGCAGCATGCCCGCTACGAAGACGCACTGCGACGGTTAGGGTGTGCCGTGCAGCGCGTCGCCCCCGCGCCGGAGCACCCCGATGCGGTGTTCATCGAAGACACGGCCGTGGTGCTGGATGAGATGGCGGTCATCACGCGCCCTGGCGCGGAGAGTCGTCGCGGCGAAACGCAGGCGGTGGCGCTGGCGCTTGAGCCGCATCGTGAACTGCGTGCCATCGCCGCCCCAGGCACGCTCGACGGCGGCGACGTCCTCGTGGCGGGCCGCCGCATCTTCGTGGGGCGCACGGCCCGCTCCAATGACGACGGCATCGCGCAGCTGGCGGCGCTGACGGCCCCCTTCGGCTACGAAGTGATACCGGTCGAGGTGCGCGGTTGTCTGCACCTCAAGACCGCGGCCACGGCACTCGACGACGGCGCCGTGCTGCATAACCCCATGTGGGTCGAGCCTGCGGCCTTTGCGCCGCTGACGGCGCACGCCGTACACCCGGACGAGCCGATGGGCGCCAATGTGGTGCGTGTGGGCGAGCGGCTGCTTTACGCCGAAGCCTATCCCCGAACGCTCGCGGC
>DCZC01000229.1:4952-5413 GCA_002331565.1 Gemmatimonas sp. UBA2094
GCGAACGCTCGCGGCGATGCGAGCGCTCGGGTACGACGTGGTGACGGTCCCTGCCGACGAACTCGCGAAAGCCGAAGGCGCCGTCACCTGCTGCTCCCTGATCTTCAGGGAATGATCGTGCGCGCGGGCACCGCGATCGCACCGAGCTTGAGTTGTGCGGCCGCCGCGTTGAGCGCCGGGATGTCCTTGTCGAGGATCTCCTGCCAACCGGTGCGCAACACCTTCCAGCGGGCGGACAGCTCGGCCACCCGCTCAGCGGCTCCCTTGGTAGGGCGACCGTCCACCCCCCCGTTGATGTAGCCGTTGGTGCCGGTCAGGTTGCCGTACAGCTCTGCCCACTGGTTATCGAGTTGCCCCGCAAAGCGGATGGGGTCCTGTCCGCTCCGGCTCTTTACCTGCGTGAGCTGCACTTCGAGGCGCGCGAGCTTGGCTGCAAGGGTGTCGGCCAGCGCTGCGAGCGC
>DCZC01000229.1:5658-7182 GCA_002331565.1 Gemmatimonas sp. UBA2094
GAGTGTGGTGTTGAGCGCATTCATGGAGTCACGCACCGCGCTGGCGGCGCGGAACTGCTCCACATAATCGCTGGCCGTGACGGTGGTGAGGCGCGGGTCGGGGAGCACTTTGAACGGCTTGCGCATCGTCACGCCGTTCGCCGTGAGCACCGCCTCGTAGTCGCCTGGGGGTGCCTTCACACCGCCCAGATACCCCCAGGTGACCACGCCTTCCACACGCATCGGGCCGGGATACGTGATGTCCCATACCACGCGATGCAGCCCGCGCGTGGTGGGCAGGCGCCGCGTCTGCGCCATACGCGCCGCGGCACTGTCGCTGCTATACCGCTGCACCGTGCGGCGCTGGGTATCGACAATTTCGAGCGTGACCGGCGCAGTGGCATTGGCGCCAAGCCAGAGGTGAATGGAGGCGCCGTTATCGGCGGGATCGGGCACTTCCGGCGTGGGGTCGAACGATTCACCGCCACGCTGGGCACGTACCACATCCGTCGGCGTGAACAGATGCGCCGACGAGGCGACGATGGCAGGCGACAGCTCGCGCAGCGGGGCAAGATCATCGACGATCCAGAGGGCGCGACCCTGCGTCGAGATCACGAGGTCGTCGTGGCGGGCCTCAAGATCGGCAATGGGCGTAATGGGCAAGCGACCCGGCATGCGCTGCCAGCCTTTGCCCCCGTCGAACGACACGAACAGTCCGTACTCGGTGCCCGCGTAGAGGAGGTTGGCGCGCTTCGGATCCTCGGCTACCGAGCGCAGCGGATGATCGGCGGGAATGCCGTTGGTACCGTCGGTCAGTCGCGTCCAGCTGCGACCATAGTCGTCGGTGCGCCAGAGATATGGCGTGAAGTCGTCGAGTCGGTAGGCCTGCACCGCCACGTAGGCACGTCCCGGCTGATGCGACGAGAGCGCGATCTCTTCCACCGTGCCGAACCTCGGCATCCCCGGCGGAGTGATCTCGGTCCACGACGACCCGCCGTTGCGCGTGATGTGCAGGCGACCATCGTCGGTGCCGACCCAGAGTGTCTTGGCGTCGGCGCGGTCTTCGGCCACGGCGAAGATCGTATTGAAAATCTCGACGCCCGTCACGTCGTTGTTGATGGGGCCACCGGCGGCCACTTGATGAGCCGGGGTGTTCGTGGTGAGATCGGGAGAGATGCGGTCCCACGTCATGCCATTGTCACGCGTACGCAGCAGATACTGGGACCCGTGGTACACCACGTTGCGGTCATGGCGCGATACGACGATCGGGGCCACCCACTGG
This sequence comes from Gemmatimonas sp. UBA2094, assembly GCA_002331565.1. Lineage (GTDB taxonomy): Bacteria > Gemmatimonadota > Gemmatimonadetes > Gemmatimonadales > Gemmatimonadaceae > Gemmatimonas. Next base: position 6,920 of record DCZC01000229.1, read on the forward strand.
AAGCGGTAGGTGAGATCCTTCGCCGCCTGACCGAGCTGGAGCTGCGGATATACGATCACGTTGCGCCGCTCATCGGTCCGCGTGTCCCAGCGGTTGATGGCGCCACCGTAGCAGCCGCCCCAGAGCACGTCGGGATGATCGGGGTGGAGTGCGACCGGCCCCGTCTCGCAGCCGGAGGCATACCGGTAGTCGGCGAATGGATGCAGTGAGTTGGATGACGACCAGCTCGGGACGCTGATGGTGTTGTTGTCCTGCTGCGCCGT
>DCZC01000229.1:7352-7651 GCA_002331565.1 Gemmatimonas sp. UBA2094
TGTTGTTGTCCTGCTGCGCCGTGTACACGCGATACGGGAACCGATTGTCCGTGATGACGTCGTAGAACTCGGCCGTGGGCTGGTTCCAGTAGCTGGACCAGGTGCGACCTCGATTGAGCGTGACCTGCGCACCGCCGTCGTCGGCCACGATCATGAGGCGCTTGTCTGCGGGGTTGATCCACAGGTCATGCACGTCGCCGTGCGGCACGGCGATCTCACTGAACGTGACGCCTCCGTCGATGCTGCGGTACAGCGACGTGTTCAGGGCGTACACGACGTTTTCCTCGTCGGGATCGGCG
>DCZC01000229.1:7837-9065 GCA_002331565.1 Gemmatimonas sp. UBA2094
CCCAGGCGCGCTGCCGCAGCTTGTTCTCGCTGTTGGTGCGTGTCCAGGTGGCGCCGCCGTCATCGCTGCGGTACACACCGCCCGCGGGCTCCGCTTCGATGATCGCCCACACCCGCCGCGGATTGGCCGCCGACACGGTGAGGCCGATCTTGCCGGTCAGCCCCGTGGGAAGACCGCCACCGAGCTTCGTCCACGTGTCCCCACCGTTGGTGGAGCGCCAGATGCCACCCTCCGACGATCCGGAGATCATCGTCCACGGCTTTCGCTCAGCGCGCCACATGGCGGCGTAGAGGATGCGCGGATTCTTCGGGTCCATGGCGATGTCGGATGCGCCGGTGGAGTCGTTGAGGAACAGGACCTTCTCCCACGTGCGGCCGCCGTCGCGGGTGCGGTACACGCCGCGGTCTGCGCTGCGCCCGAACGGGCGTCCTAGCACCGCGGCATACGCCACATCGGCATTGCCCGGATGCACCTGGATGCGGCCGATCTGTCCCGCGTTCCGGAGTCCGATCGATTGCCAGCTGCGACCGCCATCGGTGGAACGCCACGCGCCGCGCCCCATGGAGGTATTCCCGCGCAGGTCGACGGAGCCTTCGCCCACGTACACCACGTTCGGGTCGCCCGGCGCCACCGCCACGGCGCCGATGGCCCCGCCGAAATAGCCGTCCGATACATTGCGCCAGGTCACGCCGGCATCATCGGTATGCCACAGCCCCCCGCCGGTGCTGCCCATGTAGAAAGCATGTGGCTGACCGGGCACACCGCTCACGGCGGTGGATCGCCCCCCCCGGAAGGGGCCCAGCATTCGCACCTTGACCCCCGTGAGAGCCACAGAATCCACTGTGGTGGACGACGCGTTCCCGGCAGCTGCGGGTGCGGCCGTTGCCGGCGCGGTGGGCCGGGTGGGGCGCTGCGCTGTGAGCAGCGCCTGCGGACCGGGCATGATCGCATTCGCGAGGGCGATGAGCGCGGCGAGGCGGGCAGGTGTGAAGAGGCGTGGCATCGGCATGGGTTGGGATCGGGAAAACGGCTCTTCTGATGTATCGCCAGCCGTGTGCGCTGTCCACTCTTCACGGGAAGCCTGGGGGACCGCCGTGGTCCTGTCGCGTTGACAGTGCCGCGATGCGCCGAGAACTTGTGCCAATGATGAACGCGGAACAGGCCAACGCACGCGCCAAGGGGTTCTTCCCTTCGCACATCGGGATGCACTTCACGCACGTGGCGCACG
>DCZC01000229.1:9256-32138 GCA_002331565.1 Gemmatimonas sp. UBA2094
TCACGCCGAATGCGAGGTGCGACGCGAGCTCATGGCTCCCAATGGCTATCTGCATGCGGGTGCCGTGGTCACGTTTGCCGACTCCTGCGCCGGCTTCGGGTGCATGGCCACGCTTCCCGATGGGGCCGATGGCTTCACCACGGTGGAACTCAAGACGAATCACTTGGGCACCACGCGCGATGGTACGATCCTCTGCCGGGCCGTCGTCGCGCACACCGGCCGCACCACGCAGGTGTGGGATGCGGTGGTCACGCACAAGGAATCCGGGAGGACCCTCGCCCTCTTCCGGTGCACGCAGATGATTCTCTACCCGCGCACGACCGGGGTCGCTCAGAGTTGACCGAGCCAGCTCAGTTTCACGATGAGGGAGCGGGCCATCGGCGTATTGCCACCCTGCACAGCCTGTCGGTCGTTGTACACCACGTACAGGAATGACAGCGGCAGGAATTCCCAGCTGAAACGCGCATTGAGTGAGGCGCGCTCGATGGCCGTGTTGTACTGGTAGAACGCGCTCCACTGGACGCGCGGGTTGAGGTACACGCGTACTTCGGGGCCGGCGAGGTGCGTGACGAAGTTGGAGTCGCGGGCGCCGAGCGACCGGAGCCGGTTGATTTCGTAGCTGCCACGAACGGACACGTACGGTGTGGGCGACCACCGGGTGGTGAGTTCCGCACGATCGAGGGAACCATCGAAGAACGCGCCGGAGGTCGCCACGAGCTGCGCGGCCAGTTTTGCGCTCTGGTCACTCTTGAGGGTGATGCCGAGGCGGGTGTAGTCGTACTGACCCGGCGCGATGCGGACCGAGGGGAAGAGCGTGACCGGCAGGTTGGGGCGCTGCACGTTGTACTCGAGGGCGGGCGTGATGGTCGCGCCATTCCTAAAGAGCAGTTCGCCCGTGTACGTCACGTTGGCTTCCTGCAGATCACCTGACTGCGGATCGTTGAAGGCGATCGCATTGGGCCCATGGCGGAGCCATACCACCGACTTCGGGAGCCGTTTCGGCTGCAGGGTCCACGTGACGAAGGGGTTGGTCATCACCACGTCGGGCCGCGAGACGAATCCCATCTGCGGGTTGTAGTCCTTGCTGACCACGGCGCCGAGCACGCCGGTGAGCAGCGTGGCGGTGTTGCGGTTAATGCCGTAGGTCGCCGCGAGGCCGGTCCGCCCGTTTTCCGTGGAGGCCGAGACCATGCCGGTGAACTGGGTCAGTTCACCGATGCGGGTGAGCGCGTCGAACGCCACCATCGTGTTGCGGCGGTCGGTCAGGATGCCATCGGGTCCCGCCACGGTGCCATCGCGCAGCGCTGCCGTGGCACCCAGGCGCGTGGCTCGGCCAAAGAACTGGCTGCCGCGCACCACGCCAAACGTTGTTGCGCCCTGTGCGCCCAGCGCCGCCTGCCGCATGGCGAGGGCACCCGCGGTGGTGCGCCCCGAGCGAAAGGCGTAGCGCATGCCGGCGTCGATGGGTTGTGGGGTCCCGTCGTCCCCCAGCCCGATGCGGCGCGTGAAGAAGGGCTGCACGAAGTAACGCCCGGACACGCCCCCGATCCCACCAATGGTGCCGGCACCAAGGCCTCCGGCGTTGAGCAGGTCGGCATTTTCGAGGAAGAACTGGCGGCGTTCCGGCAGGAAGACGCTGAAGCGCGTGAGATTCACCACCTGGCGGTCGACGTCGGCCTGCGCGAAGTCGGTGTTCACCGTGGCTTCGAGGAGACTGTTCGCCGACGGCGCCCAGATCACCTCACCGCCCACGTCACCCGTGCGACCGTTGAACGCCTTGCTCGCGCGGTCGGTGACACTCGTGCCGAGCACGTAGGGGCGGATGCGGATGTTGGTGCGCGGTGGCGGTGGCGTGATGGAGTCGAGAATACCGCCATAGGTAATGCGCCACGACGAGAGCTGGCGGGGATACGGCATCCACGCGCTCCATTGCGCGACACGACGCGTGTTGCGCACGAAGTTGATATCCCAGCTGGTGAGTCCCGGCGCGTAGCGCAACGAGCGCCACGGAATGGAGAACTCCGCCGTCCAGCCACTGTCGGCGCGCGTGGTACGCACCTTCCACAACGCATCCCAGTTGAAGTTGAACGCATCACCGCCGTCGAACGCCTGCACGTCGGCCTGTGACCCCAGTGGCGTGGTGGAGAACTGCAGCACGGTACGCTTGTCGCCGAGCGGTCCGATGCTCGCGCCGAAGACATCGTTCTCGGGCGGCTCGAAGTCGCGGCGCAGGTCGGGCATGCGCAGTGACTTCATACCGGCGCTGTCGCGGTTGAACGCGCCGATGTACAGGTTCTCGTCGTCGAAGAGCACGCGTACCTCGGTGGGGTAGCGCGTGGTGGGTTCGTAATTGGGACGGGCCTGGGCGAAGTCGCCGGCCACGGGCGCATTGCGCCAATCGGCCTCGTCGAGCTTGCCGTCGATGAGCAGCCGCGCCGTGGTGCGCCGCGCCACGAGCCGCTTGCGGTTCGCCTCGCTGGGCTCGGGGACGGTGGGTGTCTGGGCAGCGAGCACCCGCGGGAGGGACGAACCCAGCAGCAGCGCCGCGGGCAGGAGCAGGGCGCGACACGCACGGTGTGCCCCTCGGGAAAGAAAAACCGGAACCATCCGCGCAAGGTACGGCCGCCCACCGGCGGGTGTCCAATAGCCGGACGGCACGCTACCCTTGGGCCATGTCGAAACGAAATCTGCTCGCGATTGCGCTCACCCTCGTCTCGCTCGGCTTGCTGTGGCCCGGGCTGGTGGAGCCTGTCCTCACCATCCGCGCCACGATCGAACTGTTCGGTAGCGAACGTGAACTCACCAACGAGACGCGGAGCGTGGTGGGCGCCATCCGCAGTCTGCATGGTTCGGGGAACGATTTCGTGGCAGGACTCATCCTGCTCTTCAGCATCATGGTGCCGGTCACCAAGGCCGCACTGCTCGTCCCCATTGTTGCCGGTCGCGGTACCGACTGGTCGTACCGGCTGTACCGGTTCGTGCAGGCGCTGAGCAAGTGGTCGATGGCCGACGTGTTCGCCGTGGGGATGCTCATCGCGCTGCTGGTGGCCAAGGGCACCGCCAATTTGTCGGCGGTGGCGGGGCCGGGCTTCTACTTTTTTGCAGCCTACTGTCTGGTGTCCAACGCGGCGTTCCAGGTGCTGCAATTCGAGCGCCCCGAGGCCGGCTGATCCGCGACGTCCCGCCGTCGCGCGTCGCAGCCGCTATTGGCCCCCGCGCGGCTTCGCGGCGGCCGGTGCCGCCGGTTTGGCGGGCAGGGCGGCCGGCGCGATCTTGAACTTGGCCACGGGCTTACCGTCGAGATTCACGAAGCCTTCGATGGACCCGTTGGCGGCCACGGTCCCTTCGTGTTCGAGCAGTTTCCCCTCACCCGCGGTCACCCGGAAGCGCACCTTGGCGCCGTCGCGCGCCACCTGGCTGATGGTGCCCGATCCCTGACCGGGGACCATGGCGGTGCCAGTGATCGCGGGCGCGGTGCCCGTGAAGACGTAACTCACCGGGACCACAATGGTGCTGTCGCCCAGCGGGACCGTCGCCGTGCCGGCATAGCTGCCGGTGAGGCCGCTGGCCGTGGCGGGGGCGCCGGCCTTGCTCTTTCCCGCCCCGGCGCGCGGCGCGGCGGGTTGGGCATGGGCGGTCGGCCCGGCACACGCGGCGATCGTCAGAAAGACGGCGAAAGCAGAAGAAACTCGCATGGCCCTAAACTACTCCCAACATGCCCCCTCCGGCTCCCCTGAGTATTGCTGAGCATTGAGGGCCAGTGCCATTCGTGCGCCGGTCGTGTGAAATTTGCCGCATGGCCAACATCACTGATTTCGACCTCATTGCGCTCGACGGCTCGCCCATGCCGCTTTCCCATTTCAAGGGGCGTGTGGTGCTGTTCGTGAATGTCGCGAGCATGTGCGGATTCACACCGCAGTACACCGGACTCGAACGGCTTTGGCGCAGCTACGAAGCGCGCGGGCTGACCATCATCGGCTGCCCGTGCGACCAGTTCGGTCACCAGGAGCCGGGCACCGAAGCCGAGATCGGCGCGTTCTGCAGCAGCCGCTACGACGTGACGTTCCCGCTGTCGTCGAAGCTCGAAGTGAACGGCGATCATGCCCATCCGCTGTGGACCTGGCTCAAGGTGTCGGAGCCCGGCGTGTTGGGCACGACGGCCGTGAAGTGGAACTTCACCAAGTTTCTCGTGGGGCGTGACGGCACGGTCGTGGCCCGCTATGCCCCCACGGCGACTCCGGAGTCGCTGACGAAAGACATTGAAGCGGCCCTGCTGGTACCGTAGTCCGTCGTAGGCGTGCCGTCGCCGGCGTCGGCCACCCCAACGTCGGAACTCGGCATCATGCGCGTCCTTGTCGCTCTTGGGCTCCTCCTCGCGCACGGTATGCAGCCGGGGCGCGTCGCCGCTCAAGCGGTATCCGCGCAAGCGGTATCCGCCACCGGTACCATCACTGGCCGGGTCGTCGAGGCCGTGACCGAAGCGCCCGTCGCCGGCGCCAGCATCCGCGTGGTGGGGCAGGAGGGGGCTGTACAGAGCGACGCCGCCGGGCGGTTCACGCTCCGCGGCGTGCGTGTGGGCATCGCCACCATCGAGGTTCGGCGGCTCGGCTTCGCGCCCGTGCAACGCGGCGACATCGCGGTCTCCCCCGCCAAGCCGGCCGAAGTGACAGTCGCGCTGCGCGCGATCGACGTGCAGCTCGAGGCGGTCACGGTGCGCCCGGAAGCATTCCCCGCGCAGATGCCCGCGTCCACGCCGGTGTCCACGCAGCGGTACGATGCCGAAGAAGTGCGCCGGCAGCCCGGTGCGCAGGAAGACGTGCTGCGCGCCATTTCCATCGCCCCCGGCGTGGGCGTGACGAGTGCCGCCCGCAACGACATCATCGTGCGCGGCGGCGCCCCGTTCGAGAATCTGTTCGTGGTGGACAACATCGAAGTGCCGAACATCAATCATTTCGGCTCCCAGGGGTCCACCGGCGGTCCCATCTCGCTCATCAACATCCGCTTCGTCGAGAGTGCCTCGCTCTCGGCCGGTGGCTTCGGCGCACGGCTGGGTGACCGCACGTCGTCGGCCACCACCATCACGCTGCGCGAGGGCAATCGTGAGCGGGTGGCCGGTGAGCTCAACGTGGCCGCCACGCAGGTGGGGGCGGTGCTCGAGGGGCCGCTCGGCAACAAGGGGTCGTTCATCGCGAACGTTCGGCAGAGCTATCTCGACCTGCTGTTCAAGGCGATCGGGCTCAGCTTCCTGCCGCGCTACACCGACGCCACGGTGAAGGCCACGTGGCGCCCCAACCAGCGCGACGCATTCAGTCTGCTCACCATCGGCGCGCGCGGCACCATCTCGTTCGACAACACCACGGACTCCAATCGGGTCAACAATTCGCAGGTCCTCGCGCCGGCGCAGGACCAGTACTTCAGCGGCCTCACGTGGAAGCGGTTGATCCGACGCGGTGTGGTCACCACCACGCTGGGGCGCACGTACACGCGCTACGTCACGGCGCAACGCGACAGTCTGCTGGTGCCGATTCTCGAAAGTCGATCCGGTGAAGGCGAGAACTCGCTGCGCACCGACGTGACGGTGCTGGCGTCACGCCGCCTCGAGGTGGAAACGGGCACGATCTTCAAGTACGCGAGCCAGCTCCGCTACGACGCCACCCTCGCCGGCTTCACGCGTCGCGACGCAGCGGGGGCCGCACAGCCGTTGCGCGTGGATACCAGCTTCACGGCGCTGCGGAACGGGAGCTACGTGCAGGCCACCTGGCAGACCACGCCCCGGCTGCGCCTGTCGGGGGGAGTGCGTGGGGACTGGTACCCGTTTCTCGGCAACGCCGTGCGCGTCGCACCGCGCCTGAGTGGCAACTGGCAGGTGAACGAAGCCACCACGCTCTCCGTGTCGGGGGGCCGCTACTGGCAGGCGCCCAGCTACATCTGGCTCGTGGGTGACGCCGGCAATGCCGCGCGGCTGAAGCCCTTCCGGGCCGATCAGCTGGTAGCGGGCATCACGCGCCTGGTGGGCAGTGAACTCAAGGTACAGCTCGAAGTGTACGGCAAGCGCTACGGCGACTATCCCGCGCGGCGATTCCGTCCGCAGGCGGTGTTGAGTCCCGGCGGGTTCGACGACGCCACCACCGATATTCCATTCGGACTCGAGCCGCTGCAGAGTACCGGCACGGGGACGGCGTACGGGGTCGAGTTGTTTCTACAAAAGAAGCTTGGCGCCTCGCCCTTCTACGGGCAGGTCAGCGCGAGCGTGAATCGCACGCAGTTCGCCGGCGTGAACGGCGTGCGCACACGTGGGGCCTTCGACACACCGGTCCTCGCCAACGCCGTGTTGGGCTGGCGCCCGAATGCCAAGTGGGAAGTGGCCACGCGCGTGCGAACCTCGAGTGGCTTGCCATATACCCCGTGGGTCGAAACGGGCGCCGCTGCCGGCACGTTGGACTTTTCACGGTACAACTCGCAGCGCGTCCCGCTGTTCTTTGCGGCGGACTTGCGCATCGATCGACGCTTTCTGCTCGCCAACCGGCAGTTCATCGCCTTCTTCGACGCGCAGAACGTCACCAACCGCGCCAACAGTACGGCGCCCGTGTGGAACCCGCGACTGCGCCGTGCCGAACCCAGTGAGAACATCGGGCTGCTCCCCTCGATCGGGTTGAACTTCGAGTTCTGACGCTGATCGGCACGCCGATGCGAAACGGCCGCCGGATGCAGATGCATCCGGCGGCCGTTTCGTTCTGTCGTTCGAGACTCAGCGCAGATTCGGATTCGTCTCGAGTTCCGAGAGCGGAATCGGGAAGCAGAGATCGCGACCCGTCATGTCTTCCTGATCGCCCGGGCGATTGAGCGCCTTCCAGCGGCGGAAGTCACCCATGCGACGCCCTTCGAGCCAGAGCTCGATGCCGCGCTCGCGCTTGAGCGCCGTCCACGCCTCGGTGGCGTTGCTGGCCGTCCACGGCGTGAGGTTCAGCGCAAGGCGACGCACGTTCAGCTTCGTCATCGCGCCGGCCACGTCACCACCCACCAGCAACGCTTCGGCCTCGATGAGGCGCATTTCCCAGCCACTCACGAGGTTGATGCTCGACTCACGCGCCGGGTACTTGGTCTGGAAGTACCAGCGCACCTGGCCGCCGAGGCTCGTTACCGCAGCGTCACCGAAACGCACCGTGAGGCTCGAGTCGTACGGCACGCGCGGATCACGCGACGTGCGGCGGTAGTTATCGTAGTACGTGCCCCACACGGTGTGGGCGCGATACGGCTGGTTGGCCGACGCCCAGTAGATGCGGTTGTACTGGTCCACCGTATTCACGTAGTACGGCATCCGGTACACGAACGTGTTGCTCGTGATCGCGCCGGCATCGGTGGAAGCACCGGACAGGTTGCCCTTGAGCAGGCGCACCGAGGCACGACCGGCCGTGGCAATGTCACGCAGCGACGTGTTGTTGGCGGCGGTCGCGACGGTGATGGCTTCCGTGAACGCCGCTTCGGCACGATCGAGATAGACGGTGTACGCCTGTTTCGGTCCACCGTCGATCACGCAGTCGCAGAAGTTCTCGGCCAGGTGACGGTTGGAGAATCCGGTCCAGATGAGCGCTTGCGCGAGCGTGGCGCTGTTGCTGGCGCTGGTGCCCAGTACCTCCTTGATGCGCTTGACGCCCGATTCGGCGGTCCAGCGCGCGCGCTGGGCTTGGTTCCACCAGTCACCGCCGTCGTCGTTGGACAGAATGCCCAACTGCTGCCGCACCGAGATGCCGAAGGCCGCGGTCGAACCGGCCGGGAGCACTTCCTTTGTGACGGCGCCGCCGGTGTAGGCGGTCCAATTGAGTGCCTCGCCCAGGTCTCGCCCCGCACCGTTCACGATGGCCGTGAGAGCCGCGGGGTTGTTGAGGAAGGCCGCCTGAACAGGGCCGGGGTTCGTCACCTTGAGATCGCAACCGGCAACAAGAGCCAGGGCCGCGACGGGAGCGGTGCGCGCGAAGGCGCGAAGGTTCATCGTCATGGTCGTGGGCCTCAGAACGAGATGCGCAGGGAGGTCAGGAACAACGCGGGCGCTGGAATGTGCTCGGAGATGTAGCGCACACCGGCATTGAAGCCGTCGTTGCCCGACATTTCGGGGTCGAACAGCGGCATGCCGATGTTCTTGCGGAACACGTTCTGCGCCGACAGCACGAGCGAGCTGCTCGCCGTGTGCGGGATGAGCTTGCCCAGCGGTACGGTGACCGTGATGTCACGGATCTTGAAGAAGTCCGCCGGGAAAATGAACATGTCCTGACGCGCGTTGGCCGGGATGCAGGTGAGGCGTTCGCGCGGGGTGAGCGGCTGGTTGGCGGCGATCGCCGAATACGCACGCGTGCAGGTGGGCCACAGCACCGAGCGCGAGAGCGCCTGGAACGAGGCGTCTTCGTTGATGTAGGCGCCACCCTGGTATTCACCGCGGGCCGAGATGCTGATTCCCTTCCACGTCGTAATGTTGAGCGACGGCGAAAGGATGAGCGTGGGCTGCGCCGGTCCGAACGTGTGGTTGGTGACCGTGTCGATCGCGGCGCCGATCTCGTCCTCGTTCTTGATCAAGCGGCCACGCAGTACCGGGGCCGGCTGGCCTTCGATCACCCAGCCGAAGTTGCCCACGCTGAACGACGGCGCACCACCAAGGCTGAGTACCTTGCTCTGGTTGGTGCTCACGTTGAGCCCGGCCTTCACGTCGAGATTCGTCATCTCGAGCAGCGTGGCGCTGATGGCCGCTTCGATGCCACTCTTCTGAATCTTGCCGGCATTGCCGAGCGAGCTGTTGAGGAAGCCGTTCGACGGCATGTTGCGCACGAAGAACAGCGCGTCGTCGGTGACCGCCTTGAACCACGTGAAGTCCACGCTGAGGCGGCCATCGAAGAGCGTGTTGTCGAGGCCGATTTCCGTTTCAGTGGTACGCTCGGGGCCGAGGTTCGGGTCACCGAGATTGAGCGGGCGCACGGCCGGCGCGGTACCCCAACCCACCGGGTTCCACGTCTGCACGGCCGCGAAGGCGGTCGGCGCACGGCCGGCCTGCCCGTAGGCGGCACGCATCTTGAGCGTGCCCAACTTCTCGCTCCAGAAGCTTTCGTCGGACACGACCCACGAGGCCGAGGCCTTGGGGTAGGTCTGGAAGCCGAAGCTTTCGCCGAAGGCGCTGTTGCCGTCGACGCGCGCGCCCACGGTGAAGAAGTATTTGTCCTTGAAGCCGAAGAGCGCCTGGCTGAAGGCACCGCCGGTGATGTTCTTCAGGCGGTTTTCGTCGGCGTTGCGCAGCGAACCCGAAGCCACCGTGGGGTTGGTGGGCGCCGGATAGTTCTCCGAGTAGGCGACTACGTCACTCACGAGCGAGTTGATGTACTGCGTACCGGCCGACAGCGTGGCCTTGAAGTCGTCCGTGATCTGCAGCTCGTAGTTGTTCGCCCAGTCGAGGCTGATGATCTTGTTCTGCCAGATCTGGTTCTGGATGATGCCGGTGACGGCGCCCGGGAAGCCGTAGGGGCGCACGTTGCGGTTTTCCAGCGCCGAGCGGTCGAAGCCGAGCACGAGGCGGCTCGAGAAGCGCTCGAACGGGGTCCACGTGGTGGTGGCGCCCATGAGCAGGCGATCGATGTTGGTGTTCAGCTGCTGCTGGTACACCAGTTTGATCGTGTCCGGATTGGCGTTGCCGAAGTAGTTACGGTTCTGGCGGAACGCGTTGAGCGTGACACCCTGCGCGTTGTTACCGGCCGGCGTCTGCGTGATGAGCGAGTTGTTGTACGCCGTGTTCCAGCTGAACTGCATGTTCTTCATCGGGCTGAAATCGACGTTCGTGCGCAGCTGGTACTTGCGCTCGTTGTCGAGCTGCAGCACGCCGTCGCTGTTGTCGGCGCCGAAGGAGAACAGGTACTTCACGTTGTTCTGGGTGCCGCCGGCCACCTGCGCCTGCATGCCCAGTCGGCCACCGTCACGCACGAACGGATCCATGTTGAGCAGCGGCACGGAGTCGGTGCCGAACTTCTGCAACCGCTGGAAGCCCGAGTTCACCTGCGTCGTCCACTTGGGCGCGCCTTGCGAACCGCGCTTCGTGAAAATCTGGATCACGCCGGCCGCGGCGTCCGTGCCGAACAGGGTCGTGGCGGCGGCGCCCTTCACGACTTCGATGCGCTCGATGTCGTCGGGGTTGATGTCGTTGAGCGGGCTGCCGTAGGAGTTGGCACCGCGCTGCGTGGCGCCCTGGAAGATGCCGTTGCGCGGATATTCGTCCGAACGCGTACGCACACCGTCCACGTAGATGAGCGGCTGGTTGCTGAGCGCCAGCGATGTGGCGCCGCGCAGACGGATCGAGCTGCCGCTACCCGCGTTACCCGTGCCGCCCGAGATCTGCACGCCGGCCACGCGGCCCGCGAGCAGGTTGGACACGTTGGTCGGGACTTCGGGCAGGTCCTTGGTGGAGACCTGGCCGATGGAGTTGCCGACTTCACGCTTGCGGGCCGAACCGGCCGTCCCCGTCACGACCACCTGGTCGAGCGAAATAGGCGAGGTCTTGAGGACGAAGTCGGCGGTCGCCGTCTGGCCGGCCGCGACCGTTACCACCTTTTCGATCGGCTCGTAGCCGATCATGCGCACGCGCACCGTCGTCGAACCGGCGTTGACCCGGGTGATGGTGTAGCCACCATCCGCCCCGGACTGCCCGCCGTTCTGGGTGCCCACGACGAACACCTGCGCGTTGGACACCGCGTTGCCCGCGGTATTGGTGATCCGGCCACGGATGGTGCCGGTGGCACCTTGTGCGTGGGCAGGGCCGCCTGGCCCGAAGGGAGACACGAGCAGGCTGGCAACGACGGCACATGCCGTCATCGCCCGACTCCACGTACGTGAACAGAGCATCCGCACCTCTCCTGAAGTCTTCGTACTGCGGGACGGACCCGTCCGGGCTGGACGGGGAGGGAACTCGGGAACCGCGATGTGGCGCGCTGCTGCGCACCGTGCTGCATGGGGGCTGCTGCTCGTCCCGGTGAGCGAAACGCCGCCATGTGTCCGGTGAACGGGACGGAGCGACAGAATGCGGGACGATCCCCCGATAGTGCACCCCGGGGAGACGATCGGCAAGCGTTCGCCCGCGGCCGTCCCTCGCCGGCGGGCCGTGCTTGCTGGGCTGCCCGCCGGCCTTCAGCTTCTGTGGCGTCGGCCTGACCGCGTCGCGATCGCGACCGTCCCGTTTCCATTTGGAGCCCTCGTGCGCCTGCGTCCTCTCCCGCTCGGTGTCGCCTTCCTCGCGGCACTCTCCTTCGGAGCGCTCTCCTTTGGGGCACTCCCCTTCGGGGCACTCCCCCTCGGCGCCCAGGCGCCCGTGCCGTCTCCGGCCGCTCGCGGTGCCGCAGCGCGTCCGCTGCCCCTCGAAGCCACCCGGCGCTTTTCCCTCGACACCCGCGACGGGACGTGGCTCTCCATCGACGTGAGTCCCGATGGCCGGCAGCTGGTCTTCGATATGCTCGGCGATCTCTATCTGCTCCCCATCGCCGGCGGCGACGCCGTGCGGCTCACGACCGGGCTCGCCTACGATGCGCAGCCGCGGTTCAGCCCCGATGGCAAGTCGGTCGTGTTCGTCTCCGACCGGCAGGGCGCCGACAACGTGCACGTGCTCGACCTCGCGACGCGCGACGTGAAGGAGGTCACGCGGGGGCGGACCAACGTGTACCTCTCGCCGGAATACTCGCCCGATGGCAAGTACATCGTCGCCAGCAAGGGCGGGTTTCGCGGCGGCCTGCCCACCCTGTGGATGTATCACGTGCAGGGCGGGGCGGGTGTGCCGCTGTACACGGCGCCGGCCAACGCCGCTGCCGGGGCCGCGGTACAGCAGGCCGGTGCGGCCTTCACCGCCGACGGCCGGTTCGTGTACTACACCCAGCGCACCGGCGCGTGGAACTACAACTCGCAGTTCCCGCAATACCAGATCTGGTCGTACGACCGCGAATCAGGCGATCGTGAGCCCATGTCGTCGCGCTACGGGTCGGCGGTGCGCCCCACGTTGAGCCCCGACGGCAAGTGGCTCGTGTACGGCTCGCGCTACGAGGACAAGACCGGGCTGCGGATCCGCGATCTGGCCACCGGCGACGAGCGATGGCTGGCCTACCCCACGCAGCGCGACGAAATGGAATCGCGTGCGCCCATGGACGCCCTGCCGGGGATGAGTTTCACCCCCGATTCGAAGGAACTCGTTGCCAGCTACGGCAACAAGCTGTGGCGCGTGGCGGTGGATGGCAGTGGACAGCAGGAGATCCCCTTCCGTGTGCAGGCGCAGGTCGAGGTCGGCCCCGAACTCGCCTTCAACTATCCCATCAGCGACAGCAGCACCTTCACCGCGCGCCAGATCCGCGACGGCGTCCCGAGCCCCGACGGCAAGCAGCTCGCCTTCGTGGCGATGGACAAGCTCTATGTCATGGACTGGCCGGGTGGTACGCCGCGACGGGTCAGCACGTTCGACGCCATCGAGGCGGAGCCGGCCTGGTCGCCAGACGGCAAGGCGCTCGCGTTCGTCACCTGGACGGAGCAGGGCGGTCGCCTGCACAAAGCGACGCTCACGCCGGGACGTCCCACCCGCATCGTGCCGGTCAGCAGCGGCGGGGCCGCCGTGCGCATGCCGGTGTTCTCGGCCAACGGCGCCCGCATCGTTGCCATGCGCACCCCCGCGCAGGGACGTCGTGACCAGACGGGCGTGACCGGGACGACGGAACTGGTGTGGTACGCCGCCACCCCGGTCGGCCCCGACGGCGGCGCCGCCACGGTGATTGCGCGCGCGGCCGGACGCAGCAAGCCGCACTTCACCGGCGATTCCACCCGCATCTTCCTTTCGTCGAACAACGGGCTGGTCTCCATCCGCTGGGATGGGACCGACGAACAGCGGCACCTGCGGGTGGTGGGGGCCGGCACCGGTGGGGCGATCGACGACGACCACGGCCATACCGAACTGACGCTCTCCGACATGGAGGCGCTGAAGATCAACAGTGAAGAGCCCGGGCTGCAGGGGCCGCCCGCCCAGCTGGTGATCGCCTCGCCCACCGGCGACGCGGCCCTCGCGCAAATCGGCGGCGACTTCTACACCGTCGTGATTCCGCCGCGCGGCACGCAGGCCACCGTGAACGTCGCCGAGCCGGCCAACGCCACGTTCCCCGTGCGCAAGCTCACCGATATCGGCGGACAGTTCCCCACCTGGTCGGCCGATGGCAAGCGCGTGCACTGGAGCATCGGCAACGCGCACGTGGTGTACGACCTCGACGCCGCGGTCGCGCGGGATGCGGCCATCGCCGCCTCGCGTCGCGACAGTACGATCGCCGAGAGCGCGCGCCCCGTGCCGTACACGCCGAACGAGACGCGCGTGCGCGTGAGCGCCGCGCGTGATCTCCCGGTGGGGACCGTCGTGCTGCGCAACGCGAAGCTCGTCACGATGAAGGGCGACGAGATCATCGCGCGGGGTGACGTGGTGATCCGCAATAACCGCATCGCCGCGGTGGGCGCGTCCGGCACGGTTGCCGCGCCGGCAGGTGCCACCGAGATGGATCTCGCCGGCGCGACGGTGATCCCCGGTTTCGTGGATACGCACGCGCACCTGCGCGCCGAACGCGGCACCATTCACGAAACGCAACCGTGGGCCTATCTCGCCAACCTCGCGTACGGCGTGACCACCACGCGCGACCCGCAGACGGCGACCACCGACGTGCTCACCTATCAGGACATGGTGGACGCCGGCAAGATCATCGGCCCGCGCATCTACAGCACCGGCCCCGGCATCTTCAACACCGACAACATCCGCGATCAGGAGCATGCGCGCAGTATGCTCAAGCGCTACAGCCAGTACTACGACACGAAGACGATCAAGATGTACGTCGCCGGCGTGCGGCAGGTGCGGCAGTGGATCATCACCGCGGCGCGTGAACAGCAGCTCATGCCCACCACCGAGGGCTCACTCGATGTGAAGCTCAATCTGTCGGAAACGCTCGACGGATACCCGGGGCTCGAGCACAGTATGGGTATCACGCCGCTCGGCAGCGACGTGGCGAGCTTCATGGCCTTCACCAAGCGGGCCTACACGCCGACGCTCCTCGTGAACTACGGCGGCCCGTGGGCCGAGAACTGGTTCTACACGCGTGAGAATCCGTACGCCGATTCCAAGCTGCAGCGCTTCACCGCCTACGAAGAGCTGGCGCTCAAGACGCGTCGTCGCATGGCGAGTATGCCGAACGGCGGCACGGCGGGCGGCTGGTTCCGCGACGAGGAGTACGTGTTTCCGCAACTCGCGGCCGACGCCACGAAGATTCTGCGCGCCGGCGGGCGGCTTGGCATCGGGAGCCACGGACAGCTCCAGGGGCTCGGTTATCACTGGGAATTGTGGGCGATGGCCAGCGGCGGCATGAGCAATCACGAAGCGCTGAAGGTGGCGACGATCATCGGGGCCAACGACATCGGTCTCTCCAATGATCTCGGCTCCATCGAAGCGGGCAAGCTCGCGGACCTCGTGATCCTCGACAAGGATCCGCTGGCCGATCTCCGCAATACCAACACGGTGCGCTACGTGATGAAGAACGGCCGGCTGTACGACGGCAACACCCTCGCGGAGACGTACCCGACGAAAAAGGACGGACCGGTGGTGCCCAACCGGCCGATCGCTCCCGCCACCAAGGCCGGGACGGGTCGCTGATGTGATGGGGGAGCGGGTGACGCGGCTGTTGACGGCCGCCGATGGCGCGCTTACCCGCTCCCGGAGTCGGCGATCATCGGCGAATCGTTCGCTGGACTGTTCGAAGGCGACGGTCTCCCCCCACGCGCTTGCCGACGGGTAGATTTGCCGCATGCTTCGAGATCAGACGACTAGTCCGTCCGCGACGGGCTCCGCCACCACCGCCCACTTGGGTGCGCTGGCGGTGTGCACCGCGGCGGCGCTGCTGCTCCTGTGGCCCCTGTTCACCGGACAGATTTTGTTCGGCGGCGGCCGCTCCGACATGTTCATCGCCGGCTACTCGTTCCGCCTCTTCGGCGCCGAGTGGTTCAAGGAGACCGGCAGAATCCCGCAGTGGAATCCGTATCTGTTCGGCGGGCTGCCGTACATCGGCGCCATGCACGGCGACATCTTCTATCCGTCCGCGTGGCTCCGGTGGCTCATGCCCACCGATCTCGCCATTACTTACGCCATGGCGCTGCATTTCGTGCTCGCCGGCTGGTTCATGTACCGCCTCGCACGGTCGCTGGGGCTCGGGTGGGGAGCCGCCATCGTGGCCGGCGTCGCCTACGAACTCACCGGCATCGTGGCGTCGCAGATGAGCCCTGGCCACGACGGGAAGCTGTTCGTGTCGGCGCTCACCCCGCTGAGTTTCTGGGTGCTGCTCAACGCGATTCGCCATCAGAAGACGTGGGCGTTCGGCGCCTTCGCCATCACCGTGGCGCTCATCATTCTGGGCCACTACCACATGGCCTACTTCCTGATGCTCGCGTTGGGGCTGTGGGCGTTGTACCTGGTATTCTGGGATCCCGAGCGGCCGGCCGACGTGAAGCCGTTGCCTACGCTGGCCCTCGCCGCAGGAGCCGTGGCGGTGGGACTCGGCATCACGGCGTTGCAGGTCATGCCGTTCTTTGCCTACATCCCCTTCTCGCCGCGCGCCGACGGCGCCACCGATCTGGGGTGGGAATTCGCCACCAGCTACGCCCTGCCGCCCAGCGAAGTGTTCACGCTGCTGCTGCCGCAGTTCAACGGCGTGCTCGATCACTACTGGGGCAGTAACCCCATCAAGTTCCACACCGAGTACATGGGGGCGCTGCCGTTGGTGCTGGCCGCCTTTGCTGTCGGTGACAAAACGCGCCGCACGATGGCGCTCACGCTCGCCGGCTTCGCGCTCTTCTTCCTCCTGCTGTCGTTCGCCGGTCATACGCCATTCTACCGGCCGTTCTACGAGTTCCTGCCGCTGCTCAAGAAGATTCGCGCCATGGGCATGGTGTTCTACCTGCCGGCGTTCTTCGTGTGCCTCCTCGCGGGCATGGGAGCCGAACGCGTGTTCGCGCGCTCCGTGAGCCTGAAGACGGTGCTTGGTGTGGGTGGGGCCGTGGTTCTCGTCGCGCTGCTCGGGGCAGTGGGCGGGTTGCAGGGACTCGCCGAATCGCTCGCCATCAACGAGCGCTACGAGGCGGTCGTGGGCAACGCCGCGTATCTGCAGAGTGGCGCCGTGCGTTTGCTGCTCTTCGCGGTGGCTGGCCTGGCGGTGCTCGTGCTTACGGTGAGCGGCAAGCTCGCGAAGCCCGTGGCGACCGGTCTGCTTGCCGCCGTCGTGGCGCTCGACCTGTGGAGCGTGAACAAGGAGTTCTACACGTTTTCGCCGCGCGCCACGGAACTGTTCGCCGACGATGCCATCACGACCAAGCTGAAGGATGTGAAGCCACCGTATCGTGTGCTCGACGCTGCCAATGCGTACGGCTGGTCGTTGCTCATGGCGTACAAGGTGCCCTCCGCGCTTGGCTACCATGGCTTCGAACTGCAGCGCTATCGGGAGTTGGGCGGTAAGGACGGCGGGTGGCAGAATCTCTTCTCGCCCAACCTGCTCGACCTCATGGCCGTCCGGTATCTCGTGCTCCCCGATACGCAGGCCGTTCCGGGCTTTCATCAGGTGGTGCCGAAGATCACCACCACGTTCGGCACCCCCGCGGTGCTCTACGAGCGTGACGCCCTCCCGGCCTATGCGCGTGTGCTGCCGGCATCGGCCAAGCTCGCGCCGGCGCAGGCGGTGGCCACCATCGTCGATCAGCGATTCCCGGTGAGCCGGGTCGTGATCCTCGATGATACCGCCACCGTAACGTCGCCCGCTGCGGCGCCGCCCTTTGTCGAGCCGAGGGCGACGGCCACGGTGACCATGTGGCAGCCGGGGGCCATGGAGATCCAGGTGACCGGCGCGGAAAGCGGTCCGTCGCATCTGGTGGTGAGCGAGAACTGGTACAAGGACTGGAGTGCCCAGGTGGATGGCAAGCCCGGGGTCGTGCGTCGCGCCGATCACTCGCTGCTCAGCGTCGATCTCCCCCCCGGCGCCAAGTCGGTCACGCTCACGTTCTCGTCGCCCGAGTATGCGACGGGCAAGATGGTCAGCCTGGTGTCACTCCTCATGGCGTTCGGCATGATGGGCGCAGGCTTCGCCATGACCCGTCGTCATGCAACAGCCGCCGCGTAACCTTCACCGAATCCCCATGCGACTTTCTTCCCGGCTCTTCATTGCATCCCTGTGCACGCTCGCTGCGTGCGGCGGTGAAACGGCGTCGAACAACGACGCGGTGCAGTCTGCAGGTACCGCGGCCGACAGCACCGCGCTGGCCGCTGCGGCCACCCTCGCGCTCGGCCCCGGCGAGGCGATGCTCGCCGTGCCCGGCGGACGCATCTGGTACAAGGTGAGTGGCACCGGCACCGGTACGCCCATGTTTCTCATTCACGGCGGTCCGGGAATGGGGAGCTTCTATATGAAGTCCATGGAAGCGCTGGGCGATGACCGCCCCGTCGTGCGCTATGACCAACTGGGTACCGGCAAGTCGGATCGCATGACCGACACCGCGCTCATGAAAATTCCGCGCTACGTCGAGGAACTCGACTCCCTGCGTCGCGCGCTCAAGTACGACAAGGTCGTCCTCAACGGCAATTCGTGGGGCACGATCGTCGCCATCGAGTACTACAAGGCGCACCCCGACAAGGTGGCAGGCATCCTCTTCAGTGGCGAGGCGTTCGACATCGCCGCGGCCGAAAAGGAGATCAACAAGGCGGTGGCGCAGCTCTCGCCGGAAGCGCAGAAGGCGTTCGCGCAGTACAACGTGGACAAAAACCTCGAGGCCCCCGCGTACAAGAAGGCGGTGGACGAGTTCTACGCGAAGAACGTGTGGCGCCATCCCGTCATGGCCGACGTGGACTCCACCATGCAGCTCATGGGCGCCGAGCAGTACCGCTACTTCCAGGGTGAGAACGAAACGATGATCGTGGGCGCGCTGCGCGGATACAATGCCGTGCCCGATCTCCCGAAGATCAAGGTGCCCGTGCTCATGACCACCGGCGAGTTCGACGAGCTTGGTCCCACGCTCATCGAGCAGCATGCGAAGCTCATTCCTGGCGCGAAGTACATCGTGTACAAGGACGCCGCGCACGTGACGCAGTGGGATGCGGCGGAGCAGAGCGTCAAGGACGCGCGCGCATTCTTCCGGGCCGTCGACGGCAGGAAGTGAGGCGTCCCGCGTGACGCAGCGCCACTTCGGGTTCCCCGGGGCCACGTCGGTGCTCGTCGCCAACATGGTGGGTACCGGGGTGTTCACCTCGCTGGGCTTTCAGGCGCTCGACCTGCACACGGGCGGCGCGCTGCTCAGCCTGTGGATCGTGGGCGGCATCGTGGCTCTGTGCGGCGCCATTGCCTATGCGGAACTCGGGGCGCTGCTGCCGCGCTCCGGCGGGGAGTACGTCTATCTCGGACAGGCGTGGCACCCCGTCGCCGGTTTCCTCGGCGGGTGGGTGAGCATGACGGTGGGTTTTGCCGCTCCCATCGCGTTGTCGAGCATGGCATTCGGTCGGTACCTGTCGGCCATCGTGCCGGTGGACGCCCGCATGGCGTCACTGGCGATGCTGGGTGTGGTGGTGGCCGTGCACCTCGCCGGCCTCCACGCAGCCAAGCGCTTCCAGGTGGCCATCACGGGAACGCAGCTCTGTCTGGTAGCGGCCTTTGTGGTGGCCGGCGTGACTTACGGACGTCCCGTGCCACTGGAGAGCGGGCTCGGTGACGGCCGGGCGCTGCAGGAAATGTTCTCGGCGCCGTATGCGGTATCGCTCGTGTACGTGTCGTTCGCGTTTACCGGCTGGAACGCCGCCGGGTACATCGCCGGCGAAATCGTGAACCCCGAGCGCACCATTCCGCGGGCAGTGGTGGCGAGCACCCTCGTGGTCACCGCACTCTACCTGCTGCTCAACTTCGCGTTTCTCCGCACGGTGCCGCTGGCCGAACTGGCGGGGAAGGTGGAAGTGGGAGCGCTGTCGGCGCGGGCGATGTTCGGCGCATGGGGCGGGCAGGCGATGAGCGGGATCATCGCAGCGGTGCTGCTGGCGTCGATCAGCTCCATGGTCATCGGCAGTTCGCGGGTCACCCAAGCGGTGGCCGAGTCGCTGCCACAGTGGCGCATTCTGGGGGTGCGCGGTACCGACGGAGTCCCGAGAAACGCGATCATCGCCCAGGGGTTGCTGATCTTGGTGCTCCTGCTCACCAATTCCTTCGAAGCCGTCATGCTGTATGCCGGCTTCACGCTCAATTTGATGTCGCTGCTCACCGTGCTCGGCATGATGCGGCTCCGGCGGACGGCGGCCATGATGCCGCGGCCGTACCACGCGTGGGGCTATCCACTCTCGCCGCTGGTGTACGTGGCGCTCAGCGTGTGGACGCTGGGTACGCTGCTCCTGCAACGGCCCGGCGCTTCACTCGCGGGACTGGCGACGGTGGCCGTGGGGTACGGCATCTGGTTGCTGGGCAACCGGCGCGCGGCGTCACGCGGCAGTCACCCCGCGCGCTGAGCGGACTGCAGCGTACACGCCGCCGACAGCAGTAGCTCGTCACGCCCGCGCGCCGCGATCAACGACAACCCCACGGGAGCCCCGTTCACCGTCGCCGCCGGTATCGACAGCTGCGGCAGGCCGCCCAGCCCGGCCACGCACAACAGGGCCAGCATGCGCTCGCGCACGGCCACGGTGTCCTGCGGCGGGAGATCGAGTCTCGGGGCGACATCCGGTGCGGTGGGCATCACCAGCACCGTATCGTCAGAAAGTAGTGCATCGAGTCGCGCCCGGATCACGTCGCGGTACGTTGTCATTTGCGCCACCTCATGCGGCTGCACTCGGGACACTGCGTCGAAGCGCGGCGCGATCTGCGGGCCGAACGTCGGCCGGCACGACTGCACCCACGCGCCGTGCGTACGCCAGATGTCGTCGTACTGCAGCACGCGGAACACCTCGAACCATGCGGCCAGCCCCTCGTCGGCAACAGTCACGGGCGTCGCGGGTCCCAAATGGCGTTCGACTTCCTTCACCGTGGGTGCGAGTGCCGCGCGCGTGGCCTCGGTCGCGAGCGCGAAGGCATCGCTGGCCACGACCACGCGCACCTGGGGCATCGACGCCGGAATTTCCGTGCGCAGCAACACGCCGCCGACGCGCACGAGCAACGCCGTGTCGCGTGTGAACCACCCACAGGTGTCGAAGGTGGGCGCCAGCGGGCACACGCCGTCGAGCGTGATCCGCCCGTGCGTGGGGCGTATGCCGTAGATGCCGCAGAAACTCGCCGGGGCCCGTACCGAACCGCCGGTGTCACTCCCGATCGCAAAGTCCACCAGACCGCCCGCCACCGCGGCTGCCGAGCCACTCGACGAACCGCCGGGCACCCGCTCGGGCGCCGCTGGATTGACGGGCGTTCCGTAATGGGCGTTCTCCCCCGTGAGGCTGAACGCCATCTCCTCGGTGTGCGTCTTGCCCACCATCCGCGCGCCGGCTGCGAGCAGCTGCGTGAGCACCGACGCCGATACCGGCGCCGGTTCGTGCGTGCTCAGCCAGTCGGGGCTGCCGAACCCCGTGCGGTGGCCCGCAACATCGAAGATGTCCTTGAGCCCGAAGGCGAGCCCGCTGAGCGGCCCCATTCCCGTGGCGGGCAGCTCCACATGCGTGTGCCGGCAGAAAGCGTTGAGGACGTCGCGATCGAGGATGGACACGGTATCGAAGGTAGGAGCAATTGGCCGGGAGCAGGCGCCGAGACCATGCAGGTCGGCCGATTCAGGAGCGCCGGCTGGTCCCCGCCCGCGCTGCCACCAAGTAGAACCCCGTCGCTATCCCCAGCGTCGCCAGCAGCACCGACCATTCGGCCTGCGTGATACTCGTGAGCAGCCACGCAATGAGCCCGATGGTGATGATCGGCACCGCCGGGCCGCCGGGCACCGAGAACGGTACGGCCCCCTCCTGACGGATGCCGCGCTGGCGCAACATGAACGTCGCCGCCGCGCATCCTGCGTACAGCAACAGCGCGGCGAGATTGGAAATCACGGCGAGCTGCTCGAACGAGTTGAACACCGCGAGCGCCCCCACCAGCGTCGTCTGGATCACGATGGCGACGTGCGGGGTGCGGTACCCCGGATGCACCGAGCCCACCACCTTGGGGAGCAGTCCGTCTGCGGCGAAGCGGAAGAGCGCGCGCGGTACCGCCAGCGTCATGCCGCTCACGTAGCCGAACATGCTGATGCTTGCCCCCACCAGCAGCAGCAGCCGGCCAGGGGTACCAAGCACGCTTTCCGCGGCGAACGCGAGCGGCGCCGCCGTGCTCGTTGCGAGTGACTCACCAAGCAGGCCGGCCGCCACGAGATGCACGGCCAGGTACAGCAGCGTCACGCCGATCATGGCGATGGCCAGGGCGCGCGGTACCGTGCGCGCCGGGTCACGGATCTCACCGCTTGGCACGAGCGCCGTCTCTACACCACTGAAGGCGAACACCAGCACGATGGCCGCGCGCGCGAGGCTCGACGGCGACGGCATCTCGCGAATCACCAACTGCTCCGGCTGGATGTAGAACACGCCGATGCCGACGAACGCGATGAGCGGCAGCAGCTTCGCCACGCTCGCCACCACGATCAGCTTGGTGCCTTGCTCCACGCCGCGGATATTGATCCACGCGAGCAGCACGAACATCGACACGATCACCGGCACGCGCAGCGAGGGCACGCCGAACAGGGCGCCCAGCCCCTCGGCGAATGCGCTCGACACGCCGGCCACCGCTGTGGTACCGAGCATCCACAGCAGTACGCCGGCCAGAAAACCCACGTAACGGCCGAACACCGCCTCCACGTACGCATACGGGCCGCCGGTGAGCGTGATGCGACTCCCGGCTTCCGCGAAGCAGAGCACGACGAAGCCCATCACCGCCGCGCAGATGAGGTACACGAGCGGCGCGGCGGGGCCTGCGGCTGCAGCCGCCCCGGCCGGCAGACGGAAGATGCCGCCACCGACGGTGACGTTGAAAATGCTGGCCGCGAGGGCCCAAACGCCAACCGCGCGGACCAGTTCCGGTCCGCGCGGCGACGCTGCTGTGGAAGCAGTCACGTGATCAGGCCTTGGAGAGCAGCGGGATGAGCAGGAGGGCCACGATGTTGATGATCTTGATCAGCGGGTTGATTGCCGGGCCGGCCGTATCCTTGTACGGATCGCCCACCGTGTCACCGGTGACCGCGGCCTTGTGGGCATCGCTGCCCTTGCCGCCGTGGTGCCCTTCCTCGATGTACTTCTTCGCATTGTCCCATGCGCCACCACCGGTGCACATGGAGATGGCGACGAAGAGGCCGGTCACGATGGTGCCCATGAGCAGGCCACCCAGTGCCGCACCACCGAGCATGAGTCCCACGATGGCCGGGATCACGAGCGGCAGCAGCGAGGGGAGAATCATCTCACGGATGGCCGCCTTGGTGAGCAGGTCCACCGCGCGATCGTACTGCGGCTTCTGCGTGCCCTTCATGATGCCCGGTAGCTCCTTGAACTGACGACGCACTTCCTGCACGACGGCGCCCGCCGCGCGTCCCACGGCCGTCATGGCCGAGGCGCCGAACAGATACGGAATCATGCCGCCGATGAGGAGACCGATCACGACCTTCGGATCGTCGATGGAGAAGTTTACCGGTGCGCCAAGCTTCTCACCGAGCTTGCTGCTGTAGTCGGCGAAGAGCACCAGCGCTGCGAGACCGGCCGAGCCGATCGCGTAACCCTTGGTGACGGCCTTTGTGGTGTTGCCCACGGCGTCGAGGGCGTCGGTCGTCTTGCGGATCTCCGGACCGAGATGGCTCATCTCGGCGATACCACCGGCGTTGTCGGTGATGGGGC
>DCZC01000229.1:32302-32900 GCA_002331565.1 Gemmatimonas sp. UBA2094
CGGCGTTGTCGGTGATGGGGCCGTACGCGTCGAGCGCGACGATCATGCCGGCCATCGACAGCATCGACGTCGCGGCGATGGCCACGCCGTACAGGCCGGCGTGCAGGAAACAGAAGTAGATCGCCGCGGCCACCACCAGCACCGGCGCGGCCGTCGAACGCATCGACACGGCGAGGCCGGCGATCACGTTGGTGCCGTGACCCGTTTCCGAGGCCTTCGCGATTTCCCGCACCGGACCGTATTCCGTGGCCGTGTAGTACTCCGTGATCACGACCAGCGCGGCGGTGAGGGCGAGACCGATCATCGCGCAGATGAAGAGGTTCGTACCGAGTTCACCCGGGAACATGCTCTGCGTGACGAAGAAGAACGCAATGGCCGCCAGCACGCCGGCGACGATCAGGCCGCGGTACAGCGCGTTCATGATCTTGCCACCGGGTTTCACGTTCACGAAGAACGTGCCGATGATCGACGCCGGAATCGATACCGCACCCAGCACGAGCGGGTAGAGCACGCCCGTGTTGCCGTACGTAGCGTAGCCAAGCCCCGCCACGAGCATCGCCGCGATCACCGTCACCGCGTACGTCTCGAACAGGTCGGC
>DCZC01000229.1:33117-33238 GCA_002331565.1 Gemmatimonas sp. UBA2094
TGTCGCCCACGTTGTCGGCGATCACGGCAGGGTTGCGCGGGTCGTCTTCGGGAATGCCGGCCTCGACCTTGCCCACGAGGTCGGCGCCCACGTCGGCGCCCTTCGTGAAGATGCCGCCGCC
>DCZC01000229.1:33404-64062 GCA_002331565.1 Gemmatimonas sp. UBA2094
CCTTCGTGAAGATGCCGCCGCCGAGTCGCGCGAAGATCGAGATGAGCGAGGAGCCGAACGCGAGGCCGACCATCGGCTCGAGCGCGTGCTTCACCGCCTCTTCACCCGTGTTGCCGCCGATCGCCACGAGGTAGAAGCCGGCCACGCCGAGCAGGCCGAGCCCGACGACCAGCATGCCGGTGATCGCCCCGCCCTTGAAGCTGATGTTCAGCGCCGCGTTGAGCCCCTTCGTCGCGGCTTGGGCCGTACGCGAATTGGCGCGTACCGACACGAACATGCCGATGAACCCGGCCACGCCCGACAGAATCGCCCCGATGGCGAAGCCGATGGCGGTGAGCCAGCTACCGAGCCCGAGGCCGACGGCGAGGAAGAGGACGACGCCGACGATGGCAATGGTGGTGTACTGACGCTTCAGGTACGCGTCGGCGCCTTCGCGAATGGCGCCGGCGATCTCCTGCATGCGTTCGTTGCCGGCAGGCTGGGCGATGATCCAGCGCGCGGAGACGATGCCATACACGATGGCGATCGCTGCGCAGCCGAGAGCGAGGAAAAGGGCGTACTGCTCGAGCACGTGGCGGTGGGTGGAGGGAATGGCGGGCCGGTCGCGGGAAAACGCGCCAGTCTGGGAATATCCCGTAGAAAATCACCGGCTACACCCGATGTTGCCAGTAGCGCCGCCCCTCGGTTTTCAAAGGCCTCCCGGGCGCAGCCGCGCCGATCTCCGAGACTAGATTCCGTCATTCCCGCTTCCGGCGCAGATCGGGCGCGGCTGCCCGCTCCGCCGACCTCTGCCTCCGTGCCCCTCTCCATGCGAACGCGCTCCCTCGTCCCCGCCCTCGTGCTGGGGTCCCTCGCTGCTTGTCGCCCAAGCGGTACCCCGGCCGGCACCCCGGCTGGCAATCCCCGCTCCGCCGGCGGCGCCCCCGCCCCCTATGTCATCACCGACGGCCAGTCACAGGTCGTGCCGGCCTTCGCCGACACGACCACCTGGATTCGCGAGCGGCTGTGGGTGGAGACCGAGTTCGACAGCGACTTCGACGGCCGGAAGGATCGGGTGCACGTGGACGTCACGCGGCCCGGCCCCACGGCGTCGGGGCTGAAGGTGCCGGTGGTCTACGAAACCAGCCCCTATTTCGCCGGTACGGACCCGAACGAGAACATCTTTTGGCCCGTGAAGCAGGAGCTGGGCGAGGAGCCGCCAGCCCGGCAAGTGGGCAAGGGGGCGGCGTACAACGCCGGCCGTACCCGGATCTCCAACTCGCAGGTGCGCACCTGGGTACCGCGCGGCTTTGCCGTCGTGCACTCGGAGTCACCGGGCACGGGCCTCAGCCAAGGGTGCGTCACCATCGGGGGGATGAACGAATCGCTCGCCCCCAAGGCCGTGGTCGACTGGCTCAACGGCCGGGCCAAGGGCTACACCACGGTCGACGGCACCACCGAAGTCGCCGCCAGTTGGAGCACCGGCAAGGTGGGGATGACCGGCACCTCGTTCAACGGCACGCTGCCGATCGCCGTGGCGACGACCGGCGTGAAGGGGCTCGAGGCGATCATCCCCGTCTCGCCCAACAACTCGTACTACCGCTACTACCGCGCCAACGGGATCGTCCGCAGCCCCGGTGGCTACCTCGGCGAGGACGTGGACGTGCTGTACGACTTCGTGCAGAGCGGCAATCCGGCCACGCGCGACCTGTGCCATGCACGGGTGCGGGCCGACATCATGCGCAACATCGACCGGCGCACGGGTGACCTGAGCGACTGGTGGGTGAAGCGTGATTACATCGCGCAGGCCAAGGGGATCCGTGCCGCGATGCTCACCGCGCACGGTTTCAACGACTGGAACGTGATGCCGTCGCACACCACGATCATGGCCGATGCCGTGCGCGCGAACGGCGTGCCGGTGCAGATGTACTTCCATCAGGGCGGACACGGCGGGGAGCCACCCCTCGCCATGATGAACAAATGGTTCACGCGCTACCTGCTCGGCGTGCCGAACGGTGTCGAGCAGGACCCGCGGTCGTGGGTGGTGCGCGAAGGCGCGGCCCGCACGAGCCCCACGCCGTATGCGGCGTATCCGCATCCCGAGAGCGCCCCGGTCGAGCTATACCCCGTGAAGGGCGGGGCGCAGGTGGGGGGACTCGCCGCCGTGCGCCAGACGGGGCAGGGGGTCGAATCGCTCACCGACGACGTGTCGCAGAGCGGCGCGCAACTCGCGATGGCTGCTGCATCGTCCAACCGCCTGCTGTACGCGCTCCCCACTTTCACGCAGCCCCTACATCTGAGCGGAACGGCGCGCGTCACGATCCGGATGGCCTCGAACAAAGCGGCGGCCAACCTCTCGGTATGGTTGGTGGAGCTCCCCTATCCTGCCGGCACCAACGGTGCGATGGATCCGCGCGGGATCGTGACCCGCGGGTGGGCCGATCCGCAGAACGCGAAGTCGCTGCGCGCCGGCGAGCCGTTGCGGGCCGGCGAGGCCGTCACGCTCACCTTCGATCTCGAGCCCGACGACCAGATCATTCCGGCGGGCAAGCGCCTCGGCTTCATGATCTTCTCGAGCGACAAGGACTTCACGCTGTGGCCGGGCGCGGGCACGCAATTGAGTGTCGACCTTGACGGGACCACGCTGGTCTTGCCGGTAGTGGGGGGGCGGGCGGCCCTTGCTCGTGCGGTGCAGTGAGGTGGTGAGGCAGCGGCGGTGCATCGGGACCCCGCTGCCCCCGGTGTACATTCCGCGGGTGTATCCACGCGCCGGCGTCAACGCGCCGCGCTGCTGAAATCTTTTTCCTCCGTCGATCTCACCATGGCGCGTGCCTGGTTTCTACCCCTGAGCACCCTGTTGGCGGCCGGCTGTGCCGCCGCGGTGGCCCGTCCCGCTACACCCGCCGCCCCCGCGGCGACGTCTCCGGCAGCGGCCGCAGCGGCGAGCACGGTGCGCTCGCACACCGCCTGGGCCGACTCCGTCCTCGCCACCCTCTCCGTGCGCCAGAAGGCCGCGCAGATGGTGTGGGTCTGGACGCTCGGTGACTACACGGCCACGGACGCGCCGCAGTACGCCGCCATTGAAAAGCAGGTCACCGAACTCGAGCTGGGCGGCATCATCGTGTCGGTGGGTGGCCCCATGGACATCGCCACCAAGGTGAACGCCCTGCAGCGCGCGTCGAAGCTGCCGCTGCTCGTGAGCGCCGATCTGGAAACCGGCGCGGCGTTCCGGGCGCGTGGTGGGTGGTTCCTGCCCAACGCCATCGAACTCGGGGGCGCCACCTCGTTCCCGTATCAGATGGGCATCGGGGCCACGCGCGATCCCAAGCTCGCCTACGAAATGGGACGCGTGACGGCGGAGGAAGGACGGGCGATGGGTATTCACATGGCCTTCGCCCCCGTCCTCGACGTGAACAACAATCCCAAGAACCCCGTCATCAGCGCCCGGTCGTTCGGTGAAGATGCGAAACTGGTGAGCGAGATGGGGATCGCGCTCGTGAAGGGCATTCAGGAGCACGGGATGCTGGCCACCGGCAAGCACTTCCCCGGGCACGGTGATACCGAGCAGAACTCGCACCTCGAGCTCTCGCGCGTCAACGTGCCGCGGGCGCGCCTCGACAGCGTGGAGCTCAAGCCCTTCCAGGCGGCGATCGACGCCGGTGTGCGCGGCATGATGACGTTTCACGGTGATCTCCCGGCGCTCGACAGCACCAAGACGGCAGCCACGCTGAGCCGCCCCGTGATGACCGATCTGCTGCGGAACGAGATGCGTTTCGGTGGGCTGCTCGTGACCGACGCGCTCGACATGAACGGCGTGCTCGGCAGCCTTTCCATGAGCGAGGCCACGCTGCGCGCCGTCGAAGCGGGCAATGACGTGATTCTCATGCCGAGCGATGCGAAGGTGAGCATTCAGGCCATGGTGGACGCCGTGGCGAGTGGCCGCCTCAGGGAAGCGCGTATCGACGAGTCGGTCCGCAAGCTGCTCGCGGCCAAGCACGAGTTCGGTCTGCACACCAATCGCTTCGTCGACATCGAAGGGGTACGGTCGAAGGTGGGCACGGTGGCCAATCAGGCACCGGCCCGTGAAGCGGCCGCCAAGGCCATCACGCTCGTCTGCGACTCGCTGGCGCTCGTGCCCTTCAAGCTGCCACGCCAGGCGAAGGTTGTGAGCATCACCGTCTCGTCGCGCGTCGATCTCAGTGCCGGACGCGGCTTCGATGCAGAGCTGCGCAGCGCGTATCCGAATCTGCTGTCGCTCACGCTCACCCCCGAAGTGGTGGCCGAGGCAACCGCGGGCGCGGCCGCCGGCAACACGGGCGGATACCAGATCACCCCCGATCCGGCCATCCTGCCGGCCTCGGTGGAGAACGCGCTGGCGATCGCGCGGGGCGCCGACCTCGTGCTCGTGTCGAGCTACATCGGGGCGACGTCGAACACGGCGAGCATGGTGCCCACGAAGGGGATCCCAGAGCTACTCAATGGCCTGCGGACCGCGAACACGAAGGTGGTGCTGGTGAGCTTCAACAATCCGTACCTGCAGCTCGGTCTGCCACTCACCGAGGCGCATCTCCTCGCGTGGAGCCCGTGGACCGCCTCGCAACGCGCCGCCGCCCGCGCCCTGCTTGGGCGCGCGCCGATCACCGGCAAGCTGCCCATTACACTGCCCGGTATCGCCGCCTTCGGCGGCGGACTCGTCCGCTGAAATCCCCTGAACCGGTCATTCCTTCGATGCTGCGTCTCCATACAAACGCCCTGCGCCTAGCGGCCGTCGCCGTGGCGTCTGTGATGCTTTCCGCTGGCACTCTCGTCGCGCAGCGCCTGGCCGATCTCACCGGCAGCTGGAACTTCAAGGTCGTCACGGAGAATGGCACCGGCACGCCCACGGTGACGATGAAGCAGACCGGCGACTCGCTCAGCGGCACCTACGAAAGCGGGCGCATGGGCACCCTGCCATTCAAGGGCACCGTGAAGGGAAGCACGCTCACCTTTGCCGTGAACACCAGCGGTGGCACGACGCTCACCTTCACCGGCGCCATCGTCGACGACGACCACGTGAAGGGTGACGTGGACTTCGGGGGACAGGGCAGCGCCACGTTTTCGGGGGAGCGCCGCAAGGCGCCGTAAGGCCTAGTTCGGTTCAGTAAGGTCCAGTAAGGCGCTGTACGGTGATGTCGCGCGCGCCTACTTCGCCTTGAAGGCGCCGATCGCCTGACGCGTGAAAGCCGACAGCACCAACGTGCCGCTCATGGCGGCGCGCTCGGCCAGCAGGGTGTCCCAATCCGCGGTGCCGGCCCAGAACACGCGCTTCAGCATGGCCACCGCTTCCGGGTTGGCCTTGGCGAGGGTGGCGGCCTGCGCATCCACGGCCGCATCGAGGGCCGCCACGTCGGGCACCACCTTCGCGTACAGCCCGCGTCGTTCGCACCACGCCGCATCGCG
Organism: Gemmatimonas sp. UBA2094; assembly: GCA_002331565.1. Lineage (GTDB taxonomy): Bacteria > Gemmatimonadota > Gemmatimonadetes > Gemmatimonadales > Gemmatimonadaceae > Gemmatimonas. Next base: position 38,823 of record DCZC01000229.1, read on the forward strand.
CCAGTCGGCATCCACCGCCATCTGGCTGAAGCTCGCGAGCCCGATCTTCTTCTCGATCACCGGCCCCACGACAAAGGGCCCGATCCCCACCGCGAGCTCGCTCAGCTTGGCCGACGCTTTGTCCACCGCGAACGAAAAATCGGACGCCGCGATGAGACCCACCGCACCGCCGGCGGCCTTGCCGTGCACACGACAGATGACGAACTGCGGAGCGCGGATCATGGCGAGAATCACACCGGCGAACCCGCTGAAGAACTGCTGACCCTGCGCCGCGGTCTCGATGGCCGCGAGTTCGTCGAAGGAGGCACCGGCACAAAAGGGGCCCGTACCGCCGCTCTGCAGCACGATGACGCGCACGTCGGGGGTACGGCTGACGGCGGTGACCGTGGCCGCGAGTTCCTGCAGCACGGCGCCGGGGAGCGAATTGCTCTTGGGGTGGTAGAACTCGATGCGGCCGATGCCGTCGGCCACCTCGCTCCGGACGTAGCCGTCCGGACTCTGGGCGGCGGGGGAATTCATAGGCGTCATGGCTTCCAAGATAGCCCACGAATTACATTCCGGCGTGGCTCCCCCGAGGGGCTCCCTGTCTTTTTCAGGTCATCGAACGTATGACGCCTCCGACTTCTGCTTCAGCGCCCGTCAACGGGCCCGTATCCGCCGACGAATCGGCGCTGCTCGCGGCCTTCGAAGCCCGCATTGCCGCCGGTGAGTGCATCGAGCCCAAAGATTGGATGCCCGAGCGCTATCGCAAACAGCTCACGCGCATGATGTCGCAGCACGCCCACTCGGAAGTGGTGGGCATGCTGCCGGAGGGCAACTGGATCACGCGCGCCCCCAGCCTGCGCCGCAAGTTGTCGCTGATCGCCAAAGTGCAGGATGAAGCCGGCCACGGCCTCTACATCTACTGCGGTACCGAGACGCTGGGCGTGGATCGCCAGGAGCTCGTGGAGCAGCTGCTCGACGGCCGTGCGAAGTACTCCAGCATCTTCAACTACCCCACGCTGTCGTGGGCCGACATGGGCGTGATCGGCTGGCTCGTGGACGGCGCCGCGATCGTGAACCAGACGGTGCTCGCGAAGGCCAGCTACGGCCCCTACGCCCGCGCCATGGTGCGCATCTGCAAGGAAGAGAACTTCCACAAGCGCCAGGGATACGAGATCTGCACGGTGCTCGCCAATGGCACGCCGGCACAGAAGGCCATGGTGCAGGAAAGCGTGAACCGCTTCTGGTGGCCGGCGCTCATGATGTTCGGCCCCAGCGACACCAACTCGCCCAACAGCGCCGAGCTCCTCAAGTGGCGCGTGAAGCGCAAGACGAACGACGAGCTCCGGCAGCGCTTTGTGAACCTCACCGTGCCGCAGGCGATCGCGCTCGGTATCACGCTCCCCGATCCCGACCTGCGGTTCGACGAAGCGACGGGTGACTGGAAGTTCGGCGCGATCGACTGGAGCGAGTTCCACGAGGTGCTGGCCGGCAACGGCCCGTGCAACCAGGAACGCCTTGCCGCGCGTCGCAAGGCGCACGACGACGGCGCGTGGGTGCGCGCCGCGGCCAACGCGCACGCCGAGAAGCAGCGCGCCCGGAAAGACTCGGCTGTCGCATGAGCCAGCCCGACAACTGGCCGCTCTGGGAGGTGTTCACGCAGGGCGCGCGCGGCGAGCCGTTCGAGCACGCGGGGAGTGTGCACGCGGCCGATGCGGAGCACGCCATGCAGAACGCGCGTGACGTGTACACGCGCCGCGGCGAGGCGGTGAACCTCTGGGTGGTGCCGAGCAGTGCGATCGTCGCGTCGGCGCCGAGCGATTCCGGGCCGTTCTTCGATCCGGGCAACGACAAGCCGTACCGGCATCCGCAGTTCTACGTCGCGCCCCGCGGCGTGCGCATTTTCTGAGGCGCGCGTGGCACACGACGAACAGGAGCAGGGTGGGAAGGCCGGCGTGGTGAACAAGGCGCCCGATTATCCCATTGCGGCGCCTCGCAGTGTGGCGGTGGCGAACCCGCTGGCCGAGTATCTCATCCGCCTCGGCGACGATCGCCTCGTGCTGGGCCATCGCCTCAGCGAGTGGTGCGGACATGGGCCCATCCTCGAGGAGGACATCGCGATGGCCAACGTCGCGCTGGACCTCATCGGCCACGCGTCCAGCATCTTGAAGCTTGCGGGTGAGGTGGAAGGGCAGGGGCGCACCGAAGACGCACTCGCGTACTGGCGTGATGGTACGGCGTATCGCAACGCGCTGCTGGTGGAGCAGCCCAACGGCGACTTCGCCGTGACGATGGTGCGGCAGTTCCTGTTCGACGCGCACAGTGTGCTGCTGTGGGACCAACTGTCGCGCAGCGCGCATGAGCCGCTTGCCGCGATCGCCGCCAAGTCGCTCAAGGAAGACAAGTACCACCTGCGCCACAGCAGCGAGTGGGTGGTGCGTCTGGGCGACGGCACCGAGGAGAGCCACGCGCGCGCGCAGGCCGCCCTCGATTCGCTCTGGCGTTTCACCGGCGAACTCTTCGAGCGCGATGCGGTGGACGAGGCGGTGGCCGCCGAAGGCGTTGTGGTGGACATGGAGGCCCTGCGTGCGCTCTGGGACACGATGGTGAACGACGTGCTCGCCCGTGCCACGCTCGCGCGCCCCACGGCGCCCGGCATGCGCAGTGGCGGCCGGCATGGCCGGCACACCGAGTTCCTCGGCCACCTGCTCGCCACCATGCAGAGCGTGGCGCGCGCACACCCCGGCGCCACCTGGTGAGCACCATGCTCACGCGCGAGGAAGCACTGGCGGTGCTGCAGGGCGTCCCCGATCCGGAAGTGCCGGTGATCAGCGTCGTGGAGCTTGGTGTCGTTCGCGACGTACAGGTCGACGGGGACTGCATGACGGTCATCATGACGCCCACGTACAGCGGCTGCCCGGCCATGCGCGAGATGGAAGCCGATGTGAAGGCCGCGCTGCTCGCGCGCGGCGTGCCGCAAGTGGAAGTGCGCACGGTGCTCACGCCGCCGTGGACCACCGACTGGATCGGGCCGGAAGCGCGCGAGAAGCTGCGGCGCTACGGGATCGCGCCGCCGGGGCGCGCCGAACCGCAGGGGTTCGTAACGCTCACGCGGGCGCGGCCGGCGGTGCCGTGCCCCTTTTGTGGTTCCGCCGACACGCAGCTGCAGAGCGAATTCGGCTCGACAGCGTGCAAGGCCATTCACACCTGCCGCGCGTGCGGCTCGCCATTCGACGAGTTCAAGGCGCTCTGACGTTCCCTCCGTGTTGTGCTTCCCCCGCGCTGGTCCCGAAAAGCAAAAGGGGCCCCGCCGAAGCGGAGCCCCCTGCCACATACGACTGGCGCCGTCAGTTACTTGAGGTCCTTGAAGCTCACGCGGTTCTGGCGATCGTCGGCTGGGCGGCAGCCCGTCGGGGCGCCCTTGCCTTCGAGCAGCTGCCAGATCTCCACGCGGCGGTTGTCGCCCTGCGCCGCCTTGTCGGCCTTCGCAATGCGGCCGCGATTTGGCGGCGGCGGCTCGCTCTCGTCGGCACCCGCCGTCGTCACGAGGCACTGCTCACCGAAGCTCGACGTCACGATGCGATCCTTGAGCGACGCGGCATCCTTGCCTGCGAGCTTGAGGAGCTGCTTCGTCACCTCTTCCGCACGGCGCTTCGCCAGCGTGCTGTTGTAGGCTTCCGAGCCGTACCGGTCGGTGTGCCCTTCCACCGAGATGCGGAGCGTCGGGATGCGCTTCATCGCTTCGATGACCACGAGCAGCGTGTCATTGCCCGCCTTCAGCACGATCGCCTTGTCGAAGTCGAACAGCGTGCGGTCCAGCGCCACGCTGGCCGGCGGCTTGGGCGCAATGCACTCCACCGACGCGGTCTCGCTCTTCGAGCTGCCGTAGGCGCTCTTCGACGCCGTAATCGTGGTGGTCCCGCCGGCGTTGCACGTCACCGTGCCATTCGCCACCGAGGCGATCGACGCGTTGGCCGTGCTCCAGGTGATGGCGCCGAGGTCCATGTTGTCGGCGTCGACGGCCTTGGCCGAGAACGACAGCGTCTTACCCACGTCCGTTGAGCCGCTCTTCGGCGTCAGCGTCAGCGTCCACGCCGGCGGCGGCACCGTAACCGTGGCCGTGGCCGACCGCTGCAGCTTGCGCTGTGTACCAGTGCACGTGATGGTCGCTGTGCCGTACTTCACGGCCCGTACCTTGCCGGTGTTGTCCACGGTCGCGATGGCAGCATCGCTCGTCGAGCAGGCCAGATCCTTCACGTTCTTGAGCGGGATGATCTTGCCCTTCGCATCAGCGGCGCTCAGCGCGAACTGGCGCTCCGAACCGCGGTTCACCGTGGCGCTGGCCGGATCGATCTTGAGCGACCAGTCGAACTTGTCGGCCGTGGCGCAACCGCCGCGGAGGGCGTAGGTCACGCCGGCCCGCAGACCGAGGTTGGCCGACGTCCCCGTCACATCCTGCTCGTTTGGCGACGGGTTGCGGTCCATGATGCCGTCGATGCGCGCACCCCACTTGCCGCTCGAGCACAGCTTGAGGCCGGCGAGAACCGAGAAGCCGTCCTCGTATTCGTTCGGGGTCGCACGGCCCGCGTAGATCGAGTTCACGTAGCCGGCGCCAAGTACCAGCGCCGCCTGCTTCGACGGTGTCAGCGGCAGCGTGAACGTGCCGAGGATGCGGGCCGGGCGGTAGGTGATGTCTTCGAACGGCGCACGCGTCACCTTGGTCTTGCCCAGCTGTACGTCACCCTGCACACCAAACCACTTGTAAACGGACGCACCGAACAGGCCGCCGATGGCCGTGACGTTGTCCATCTTGATCTTGTCATCGAGCTTCGTGAACTGACCGAATGCGCCAATCTCGATCTTCTCACCAAGGCCCTGAGCGTGGGCCGTCGGCACCGCCGCAATCGTCGCGAGCAGGGTGAATCCGACAAGCTTTTTGTTCATGGCATCCTCTGGGTTAAGCCTGGCTCGCGGGCCCACTTGGCCCGCCTCCCACCGACTCGCGGGTGGTTGCTCATGGGGAGCACTGCAAAAGTACGTGATGCGCGCCACAGACGATACATCACCGTCAATGGACAGCTGACGGTCACACCATGTAACGGGTCATTCACAGGATGCACGGCCATGCAAGCCCGGCCGACGGCGCGGATCGCGCAGGAGCGGGTCGCGACGTCCCCGCAAGATCGCGCCGGGCGGCGCCACCGCCATCCGGTATTTCCCCGACAACGGATCCGACACGGCGCCCTGCGCCATTCCGTCGCTTCAGAGGGCCAGCAACGCCTCGATCCGCTCGCGGATCCCCGACACCGTGGGGATCACGGCCTCCAACAGGTCGGGATGATACGGCACCGGAATGTCGCGCGGCGCCAGGCGCTCCACCGGGGCGTCGAGGTACCAGAAGGCCTCCTGGGCCAGCGTGCTGGCAATTTCCGACCCGAAGCCGGCCGTGAGGTTGTCCTCGTGCACGATGAGACAGCGGCCGGTCTTCTTCACGCTGGTCAGCACCGTCTCGCGATCCCACGGCGAGATCGTGCGCAGGTCGATCAGCTCCACCGCGTCCGCGTGAGCCTCGCCCAGCGCGGCGGCCGCGTCGCTGCAGCGGTGCACCATCGCGCCCCACGTCACCAGTGTCAGCGCAGTGCCTTCGCGCACCACGCGCGCACGGCCCAGCGGCAGCACGTAGTCGTCACCCGGATACCGCGCGCTGCCGTCCCCCGTCATGAGCAGCGACCGGTGCTCGAAGAAGATGCTGGGGTTGGGGCTGCGCATGGCGGCCCGCAGCAACCCCACCGCGTCGGCGGCATTCGATGGCATGATGACCTGCCAGCCATAGGCATGCGCGAAGCGCACTTCGTCGCTCAGCGAGTGCCATGGATCCCCCACGTCCTTGCCGAATCCGCCGGGCATGCGCACCACGATCGGCGCGGCGAACCGGTTGGCCGTGCGCCAGCGCATCGTGCCGCAGTTGTTGAGCTGCTCCGCCGCCGGATCCGCATACTTGCGGAACTGGATCTCCGCGACCGGCACCAGCCCGCTGATGGCCATCGCCACGGCGCGCCCGATGATCCCCTCTTCGCTGAGACTCGTGTCGAATACGCGCTCGGCGCCGAACTGCTTCTGCAACCCTTCCGTCACGAGATGGACACCACCCTTCTTGCCCACATCCTCACCGAACACCACCACTTTGGGGTTCACGGTGAGTTCGTGACGCAACGTGCGACGGATCGCCTCGGCAAACCGCAGGAGGTCACCATCGTCCGATGGCACGTCGGTGCCGCGGAGCGCTGCACGCTCCGCGCGGGACAGTCCACCCATCGCCTCCGATTCGGCGCGATCGTCGGCGAACACGTGCTGCGCCACGGTACGCGCATCCGGCATCGGACGCGCGCGCGCCGCATCGAGCCCGCGCTGTACGTCGCGCGCGACATCACCCTCGAGAGCGGCCCACTCGCCCGCCGTCATGAAGGCGGGCACGAGATACTCGCGCAGCCGGGGGAGGGGGTCGCGTGCCTGATCGGCGGCGATCTCCGCCTCGCTGCGATAGCCCTTCTGATTGTCTGGGCCCGAGTGGCTCGACAAACGCGGCACGGTCAGGCGCACGAGCGCCGGACCCTGCCCGCCACGCACGTGCGCCACCGCCTCGGCCAGCTTGCCGGAGGCATCGTGCGGGTCGCAGCCGTCGCCGTTGAGCACGAACAGATTGCCGAAGGCCGCGAGGTTGCGCGCGATGTCACCGCCGGGAGTCTGCATGCCGCCGCGTACGCTGATGCCCAGATCGTTATCCTCGATGTAGAAGAGCATCGGCAGCTTGAGCGTCGTCGCCATCGTGAGCGAGGCCCAGAAGCCGTTCGTCGCGACCGACCCGTCGCCGCCGAGCGCCACGCTCAGACAACGCGCGTAACTCGCGTCACCCAGGCTGTCGCGATGGTACACGATGCTCTGCGCCCATCCCGCCGCCGGCGTGTACTGCGAACCCACGTCGCCGGCCATGGGGAGCACCGTCACGCCATGCGGGTTGGGAAGGTTGCACACCACCCCAATATCGCGACCGTCGCTGAACCCACCCGCGCGGCCCAGCGGACTGCCGAACGCATCCTCGATGCTGAGCCCTACCGAGAGCAAGAGCGGACGCGAGCGATAGTAGGCACCGGCCCCGTCGTGCTCGCCGGTGAGCAGTGAGCCGAGAATGCTCTGAGCCATGTCGTGCCCGCGCGCCGAGAACTGGTACAGCACCAGATGCTCGCGCGGCACGCTCGCTTTCTGCTTGTTCGTCTGCTCCTCGACATCGTCGAGGGCACGCGACACGAGAGTGTTGTACGCGATACGGCGCCAGTCGAACCCGGCGCGTGGTGTCACGGCGGGCGAAGTGGCCACACGGGCCCCCGCACGCTCGGCAGTCTTGGCAGGCATAGATGGGTAATCTGCCAGCACGCGAGGCGCGGCGGGAGTTTCGCCGGCGATCCGTCACGCTTTGCCCGCGGGTCAACCAGCCGCGAACAGGGCGTCGGGTACGACCGCGCTGGCGCCAAGTATGACCAAGCGCGTCACGGCGGTGATTGCGGGGATCCCCACACCGATCGCCAGCAGGAAGAAGTTGGTCGCCAGCCACCATGGCGTGTACCGCTCCACGAGCTGTCGGTCACCGCGCGTCGAGAAGACCACGAACGCGCTCACGTTCACGACGATGAGCGCCGCCAGGGCCCAGGTGAATGCGGTCCCGCTGATTCCTGCCAGCCACTGCGTGAGGGTTGCCTGCATGCACCGGGCTCCGCTGGGGGTGGGACGACACGCCCAGTTTACGGCGTGGCCCGCAAAAGCGCGAGACGAAATCCGCCCGCCACCACCGTGCGGGCGCCGATGCTACCTTTGACGCATGGCCTCCCCCTCTCCCTCATCTGCCCCCTCGCTGCTGGTCGAACGGGCCAACGGCGTGCTGACTCTCACGCTCAACCGCCCCGACGTTCTCAACAGCTTCGACGCCGGGATGGCGCGCGCCCTGCAGGCGGCGTTGGCTGACGCCGCTGCCGATGACACCGTACGCGCGGTGGTGCTCACCGGTGCGGGACGCGGATTCTGTGCCGGGCAGGACCTGGCCGAAGCGCTCCCGCGCGGCGGTGGCCCGATCCCCGATATCGGCGAGATCGTGAAGAGCAGCTACAACCCCATCATCCGCGCCATCCGCACTCTCGAGAAGCCGGTGCTCTGCGCGGTGAACGGCATCGCCGCCGGTGCCGGCGCCAACCTCGCCTTTGCCTGCGATCTTACCATCGCTGCCGACACCGCCAGCTTCGTGGAAAGCTTCGCGAAGCTCGGACTCATCCCCGACACCAGCGGTACGTTCTTCGTACCGCGGCTGGCGGGCATTCAGCGCGCCACGGGCATGTTCTTTCTCGCCGAGAAGCTGCCGGCGGCCAAGGCGAAGGAGTGGGGACTCATCTGGGACGTGGTACCGGCGGCCGACCTCATGTCCACCGTGATGGCGATGGCGGCGCAGCTGGCCACACAGGCCACGCGCGGCTTCGGTCTCACCAAGCGCGCCCTCAACGCCAGCTTCGCCAACGGGCTCGACGCCCAGCTCGACGTGGAGGCGCAGGCCATGCACGAGGCCGGCAAGACCGCCGACTACGCCGAGGGCGTGCGGGCGTTTCTCGAAAAGCGCGCCCCCGTGTATCAGGGGAAGTGATGACCACTGCCTCGATTGGAGTGATCGGCGCCGGCGCGATGGGGGCCGGGATCGCCCAGGTGGCCGCGGTGCACGGGCATCCCGTGGTCCTCGCTGATGCGGCGCCAGCCGCTACAGCGAAGGCCAGGGCCGGCCACGCCAAGACCATGGCGCGCGAGGTGGACAGGGGGCGACTCACGCCGGAGGCGGCCGATGCCGTGCTCGCCCGCATTACGTACGTGGACGGCGTGACTGCCGAGGCGCTCGCGGCGTTTGCGTCGTGCGACATGGTGATCGAGGCGATCGTCGAACGGCTCGACGCCAAACAGCAGCTGCTCCGGACGCTCGAAACCGTCGTGGCCCCCACGGCCATTCTCGCGTCGAACACGTCGTCGTTGTCTATCGCGGCGCTCGCGGGTGCCTGCGGCCAGAAGTCGCGCGTGGTGGGTGTGCACTTCTTCAATCCGGCGCCGGTGATGCCGCTGGTGGAAATCATCCCCGCCATCACCACGTCGCCCGACGTGACGGCGCGCGCTACCGCGTACGCCGCCAGCTGGAAGAAGGTCACGGTACTCGCGTCGGATACACCGGGCTTCATCGTGAACCGGGTGGCGCGCCCGTATTACGGCGAGTCGTTGCGCCTGCTCGAAGAAGGTGTCGCCGACTGTGCCACGATCGACTGGGCGTTGCGCACCGTGGGTGGCTTCCGGATGGGCCCGTTCGAGCTGATGGACTTCATCGGCCACGACGTGAACTTCGCGGTCACGCGGTCGGTGTTCGACGGCATGTTCTATGATCCGCGGTACCGGCCGAGTCTGCGTCAGCAGCGACTGCTCGAAGCCGGCTGGCTGGGGCGCAAGAGCGGCCGAGGGTTCTACGATCACGCGGACGGCGCGGTGATGCCGGCGCCCACCGAAGACCCGGCATTGGCCCAGCGCATCGTCGATCGGGTGCTCGCCATGCTGATCAACGAGGCCGTGGAAGCGGTGCACCTGGGCATCTGCTCGGTGCAGGACGTGGAACTCGCCATGACCACGGGGGTGAACTATCCGCGCGGGTTGCTGGCGTGGGGCGACGACATCGGGGCCGCCAACGTGCTGGCCCGCCTGCAAGCACTGCAAGTTGAAACCGGCGACGACCGTTACCGGCCCAGCGTGCGCCTGCGCCGGGCCGTGCAGGCCGGGCTGTCGTTGCTCGACGGGCGACGCATCGCATGAGCCAGTCGTCGGAGTTGCCGGCGCCGGCCGACATCGTGGCGCATCTCATGGCCCGCGACGCGTTCTCGCAGTGGCTCGGCCTCACGGTCGTCGAGGCAGCGGCCGGACGGTCGGTTCTGCAGATGACCGTGCGCGACGACATGCTGAACGGCTTCGGCACGCTGCACGGTGGGGTGCTCTTCGCCGTGGCCGACAGCGCGTTCGCTTTCGCGACCAATGCCGGCGGACTGCTGAGCGTGGCGGTGGATTGCTCCATCAGCTATCCAGTGGCTTGCCGACCCGGCGATGCGCTGCGCGCCGTCGCCGTGGAGCAGAGCACGACCAATCGCCTCGCGTTCTGCGAGGTGACGATCACCAACCAGCACGACGTGGCCGTAGGGTACTTCCGCGGGACGGTATACCGCACCGCCCGGCCGCATGTGCTTGGTGAACACTTCGGATGACTACCATGAATACGCAGCAGGCCTACATCGTCGACGGCGTACGCACCCCCATCGGGAACCTTGGCGGGGCCCTCGCGCCGGTACGCGCCGACGATCTTGCCGCCCATGCTCTCGGTGCCCTCGTGGCCCGCGTCACGGCGCAGTCGCCGAACTTCGACGTGGCGGCCATTGCCGACGTGATCCTCGGTTGCGCCAATCAGGCCGGCGAGGACAACCGCAACGTGGCGCGCATGGCCGCCCTGCTGGCCGGTCTGCCGGTGTCCGTACCCGGTGAGACGGTGAATCGCCTCTGTGCCTCCGGGCTCTCGGCGGTGGCCGGCGCTGCGCGGGCCATCCGGGCCGGTGAAGGTGACGTGTACCTGGCTGGTGGCGTGGAAAGCATGACGCGCGCACCGTACGTGATGAGCAAGGGAACCACTCCGTTTGCGCGTGACGTGCAGCTGTTCGACACCAGCCTCGGCTGGCGCTTCGTGAACCCGCGCTTGAAGAGCATGCACGGCACCGACAGCATGGGCGAGACGGCGGAAAACGTGGCGGCGCAGTACAGCGTGTCGCGCGCCGACCAGGACGCGTTCGCGGTGCGCTCGCAACAGAAGGCTGCGGCGGCACGCGACGCTGGCCGCTTCGCGCTGGAAATTGCGGCCGTCAGCATCCCGCAGAAGAAGGGCGACGCGCTGCTGGTGACACAGGACGAGTTCTTGCGACCCGACACGACGATGGAGACGCTCGCCAAGCTCAAGCCGGCGTTCCGCCACGACGGGCAGGGCAGTGTCACGGCCGGCAACGCGAGTGGCCTCAACGACGGCGCGGCGGCACTGCTGCTTGCGGGCGATCGTGCGCTGTCGCGGTACGCCCTGACGCCCGTGGCGCGCGTGGTGGCGAGCGCCGCCGCCGGGGTGGAGCCGCGCATCATGGGGATGGGGCCGGTCCCAGCCACGAGACTCGTGCTGGAGCGGGCCGGTCTCGCGCTCGACCAGATGGACGTGATCGAGCTCAACGAAGCCTTCGCCGCCCAGGGGCTCGCCTGTCTCCGTGAGCTTGGCGTGGCCGACGACGACCCGCGGGTGAATCCCAACGGCGGCGCCATCGCGCTGGGTCACCCGCTCGGCATGAGCGGCGCGCGACTCGCCCTCACGGCCGCGCAGCAGCTGCGCGAGACCGGTGGGCGGTACGCACTGTGCACCATGTGCATCGGCGTGGGGCAGGGGTTCGCCCTCGTCCTCGAACGGGTGTGACGCGCCCATGATCTACGCCTTCGACGATTTCGTGCCCGTGGTGCACGAGTCCGCCTTCGTGCATCCGCAGGCGGCCGTGACGGGCAATGTGATCATCGGTCGTGATGTCTACGTCGGCCCCGGCGCGGCGATACGCGGCGACTGGGGCGGCATCGTCATCGAAGACGGGTGCAACGTGCAGGAGAACTGCACGATTCACATGTTCCCCGGTGTCGTGGTCACCCTCGAAGCCGGCGCGCACATCGGGCACGGCGCGATCGTGCATGGGGCACGTATCGGTGCCAACAGCCTCGTCGGCATGAATGCGGTGATCATGGACAATGCCGTGGTGGGACGCGGCTGCGTCGTGGGCGCGCTCTGTTTCGTGCCCACGGACATGGTCATTCCCGATCGCAAAGTCGTCGTGGGCAACCCCGCGAAGATCGTGAAGGACGTGAGTGACGACATGCTCGCGTGGAAGTCGGAGGGTACCGCGCTGTATCAGCAGTTGCCGCAGGCGATGCGCAACTCGTGGCGCGCCGTGGACCCGTTGCGCGAGGTGCCCGCCAACCGGCCGGTACAGTCGGCCATGCTGAAGAACTGGAAAGCCACGCAGAACACCAACCGCACGGAACCCCGCACGGAGACCCGTTGATGTTTCAGTTGCAGAACTACGCGCTCGGCGAGTGGGTCGAAGGTACAGGCCCGAAGACCGACCTCGTGCACGCCGTGACCGGCGAGAAGATCGGCGAGACCTCGAGTCACGGGCTCGATTTCAAGGCCATGCTGCAGTATGCGCGCCGTGTGGGCGGGCCCACGCTGCGATCGTACACGTTCCATCAGCGTGCGCTGATGCTCAAGCGTGTTGCCATTGCGCTGATGGAGCGCAAGGAGGAGTTCTATCCGCTGTCTTCCATGACGGGGGCCACGCGCACCGACTCCTGGGTGGACATCGAAGGCGGCATCGGCACCTTCTTCGCATACGCGAGCCGCGGTCGACGCGAGTTTACCAACGAACGCTTCCACGTGGAGGGCCCCACCGAGCCGCTCTCCAAGCACGGCACGTTCGTTGGCCGGCACATTCTGGTGCCCATGGAAGGGGCGGCGGTCCACATCAACGCCTTCAACTTCCCCGTGTGGGGCATGCTCGAGAAGCTGGCCCCGGCGCTGCTGGCGGGCGTCCCGTGCATCGTGAAGCCCAGCACCACGGGCAGTCATCTCACGCACGCGGTGTTCAAGGCCATCCTCGACACCCACGAGCTGCCCAAGGGGGCGCTGCAGCTCATCTGCGGGGAAGCGCGCACGCTGCTCGAGCACGTCGAAGAGCAGGACATCGTGGCGTTCACCGGCTCGGCGGCCACCGGGCAGAAGCTCAAGGCGGCGCCGAGCATCATGGCGCATTCCGTGCGCTTCAACATGGAAGCCGACTCGCTCAATTGCTCCATTCTCGGCCCCGACGCCGTGCCCGGCACCGAAGAGTTCGATCTCTTCATCAAGGAGGTGACGCGCGAGATGACCTCCAAGGCCGGGCAGAAGTGCACCGCCATCCGTCGCAGCATCGTGCCCGCCGGCCTCGAAGAGGCGGTGATCGCGGCGCTCTCCAAGCGGCTCGGCAGCACGACCATCGGTGACCCCACGGTCGAGGGGGTGCGCATGGGCCCGCTCGCGTCGCGCGGGCAGGTGAAAAGCGTCGCGTCGAGTGCGGAAGCGATCCGCGCGGCCGCCGAACTGGTGTACGGCGGCGGCGATTTCGCCGTGGTGGGCGCTGATCGCGAGAAGGGATCCTTCTTCGCGCCCGAGCTCCTCTACTGCGCGGACCCGCTCACGCGGCTCGAGCCGCACGACATCGAGGCGTTTGGTCCTGTGAATACCATCATGCCGTACCGCGACCTCGGCGAAGCCGTACAGCTCGCGCGCATGGGGCGCGGGTCGCTGGTGGGATCGCTCGTCACGCACGACCCGAAGGTGGCACAGGAGGTCATCCTCGGTGCCGCCTGCTACCACGGCCGCATGCTCGTGCTCGACCGGACGAGTGCCAAGGAGAGCACCGGCCACGGGTCGCCACTGCCCAATCTCGTGCACGGCGGCCCGGGCCGCGCCGGCGGTGGCGAGGAGATGGGCGGTGCGCGCGGTGTGACCCACTATCTGCAGCGCGTGGCGCTGCAGGGCAGTCCGAGCATGATCACGGCCATTACGCGCGAGTGGACGAAGGGCGCCGAAGAGACACAGGATTCGGTGCACCCATTCCGCAAGACGTTCGACGCGCTGCAGGTGGGTGATACGCTCATCACCAAGTCGCGCACGATCACGCTGGACGACGTGGAGGCGTTCGCCAAGCTGAGCGGCGACACGTTTTACGCGCACATGAACGACGAAGACGCGCGCAGCAACGGCGTGTTCGAGGGGCGCGTGGCACACGGCTACTTCGTGGTGTCGGCGGCGGCCGGTCTCTTCGTCGATCCCGACCTCGGTCCGGTCCTGGCCAACTACGGGCTGGAGAAGCTGCGATTCACCAAGCCGGTGTATCCGGGTGATACCATCCACGTACGGCTCACCGTGAAGCAGAAGACCGCCAAGGACACGCCTGAGGGCACGATCCCCCAGGGCGTCGTGGAGTGGGACGTGGAGGTCATCAATCAGCACGACGAGCCCGTCGCCGTGTACTCCATTCTCACGCTGGTCCGGCGCGGTGAGGCCGTGCCCGTGACGCCTCAGGCCGCGTAGCGGCCGGGGTGCGGCCGCGGCTACTTGCGCCGCGGCTCGCGCCCTGAAGTGGTCCAGATGACGATGACCCCGCAGCCGGAATTGCGGCCGGCGAATTCCCCCGGCACGTCGCTCACGCCGGTGTAGACCTCCAGCCCCACGATGTCGCGCACCGGGATCGTCGGCCCGAAGGAGTTGTCCACGCGCTCGTCCACGATGTATTCCGGCGAGCAGCCCAGCGGCGCCCGTACCATTTGCGCCCGGCACGAGTTTCCCGCGCAGTTGAAGCGTACTCCCCGCATCGTCCGCATCGCGTCCTGCAGCGTGTAGAACTGTCCGGACTCGAGCTCGGCGCGCGTCCGGTATTGGCCGCGCCCCGTCGTCCGCCGGCGCTCGAAATCGGCGAAACGCCGCCCCAGCGCCGGATCGGCCTTGACGTCCACCCCGGGCAGCGCCTGCGCCTTGCTGGTATCCTTGGCCGGCTCACCCGCAGCCGCCGCGACTGGTGCGGCCGCCGCCGCCGCCTCGAGCTCGAGGTCCCGCTCCATCACTTCCCGCGCGGCGAAGGCCAACGACAGGGTTCCACGCGAATACCCCGCCGCCGACACGAGGAACCGGTGAATCCCCGCCTTGAGGTTGGGTAACCGAAACTGCCCCAACGAATCGGTGCGGGCGCTGCCCCCCGAGGTCGTGACTACGACCGTCGCGTCGGGAATTCCTCTCCCGGTGGTGGCATCCAGCACCCGTCCGCGGAATTCCGCCGTCGTCTGGGCTTCCACGGCACCGACGGGACGGAGCACCAGAAGGGCGGTCAACGTGAAATAGATCAGCCGTGTCATGGCAGGGACGAGACGCGATAAAAGGGGAAAATCCCTGTTCGGATTTCTGAAGGTAAACATCCTGAAACGATTGCAATCTGTCGCGAGAAGGCGCAAAATGGCTCTGGTCGGCTGGATCGGTCGTTCAGTCGCATTACCCCGGGACGAGCCATTCGTCCCAACAGCAAGGAGCGTGAATGGTTCACCACATGCGTCGGTTGGTTGCCGCCGCTGTTCTCACGATCATGCCCGGAGGCGTGCTGGCGGCTCAGCAGAACGCCACCGTGTCCGGTCGTGTGACGTCGGCCGGGGCTCCACTCGGTGGCGCCCAGGTAGGCATCGTCGAACTCGGAGTCGGTAGCGTTACGGATGCGCAGGGTCGCTATTCCTTTACGGTGGACCCGTCGCGCGCCGGAGGCAAGCAGATCACCGTGCTCGCGCGCACGATCGGGTACCGTCCCGTCAAGCATCTGGTGACGCTCACGGCTGGCCGCATCGAGCAGAACTTCGAGCTCGACAAGGACGTGTTGAACCTCGAGGCGGTCGTCACCACCGGCGTATCCGACGCCACATCGCAGAAGAAGACGACCTTTGCGGTCGCGGCGGTGAACAACGCACAGATCAAGGAAGCGCCGGCGTCCTCGCCGCTCGGTGCGCTCAGCGGCCGCGTGGCCGGCGCCAGTGTCACGTCGGTGAACGGTGAGCCCGGTTCGGCCCCGCGCATCCGGCTTCGCGGCCCCACGTCGCTGACCGGTTCGCAGGACCCGCTCATCATCGTCGACGGCACCATCAGCCGCATCTCGCTCGCCGACATCAATGCGCAGGACATCGAGCGCATCGAAGTCATCAAGGGCGCCGCGGCCAGCTCCCTCTACGGCTCCGACGCCGCCAATGGCGTCGTGCAAATCTTCACCAAGCGCGGCGCCTCACTCGCCACCGGCCAGACGCAGATCACCGTGCGCAACGAGTTCGGCTCGAACGACCTGCGCAAGACGATCCCGAACAACTACTCGCACCCCTACAAGGTCGACGCGAGCGGTCAGTTCGTGCGCGATGCCAACGGCAACCGCGTACAGGAAGCCGACAAGATCTCCGACAATTCGTACCCGGTCACGTACGACCAGCTCGGGGAAGTGTTCCGCAGCGGGCAGTTCATGACCAACTACATCTCGATCGGTCAGCGCAACGCCAACTCGAACTTCAACGCCTCGTTCGAGAACTCAAAGGATCAGGGCATCGCCAACCTGTTGAGCGGCTACAACCGCCAGAACTTCCGTCTCAACCTCGACATGGAGCTGCACCCGAAGCTCGACTTCCAGACGGGTGCGTTCTACGGCCAGTCGCGCGCCGACCAGGCCGACGACAGCTCGGGTGACGCCTTCTTCGGTCTCCGCTTCCTCGAGCCGAACATCGACCTCCTCGGCACCAACCCGGACAAGACGCCGTACACGGCGGCCATCCGGCAGTCGCCCGCCTCGGGCAACGTGAGCAACCCGCTCTACCGTTGGAACACGATCAAGAACGCCAACGACCGGTCGCGCTTCACGGGGCTGCTCAAGGTGCGCTACCGCCCCACCACGTGGCTCACCGCCGAAGGCAACACGAACTTCGATCGCGGTACCCGCAACTTCCGCTCGTTCGTGCCGCTTGGCTACATCGGTTCCACCGGCACGGTCAGCAAGGGCTCCATCTCGAACAACGAGTCGCTGACGCGCGCCTACAATCTCGGCGGGACGCTGACGGCCACGAAGGCGTTCTCGTGGTTCACCAACACCACCAAGCTGGCGTGGGTGTACGAAGACCAGGAGAACACCGGCACCTCCGTCGCCGCCACGGCGCTCACCGTGCCGCGTGTGACGGAATTCTCGGCCGCTTCGCGCGACCCCGAGAACCCGGTCATCCCCGGCTCGTACTCGCAGCCCATCCGCAACCAGAACTTCTTCGCCATCACCACCTTCGACATCAAGGACAAGTACATCATCGACGGTTTGCTCCGTCGTGACCAGTCCTCGCTGTTCGGTGCCGATCAGCGCTCGAAGCTCTTCAAGCGCCTCTCGGGCGCGTGGCGCGTGTCGGAAGACATCACGCTCCCCGCGGTCGACGAGTTCAAGCTCCGCGCCTCGTATGGCGAAGCGGGGCTCCGCCCGGTGTTCGACGCGCAGTACGAGCAGTTCGCCATTCAGGGCGGCAGCCCCGTGAAGATCACGCTCGGCAACCCGAACCTGCGTCCGGCGTTCTCGCGCGAAATCGAAGGCGGCGTCGACGTCACCTTCAAGAAGAACTTCCAGCTGTCGTACAGCTACTCGAGCAAGATCACCGACGACCAGATCCTCAACGTGCCGGTCTCGTCGGCGACGGGCTTCCGCAACCAGTGGATCAACGCCGGCTCGCTCGAAGGCAAGACGCACGAAGTGCTGCTCAGCACGGTGCTCGCGTCCAAGAAGGACTTCCTCTGGACGCTGAACATCGCGGGTGACCGCACGCGTCAGACGGTGCGCAGCCTCGCCGTGCCGCCGTTCCTCGTCGGCCCGGTGTCCAACACCACGATCTTCCGCCTCGCGCCGGGACAGCCGTTCGGCATCGTGTACGGCAGCTCGTGGGTGCGCTCGGCCGACCAGATCGCTTCGATGATCGCCGCCAAGCGCCTCGCCGGCACCGCGGCCGACTACGTGGTGAACGAAGAGGGCTACTACGTCGCCAAGAGCGCCTGGCGCACGATCAACGAGAAGCCCATCAAGTTCCTCGATGCAGACGGCAACTCGCTGCGGCAGATCGCCAATGTGAACCCCGACTTCAACATGAACTTCAACACCCAGCTCAACTGGAAGAAGTTCTCGGTGACCGCGGTGGTGAACTGGGTGCAGGGCGGCGACATCTACAACTACACGCGGCAGTGGCCGTTCTTCGACCAGCGTGACCCCGCGTTCGACCAGCGTGGCAAGCCGGAAGTGGAGAAGAAGCCCACCACGTACTACGCCACGTTCTACAACAACTTCGACGCCAACACTTACTTCGTCGAAGACGGCAGCTACGTGCGTCTGCGCGAGCTCGCCGTGAACTACGAAGTGCCGAAGGCGCTCACGCGCCGCCTCGGGATGGGTGCCGACCGTTCGGCCCGCTTCGGCGTGGTCGGTCGCAACCTGTTCACGAGCACCAAATACAGCGGGTACGATCCAGACGTCTCGGGTGGCGGCGCCAATCCGTTCGCCTACCGCGTGGACTACTTCACGTATCCGATCTTCAAGACGTTCACGTTCATGCTGGAGCTCGGCCTGTGAGCCCCCTCAATCCGAAGTTCGCCTTCTCGTTCCGCCACGCGGTCGGCGCGGCGGCGGGCGCCATCCTCCTCGCCGGGTGCAATTCGCTCGACGTCGAGAACCCCAATGCGCCGGACGCCAACCGCGCCCTCGCCGACCCGGCCGCCATCGAAGCGGTGGCCGGCGGTACCCTGCGCACGTGGTTCAACACGTGGGACGGGATGGAAGGCGGCGGCCCGCTCGTCACGATGGCCCAGACCTACTCGGCCTCGTGGAACAACTACAACATGAATTTCTACAGCTCGATCGACGCGGATGGGACGCGCAACACGCGCCCCTACCAGAACGATCTGGCGTCGGCTGGCCGCACCACGATGATCGGCTATTGGGAGGGGTATTACTCCGCCATCTCCTCGGCCAATGACGTGCTCAAGGCCATCCGCAAGAACAACCTCGTCATCAGTAACGCCGCCAACACCAAGCGCGCGGAGACCATCGCCCAGCTCATGCAGGGCGCCGGCCTCATGGGTATCGCCCTGAATTACGACAAGGGCTATGTCATCGACGAGAACAGCGACCTGGCGGCGCTCGAGTACAAGACCCGCAAGGAAGTGCGCGACGCGGCGGTCGCCTCCCTCGAGAAGGCGGCCACCCTCGCGGCGGCCAGCACGTTCACGACGCCGAGCGGTTGGACGAACGGCACCAGCTACACCAACGTGCAGATCGCCCAAATCGCCCGCACCATGGCAGCGATGACGCTCGCGTACTATCCGCGCACCGCCACCGAGAACGACGCGGTGGATTGGGGCAAGGTGGCGCAGCTCGCGTCGCAGGGCATCTCGTCGGGAACGGCCTTCGACTTCAACTTCACGGGCGACGGCTGCAACGCGTGGTGCCACGAGATCCTGTACTGGTTCAACGCGTTCGATGGTGGCCGGGTGAGCACACGCGTGGGTGCCCTGATGGACCCGGTCACGCAGAAGCATCCGTATCCGGCCGGTGGCAACCCGACGCCGAACTCGCCCGACAAGCGGCTTGGTGACGGGTCGTTCGGGCCCGACGACGAGGATTTCGCCGGCTATTTCGGCACCAATCCGAAGACGGCCAAGGCCGGTACCGACTTCGTGTACTCGCGCGAGGAGATCTTCCGTCCCGACCGCGGCATGTACCACCAGTCGAACATCGGTCATATCCGCTATGACAAGTCGGGCGAGCAGTCGCCGAACGGTATCTACGGTGGGTACGGCGTCGCGCCGATCATGACGCGTCACCAGAACGACCTGCTCTGGGCCGAAGGGGAACTGCGTCGTTCGGGCGGCAACCTGGCCACTGCGGCCGCGCTGATCAACAAGACCCGCGTGGATCGTGGCGGCCTCTCGGCGGCCACGGCCGGCGAAGGCGCCGCGTCGCTCGTCCAGAAGCTCATCTACGAGCAGGAAGTCGAGTTGCTGGGCCTCGGTGCGGTGCCGTACTACCAGCGCCGTCGCGTACCGAACGGTCTCCTCACGGGGACGCCGCGCGAGATGCCGGTGCCGGCCAAGGAGCTTGGTGTGAAGGGACAGGCGTTCTACACGTTCGGCGGTACCAACCCCGCCAACAGCAACGCACCGTAACCGACCCACCAACCCGCATCGCACGTGGCCAGGAGGAAGCTCGGCTTCCTTCTGGCCACGTGTCGTTCCGGCCACCTCGCATGCTATTGTTCAACGCATGATTCGCCGTCTTCACCGGATATTCATCGTGGGAATGGCTGCGCCGCTCGTGGCATGCGGTGGTGCCGCAGAGCAGGGGACCCGTACGGAGGCATCCATTGCGGAAGAGGCGGCCGATGCCGCACGCCCCGCGTTGCAGCTGCGAGGCGCGCCGTTCGCGCTCACGCTCTCGCGCGATAGCGCCGGCGTGCTGCGAGGTATGGTTGCGGGTGATTCCACCGCCCGATTGCTCGTGCAACGCAATCCCAACGACGAAGCGGCGTCGCGCCTTTGCGCGGTCATTGCCACGGGTACGCGTGAGCCGGTGGAACTTCCATGGTCCTGGCCGGTGGACTCCACCGCCCCTCGCCTTGCGCTGCGCACGATCCGTGCGGGCGACGTGGAGGGGGTGCGCTTCGTGGTACCCGGTACGATGGCCCGCTACGTCTTCGAAGGCGTCACGCGCGACGGATCGCAACGGGTGAGCGTCCAGTGGCCCGTCGAATCCGATCCGGCGCGCCCGATTCCGGTGGGCGCGGAGGATTCGGTGGTGGAAGCGTCGCTGCGTCCGTCGGTCTTCGCGCTCGACTCCGTGGTGGAGGCGCTGCGCTTCGTTGCGCCCCCTGATTCGTCGTGGCCAACGGCACCAACCGAACGCCCGCTGGCCGATGCGCGCGCCGTACCCGACGTGCGGGTGATTCCGGTCCATCCCGTGCGGCTCAGTGTCGCCTGCCACGACGTGACGCTGGCGCTCCCCATGCTCGCGCGCGCCGACCATATGCTCAAGATCTCCGTCGAGCCGGGGGACGTGATTACCGCCAACGCCGGGGTCGCGGCGGGCACGGTGCGGCTGTCGTTCGACGAAGCGCCGGTCGCACCAGAACCGCCAGCGCGCGAAGGGGTCACGCAGGCGGCGGTCGAGGCTACCACAACGGGCGAGGTCACCCTGCGCGTACGTCTGCAGGTGCTGCCGAGGGTGCTACTCTCCCGTCAGCAGGTGCTCGTGCGCCTTCAGCGCACCCGCCCGCGCTTCTGACCACATTTTTCTCGAGGGTCCGCATGACCACCTATATGCGTCCGTTGACGGCCGTGGCCGCTGCCGTGTCGGCGGTTCTGGCAGCCGCACTCCCGGCCGTCGGCATCGCGCAACCGGCGGCGGTGCCCAGCATCGCGCCGTGGATGTCGCCGGCGTCGCCACTCGAGCTGGTCTCCGCGAAGAAGGCCGACCGTCTCGCCTTCGTGGTGTACGAGCGCGGCATGCGCAATGTGTACACGGCCGCAGCGCCGGACTTCCGGGCGCGGCGGCTCACGAACTTTCTGGCCGATGACGGCGTGGATCTCACCGACGTGGAGATTTCCGACAACGGGCAGGTCCTCGTGTTCGTGCGTGGTTCTGCGCCCAATCGCTGGGGGTGGATCGCCAATCCCGATCACAGCCCCGCCGGCGGCGATCGGGCCATCTGGGCGGTGCGGACGAGCGGCGGGCCGGCATGGCGCGTTGCCACCGGCGCGGCTCCCGAACTGAGTCCTGACGGCCAGTGGGTGCTCTTCACCCGCGATGGCCAGATCCATCGGGCACGGGTGCTGCGCACGGGCGCACCCAGTATCGCCGACACCGGTGGAGTGCCGCTCATCAGGTTGTGGGGGCGCAACGGGGCACCGCGCTGGTCGCCAGACGGTCGGCGTATCGCCTTCGTGAGCGAGCGTGAACATCACGCCTTCGTCACCGTGTACGACGTGGCGTCACGCACGGTGCAGTATGTCGCGCCGAGCGTGGACTGTGACGGAGCGCCGGCGTGGTCACCCGATGGGCGGTATATCGCTTTTTCGCGAACCCCCGGTACGCCGTTCGGGCTGCAGCGCCGTACGCCGCCGGGCAACGCCAATCCGGCCATGGGGTGCGGCAACGGCATCGGCGCGCCAGCGTCGGTGGCCGTGACCGACGGCCAGAGCAATCTGGCGCGGTCGCCCGGCTTCTTCACGGCGTCGCTGTCCGGCGGGTATCGCCTGGCGCTCATGGTAGCCGACGTTGGCGCCGCGAAGCACATCACATCGCCGTTGGTCGCGGCGCAGATCCCCGCGCGCGAGGTGTGGCACGCCGGCGTGGGCGACTCGGTGTTCACATCGCTGAACGGCATGACGTGGGCCGGAAACAGCATCGCGTTTCCCGTGAACGTGCCCGGTGACGAATGGGAGCGCTGGTTTTCGATACCTGCCGCCGGTGGTGCTCCCGTGCGGCTCACCACCACCGATGGCCTCATCGAGGACGCCGGCAGCGTGGCGTGGTCGCGCGACGGTGGCCGCACCATGTACTGGACCACCAACGCGACGGATATCGAACGCCGGCACATCTGGCGGGTACCAAGCAGCGGCGGTACGCCAGAGCGCCTGTCGACAGGTGACGGGGTGGAGACGCATCCGCGTGCGCTCGCCAGCGGCTCGCATGTGGCTGTGCTGTACTTCGGCGCGCGCACGCCGGCCTCGGTCGCACTCGTGCCCGCCGCCGGCGGTGCGCCGCGCATCATTTATCCCACGCTCGGCCGCGATTTCCCCACCGCCTCGCACGTGACTCCTGAGATCGTGCAGACGAGGGCCAGCGATGGCATGGCCGTGAGCAACCAGCTGTTCATGCCGCGCGACATGAAGCCCGGTGAGAAGCGCCCGGCGATCGTGTTCGTGCACGGCGGACCGTCGCGCCAGATGCTGCCGGCGTACCACTACATGCAGTTCTACCACTGGTCGTACGCGGTGAACCAGTGGCTCGCCGATCAGGGGTATGTCGTGCTGTCGGTGAACTACCGGCGCGGTATCGGCTACGGCAAGAGCTTCCGGAACGCGCCGGGCGCGCGTGACAAGGGAAACAGCGAGTATCTCGATGTGGTTGCCGGTGCGAAGTATCTGCAGCAGCGGGCCGACGTGGACGCCGCGCGGGTCGGTATCTGGGGACTCTCGTACGGTGGCCTGCTCGCGTCGCAGGCGCTGGCGCGCAACAGCGACATCTTCGTGGCCGGCGTGGACATGGCCGGTGTGCACCATTACGACTACTCGCTCGACACCACCGCCTCGGCGTTCACGTCAGCGGCCATCGGCGCGATCGACCAGTGGAAGAGCCCCGTCTTCCTCGTGCACGGCGACGACGACCGCAACGTGGACTTCGCGCAGACCGTGGGGCTCGTGCAGCTGCTGCGCGCCCGCAAGGTGTACCACGAGCTCATGGTGGTGCCCGACGACCTGCACGAAAGCATGCTGCACGCCAACTGGATCGACACGTTCGATCGGATGGGCGTGTTCCTCAAGCGCTTCGTGTGGAACCGGGAGCAGGTGCCGGCTCAGCGCTAGGGGGAAACAGCGCGTCGGAGGCACGGAGCGTGCTAGCGGATCGCCCCCGCCGCCCCCGCCCGCCGCGGATCGGCCCCGGCCGTGACCTTGCCGCGGTCCAGGCGAATGGCTGCGCCGTAGCCTTCACGCAGTTCACCGCGCGCCGACACGAAGGTGAGATCGTACCCGAGTGCCCGCAGCCGCTGCACGACGTGCGGCGCGAATCCGTCTTCGAGTTGGATGTTGTACGGCGCCGACGCGGCCGCGGAATTCCCCCCGCCACCGGGCAGAAAGCGCGGCTGCTCCAGCGCCGCCTGCGGCCCGAGCTGAAAGTCGAGCGCGCCGATGAGCCCCTGATACACGGCACTCGTGATCCACGCGTTGCCCGCGGCGCCGATGGCGAATACCGGACGGCTGCCACTGAAGGCGATGGTGGGCGCGAGTGTGCTGCCGTGTCGCGCAAAGGGCAGGCGTGAGCCGTATTGCGCGGGATCGGTGCCGTAGCTCGTGAGCTTGTCGTTGCTCAGAAAACCCAGCCCCGGCGTGACGTAGAAGTTGCCGCCCCACGTACCGAGGGTCTGCGTGACCGCTACCGCGTTGCCGTTGGCGTCTGCCACGGTGAAGGCCGTGGTACCCGCTGCGTGGCACATCGACATTTCGTGTGCGTGATCGTCGCCGCACTGACTCTCGCGGGGGCGCGCGACCGATGCCTCCGCGTCGTTGCCCGGTGACGCCGCCGGTTGTGCCGCTTTGAGACACGCCAACGTGTCGCCGCGCACGCTCGCCGGCGTCAGCGCGCGGTCGGCGTTGAAGCACTGCCAGCGCGCGACCGCCGTATCCTTGTGCACCATGCTTGCGACATCCACCGGCCACATGGCGGGATCGGCGATCCGGTTCCGCGACGACGGCGTGAGGAACCATGCCGACAGCATCGCGTGGAGCGAGGACGCATCATCGGTGTAGCGCTTCAGGGTCGGGACCTGCTCGAGCAAGTTGAGCCGCGCCACGAGATCGGCCCCACCACTCACCGGTGGAGCACTCGAGCACAGGCGATACGTGCGATAGGTACCGCACACCGGTTCGCGTTCGTTGGCGAAGTACCGCTCGAGATCGCTGCGCTTCATCGCGTTGCCTTTCGCCCGCAGATCATCGGCGTACTTGGCGGCCACGTCACCCCTGTAGAATCCGTCGGCCCCCTTGGTGGCGATCTGTTCCAGAACCCACGCCAGTTCGGGGTTGCGCAGGGAATCGCCACGCTGCAGCGGCTTGCCGTCGCGGAAGAACAACGCGCGGCTTCCCTCGTACTTGGCGAAGTGCTCCCGCTCGGTGGCGAGCGTGGTTGCCAACCCGTCGCTCACCTCGTACCCGTTGCGCGCCGCGCGAATGGCGGGAGCCAGCAGCTCGGCCCACGTGAGCTTGCGGCTGCCGTATCGCTGCCACGCGAGATACATCCCCGCCACGGTGCCGGGCACGTTCACGAGCACGGGGCCGTCGCTCGGATAGCGCCCGTTCACCAGCAGCTTCGTGTTGGCAAGCGCGCCTTCCTCCGGCACACGACTCATGAATTCGATGAGCGTGGGCTGCTTGCCGGCGAGCGCGATCACCATCTCGCCGTAGCCGCCGATACCGCTCGCATCCGGCTCCACCACGCCCAGCGCAAAGCTCGTGGCGACGGCAGCATCGATCACGTTGCCGCCCTTGCGGAAGATTTCGAGACCGGCCTCGGTGGCAACCGGGTGAGCGCTGGACACGGCCGCTCGGCCGCTCGCTTCACGGCGCAGCGGTGGGCGCGCCTGCAGCATCGCGTGAATCACCGCATCGCGCGCGCTGTCGGTAGCGGCTGCGATGGCCAGCGGGCGATAACGGTTGCGGGCCGCCTGCCACGCGCTGCGCGACGAAGCGGCCGACGGCGCGCTGAAATAGAGCCGCGCGCTG
>DCZC01000122.1:0-947 GCA_002331565.1 Gemmatimonas sp. UBA2094
CTCAAGGGTCAGCGCCTGTGCCCGGTGCACGGGCGGCCGGTAGAGGAACTTCAGGAGCAGAACTGGTTCTTCCAGTTGTCGGCGTTCCAGGAGCGGCTCATCGCGCACTACGAGGCGAACCCCGATGCGGTGCAGCCGCGCAGTGCGTACAACGAGGTGATGTCTTTTATTAAGCAAGGACTCACAGACATCTCCATGTCGCGATCGAGTGTGTCGTGGGGAATCCCGCTGCCGTGGGACACCTCGCAGGTCATCTACGTGTGGTTCGACGCTCTACTCAACTACGCCACCGCGGTGGGCTATGGCGCGCAGGCGGGTTCCGCCGATGCGAAGCAGTTCGAGCAGACGTGGCCTGCAGACGTGCACCTGGTGGGCAAGGACATCCTTCGATTTCACGCGGTCTACTGGCCGGCGATGCTGATGGCGGCGGGCATCGACCTTCCGCACAAGGTGTTTGCCCACGGCTGGCTGCTGGTCGGCGGCGAGAAGATGAGCAAGTCCAAGCTCACCGGCATCGCACCGTCGCAGATCATCGACCACTTCGGCTCCGACGCATTCCGCTATTACTTTCTGCGCGCGATCCAGTTTGGTCAAGACGGGTCGTTCTCCTGGGAGGACATGTCGGCGCGCTATACCGCCGAGCTCGCGAACGGGTTGGGCAATCTCGCCTCGCGGGCGACCGCCATGGTCGGCCGCTACTTTGATGGCGAACTGCCCGCGGCGCACGATCTCTCCGATGCTGAGCGCGTACTGGTCGACACATTGGCGCGCACCGCGCAGACCGCTGATGACGCGATGGGTGCACTTGACTTCTCCACGGGTATCACCGCCGTCAAGGAGTTCATCGACCTGGTCAATGGCTACGTCACCGAGCAGGAGCCGTGGGTGCTCGCCAAGGACGACGCCCATCGCGCGCGCCTGGGCGTCGTGCTGCACACCATCTGTGA
>DCZC01000122.1:1211-2540 GCA_002331565.1 Gemmatimonas sp. UBA2094
CAGTTGGGCCCGTTGGCCGATCAGCGCATCGCCGACGTGGCTCGCTGGGGTCAATTGCCCGCCGGCACGCGCATCACCAAGGGCGAGGGACTCTTCCCGCGCCTTGAGGATCCCGAGTCGGCGTGAGTCCACGCTCTCGAGTCCCGGGTGATGCGGACGCCCCGCAGGCACCCGAGCCGCTGGCCGGCCCGGTCATTGATTCGCACACGCACCTTGACGTGCACGACACCGACCTGCACGGCGACATGCTGCCCGACGCCGATGCAATTTTGGCTGCGGCTGCAGATGTAGGTGTGACCCGCGTGGTGCAGATCGGCTGCGATGTGGAGTCGGCGCGTAAGTCAGTGGAGTTCGCTGCCACGCGTCCATCGGTCATCGCTGGTGTTGCCCTGCACCCCAATGAGCCGCCACGCATCGTGGAACGCCACGGTCGCCAGGCGCTTGAGCAGGCGTGGTCCGCCATCGCCGAACTTGCGGGTGATCCAGTGGTGCGTGCGGTGGGGGAGACAGGACTGGATTACTTCCGCACCGGTGACGAAGGTCGCGCTGTGCAGCAGGAGTCATTCCGCTGGCACATCCGCCTGGCGAAGCAGGTCGACAAGACGTTGGTCATTCACGACCGCGACTCGCACGATGACGTTCTGCGCATCCTTGAGGAGGAGGGAGCGCCCGGGCGAGTGGTGTTTCACTGCTTCTCCGGGGATGCGGCGATGGCGCGGTATTGCGCCGAGCGCGGTTGGTACATGTCGTTTGCCGGTGTGGTGACTTACAAGAACAACGACAGTCTGCGCGAGGCGCTTCGCGTGGTGCCTGATGACCTCGTGCTTGTCGAGACCGATGCGCCTTACCTCACGCCGGTGCCGCATCGCGGCAAGCCCAATGCCTCGTGGCTCATGCCGTTCACGGTGCGAGCAATCGCGGTTGACCGCGGCATGAGCGAAATCGACATGTGCGCCCAGCTCACCGCGAACACGCTGCGGGCATTCGGGGACTGGTAGTGGCCAGCCTGCTCGGCGGCGGTGACATTCGCGCACTCGCGGCGGAGTTGGACATCCGCCCCACCAAGAAGTGGGGTCAGAATTTCGTCACCGATCCCAACACGGTGGAGCGCATCGTGCGTTCGGCCGAGCTCACGGCTGATGATGTGGTGCTGGAAGTCGGACCTGGACTTGGATCACTCACCCTCGCGCTCCTGCCGCACTGCGCCGCGGTGGTGGCCGTCGAGATCGATCCGGTGCTGGCGGGGCGTTTGCTGCTCACCGTGGGTGAGCATGCACCGGAGTGTGTCGATCAACTCACGGTGGTGCAGGCAGACGCGCTGCAGGTCGA
>DCZC01000122.1:2809-4310 GCA_002331565.1 Gemmatimonas sp. UBA2094
GCCAATCTGCCGTACAACGTTGCGGTGCCCGTCGTTTTGCATCTACTGGAGGTCGTGCCCTCACTTCGGTCAGTCATGGTGATGGTGCAAAAGGAGGTCGCGGACCGGCTTGCGGCCGGACCTGGCAGCCGCGTGTACGGCGTGCCGAGCGTCAAGGCCCGCTGGTACGGCGAGGTGAGCTCGGCCGGGTCGGTGGGTACGCAGGTGTTCTGGCCGGTGCCCCACGTGGAGTCCGGGCTCGTGCGCATTGTTCGACATCAACCGCCGACGAGTCGGGCTGGACGCGAGGCCGTCTTCGCAGTAATCGATGCAGCCTTCGCGCAACGTCGTAAAACACTGCGCAGCACCCTCGCCGGGTTGGCGGGCTCAGCCGTTTTGGCGGAGCAGGCACTCCAGGCCGCCGGTGTCGACCCCGGGTTGCGCGGGGAGGCGCTGGCCTTGGCTGAATTCGTCCGCATCGCCGATGTGCTGCACGATCGTGCGTCCGACGGCGTGAACGCCTAGCCTGCGGGGATGGCTCCGGGCTCCGTGACCGTTCGCGTCCCCGCGAAAGTCAACCTGCAGCTCTCCGTTGGGCCGTTGCGTGCAGACGGATACCACGAACTGGCCACGGTCTTCCATGCTGTGAATCTCACCGACGACGTGACCGTTCGCGAGAGCGATCAGCCCGGTGTGCGACTGACGATGTCCGGCGAGGGCGCAGAAACGTTGCCGGTTGATGACTCGAATCTTGCGGTGCGCGCCGCGCTCGCACTGGCGCAGCACGCGGGCATTGACCCGGCGATCACCATGCACGTGCATAAATCCATCCCCATCGCCGGGGGAATGGCCGGGGGCAGCGCCGACGCCGCTGGCGCGCTCGTCGCGTGCGATGCCCTGTGGCGCCTGGAGACTCCCAGAGATGAGTTGGATGCGCTGGCGGCCGAGCTTGGCTCGGACGTGACTTTCGCACTCCATGGCGGTACGGCGATCGGCTCCGGACGCGGTGAGCAACTCACCCCCGTGCTGGCGCGTGGCTCGTTCGCCTGGGTGTTCGCGCTCGCCGACGGCGGATTATCGACACCAGCGGTGTATCGCGAGTGCGATCGACTGCGAGACGGGCGGCAGGTGCCCGAGCCCTACATTTCCGAGTTGCTCATGCAGGCGCTTCGGGCCGGCGACCCGGTGCTGCTGGGCAAGGCGCTGAGCAATGACTTGCAGCAGGCTGCGATCAACCTGCGGTCGGGGCTGGGCAGGGTGCTGGCGGTTGCCGATGACTACGGCGCGCTCGGCGCGATCGTGTCCGGCAGCGGGCCCACCTGCGCTCTTTTGGCCAAGGATCCCGAGCATGCCCTCGATCTCGCCGTTGCCCTCACGGGGGCTGACGTGTGCCGCACTGTCAAGCGGGCCGACGGCCCGGTGCCGGGGGCCCGCGTCGTCGGCTGACGCCAGACGAGGGTCCACTGCTCCCTGCTCGCTGCTCACTGGCCGCTGCTCGCTGGCCGCTGTCCGCTGTTCGCGG
>DCZC01000215.1 GCA_002331565.1 Gemmatimonas sp. UBA2094
GGGCGGTGTAGTCGCGCTCCACGATGCCCGGAACCACCACGATACGCTGCTGCAGCCCGTCGAAGTCGATACGTGCCGGCGCAGCGGCGACGGCGCTGTCGCGCGGCGCCACCGCGCGCGCGGCCTCCTCGTCACTCTCGGGCAGCAGCGGCGACGGCTCGTTCTTCGCCAGCACCGCGAGGTACAACGCCTTCGTCTCGGGGCGGTCGTACTTCGTCATGTCGAGCAGCGACGAATTGAGCGCGAAGTTGGTGCTGGCGAAGAACCACAGGTACTTGCCGCTCGCATCCCACGCCGGGCTGGTCGCATCGGCCATGCCGTCGGTGATCTGCCGGGCCGCACCCGCCTCCACGTCGTACACGTAGATGGCGCGCATGAGCGACTTGAGCCGCTTGGGATACGCGAGATAGCGCGAGTCGGGGCTCCACACCGGCACGATGCTGCGATCGGCCATAAAATACGGATCGTTGTCGGCCACCTTCGCGCGCCCGCTCGCGAGATCCACGAGCCAGATGCGGAAGTGCGTGTCCTGGAAGGCAATCGTCCGGCCGTTCGGCGACCAGCTGGGCGAATACGGACGGCTGGGTTCCGGCAGCGCGATCGCGCGCTTGGCACCAAGCCCGTCCTGCGGCGCGATGATCAGCTGGTACTCGCCGGAGGCATCGCTGAAGTACGCCACCGACTTGCCGTCGGGCGACCACACCGGTGCGATCTCGGCCGACCCGCTGCTGTTGCCGAGATTGCGCACGTCGCCCTTTTCAGCCGGCACGGTGAATACCTCACCGCGCGCTTCCACCGCGGCGCGCTTGCCCGTGGCAGACAGCGCGATGTTGGCCACGCGCGCGGTCACGTCCTTCCACGCGGGCATCATCCACGGGAAGTCACCGGCGGCCGTGATGTTCACGACCTTGCTGGTGCCGCTGCGCGCATCGAGTTCGTGAATGTAGCCCGCCTGCTCGAAGACCACCGTACTCCCCGACGCATCGAGGCTCTTCACGTCGAAGTCGGCGAACGTCGTGATCTGCCGGAGCGCGCGCGTCTTCGTGTCGAATGCCCACACGTTGGACACGCCGTCGCGGTCGCTGAGGAAATACACCGCATCGCCCACCCACACCGGATCCATTTCCTTGGTGCCGGTGAATGGCGTGCTGTCGAGCGCGAAGCTCTTGAGATCGACGATCCAGATGGGCTTGTTCTGCCCGCCCCGATAGTTGCGCCGTTCCTCGTCCCACGACGTGGGCATGCGATAGGCAATCTTGCTGCCATCGGGCGAAAGCTTGCCCTGATTGGCGCGCGGCAGCGGCAACGCCGACTCCACGCCGCCGGTCACCGGCACGGTGTAGAAGCGCGGCACGCCCGTGGGGGCCCACGTGGCACGCGGCGACGAAAACAGGATGTGCTTGCCATCCGGGGTCCACCCCTGCACGAGGTCGGCGCCCGGGTGCCACGTGAGCCGCTTCGGCTGCCCGCCCTCCACCGGCACCACGTAGACGTCGGTGTTGCCCGCATACTCGGCGCTGAACGCCACAAGCGACCCGTCGGGGGACAGCTTGGGATTCTGCGTCTGTCCTTGGAAGCTGGTGAGCCGTCGCGCCGAACCGCCGGCCCGTTCGACGACCCAGACGTTGTTGGCGTAGGCGAACGCGATGTGGCGTCCGCTCACGCTGGGCGTACGCAGGAGACGGGTCGTGGACTGCGCCGCGGCCACGTTCACGGCGGTACCGGCGGCGAGCGCCAGCGCCATCGCCACGCGGAGCGGCTCCGAGGATGACGGGAGAGACATGGGAAGGGAGAGGAGGGAGTGAAGCAGACGAACGGCAACGAGGACGGCGAGGAGCGCTCAGTAGCTCCAGGGTACGCCATCGAGTGCCGCCCGGACATTCGTCACCAGCAGCGGTTTCGAGCGGTCGACCGTCGGGCGATCGCCGCGGAGGCGCAGCCGCTCGAGGACGACGGCAATGCGATACTCGTGCCCGGGCGTAAGCGTTGCAAGTCCCAGCTCTGCCGCCGGCCAGACCCACTGCGTCCCGTCGATGCTGTGGGGGGCCGCGGCGAGCGGGAGCAGCGCCGTGTACAGGGTCGTATCACGATCGAGCGGGCGCACCTCGACCCGCAGACGGCCACCGGCGCCGCTCCATTGTTCGGGTGAGCGGGGAACAGAGAGCAATGCGACCGGCCCGCTGTCCGGGAGCGTCGGAACGCCGACCCACGGGCGCCGATGCAGGCGATCGAGGCGAAGCATGCCGGCGTCGACCACGGCCAGAGCGGGTTGATGGACGCGCAGGTCGAGCAGATCGTCGAACCCACCGAACTGGTCGCGTACACGCATGGCGACATCATCGTGCGGGACCACCCGGTTGCTCATCGCGATCCCCACGGCGTTGGTGACCCCCAGCGCCCCGTGGGTTCCGCCGAGTGGGCGGAGCCGGTTGGCCACGCTGACCAGGCCCAGCCCCACGCGAAAGGTGTCGTGGATGCTGACGAGGATGGGGGCCGGATTGCGCGTGGCGGACAGATGGCCGTGCACGATGCGCGGGGGGGCGACCGGATACGGCGCGCCTGCCGTGAACTGCACCCACGACGACGTCGTGGCATAGCCGTCGGCGTCGAGGACACCGGCAGCGCGCATCCGGAGTACCGCACTGTCGAGCTCGAGCGGGTCCCCACGCTCACTCGTGTAGCGGTACCGATCCTCACCCGCCACCCGACGCCGCCTGACCGCCCCGAGTCGCAGCTCACCGGGGCCGTCATGCCGCATCACCGTGAAGAGCGAATCGTTCACCCGCTGGGTGACCACGTCCACGGCGGGCATCCCCGCCAGCAGTGACGCCACACGCGCCACAGAGTCGGGCGCGCAAAAGACGCCGAACCCCGTCGTCACCCCATCCACGCTGAAGGCAACCTGATTGGCGCGGGCGATCGATCGCGCCGATTCGAACCCGTGTGCCGCCAAGGCCTCCACCAGCGGCGCGAATTCGGCTTCACGCGCCCGGTTGTGCCCGTGATCGGAGAGCACGATGACTTCGAGCTCGCGCCCGGTGCGTTCACGATAGCGCGTGAGCAGCTCCGTCAGACGTTCGTCGAGATGATCGAGATAGCGATGCACGTCGCCGCGAGTGTGCTGCAGTGCATCCGGCCCCACGTTGTACAGATAGACCGTCTCGCGATTGCGCGTGCCCAGCACGAGATCCACATCGGTATTCACTTCGCGACGCGCGACGGGCCACGAAATGAGATACGCGCCGAGGTGATGAAACTTGGTGTCGAACGCATAGTCCATGCGTTCCTCGTACTCGATGGGACTGATGGCCGACAACGCATCGCCCAGCACGGCGTTGTGGCGCGCGCTGTAGTACACGCGCTGGTACCCCGCCGGCGGATACAGGCCGAAGATGGCGTGCCACGCGATGTCGCTGATGGACGGGAAGGTGGAGACGAGGCGGGCCGGGGGGTGAAATGCGGCGAAGCGCCCACGCTGCCGCGCTTCCATCACGTCCCGATAGTCGATGCCGTCGAGCGCCAGCACCACGCGTCGCGGCAAGGCCTCCGCCGGCACCGGGCGCTGGAACGAAGCACACCCGGCGAGCATACCAAGAAGGTATCCCACAAGCCCTGCCTCGAGCTTGCTCCCCCACGGAGCACGAGTCATGATTCATCGTAGCCTTCTTGCGCGTTCACACAAGTCCGCGCTTCGAGCACTTCCCGCATGCACGTTTTTTCGTCATTGTCCCGATTGCTCCCCTGGTGCGTGGCCATGGGCATGGCTCTCGGTTGGGCCACCGCATCCGACGCCCAGTCGGCGGCGTCCACGGCGGCGGGTACCGGGACCGTGCGCGGGGCCGTGAGCACCACGTTCGGCCTCCCCATCGGCGGAGCGTACCTGCGCCTGTCGATTCCCGGCCGGGGTATCACCACCTCGGTGGAGTCGGACGAAGACGGCAAGTTCAACGCCGTCGGCGTACCTGCCGGTGGCGCGTGGCTGGTGGCGCGACGCATCGGCTATCGCCCGGACTCCGTGCGCGTGACGGTGACCGCAGGTGAAACGGTAGAGCGCGCCATTCAACTCGAGCGCATTGCGGTGGAGCTCGATCGCGTGCAGATCGTCGGCCGCCGTGATGTCACAGGCCCCATGGCCGGGTTCTACAAGCGCATGGGACAGGGCGGCGGCCGCTACTTCACCGCCGGCGACATCGAACGACGGAATGCGGCGCGCATGAGCGACATGCTGCGGATGATCCCGGGCATGCGCATCGAATCACGTGGCTTTCAGACCTCCGTACGCATGCGCGGGAGCCGCTGTGCTCCGCTCGTGTGGCTCGACGGCCAACCGCTCTACGCCGGGGAAATCGATCTCGATGCCTTCGACCCCCGCACGTTCGAGGGTATGGAGATCTATAGCGGCGCGGCCTCGGTGCCGGTGGAGTTCCAGGGCAACCAGCGCCTGAGCAGCGCCTGCGGGACCATCATTCTTTGGTCGAAGCGCGGTGAGCTGCGCGAGCGCAAGCGCAAGAAGGATGAACCCACGCCCACCATGCGCATCAGCCAGATGCTCGACAAGGGCGAGGCGTTCGTCGCCACCGAGGTGGATGCGATGGCGCGCCCCGACTCGTTCAACCTGATCAAGCCCATGTATCCCGACTCGCTGTTCGACGCCCAGGCGCCGGGGCGGGTGATCGCGGAGTTCGTGGTGCGCGTGAACGGGGAGCCAGACATGGACACCTTCAATGCCGTGACCACCACGCATCGCCTGTTCGTCGAGCCCGTGCGTCGTGCTGTGCGCGAACAGCGCTTCGTTCCCGCGGTGCGAAAGGGGCGGCCGGTGCCGCAAGTGCTGCAACTGCCGTTCGATTTCCTGCCGGACTCCACCGCCCGCCGGCGAAACTGACTTCCACACCGAGACCGTTCGTGGCCCCGTATCGTGTACTGCCGCTCGTCGCCCTGACCACCTTTGTGTCGATGGCCCCGGCCGCCCTCGCGCAACCCGCACGCAAGGAGATCGGCCGCACCTCCATCGGTACACCGACTCCGGTGTTCGTGGAACCGCGTACCGTCACCCGCAGCGGCACCGTCGTCACCGCCGCGATCCGTGTGGCGCTGAACCCGCCGCTCAAGCATCCCAAGGGGGAGCTCAAGAGCTCACGCACACTGGGCATGTACGACTGCGCGAAGCGCACGGTGGCCACCAAGGAGAGCTGGTACTACCTCGACGATGCCGGGAAACGGGAGGCCATGCATCGGGAGGTGAAGATCCCCGGCTTCGGCCCGATCCCGCGGGGCTCGGTGGCCGACGTCGCATTCACCTATCTGTGCGCGTCGAAATAGCCCGCGCCCGCGTGTTCAGTGCGCCCGGGCGGCGAGCAGCACGCCACCAATCACCGCCGCAGCGCCCAGCATGCCCACCGGGGAGAGACGTTCGCCCCACATGATGTACGCCGCGACGACGGCGAGCACCGGCTCGAGCGTGGCGATGGTGCTCGCCCGCGAAGGGCCGATGAGACGAATGCCGTTGGCATTGGACAGATACGCGCCGTAAGTAGCCACGAATGCGAGAAAGGCGATGGCGCTCCACGCTCGCACCGTGAGCATCTGCCACTGCACGAAGGGCGAGAGGACGATGGCCCCCGTGGCAAGCGCCCAGGCCATGACGCGCGACGGTGCATTGTGGGCAAAGAGCGTTCGACCGATCAGGAAGTAGAGTGCGTAGCCGATCCCGGCCCCTAGCCCCCAGGCCACGGCGGGCACCGATGCCGTTACGTCGACCGTGCCGGTAGCCGGATACAGCGCCACAAGCACGACGCCCACGAGCGTGACGACGAGTGCGGTCGCTTCCCCGCGCGACACACGCTCACGCAGCCCAAAATGGGCACCGAACGCCACCCAGACGGGGGCGGAGTAAAGCAGAATGGAGGCGAGCGCCGCCCCGCCGCGCTGCACGGCTTCGAAGTACGAGACGTACAGACGGGCCACTGCCACGACGCCGAGCGCCATGGCGGACAGCCGGTCACCTGTACGCAGGGCGTGGGCCCGGGTGAGCGCGGAATGACCGGCAAACAACAGCGCCGCCACCGCTGCGCGCCAGAACGCGACGGTAAGCGGCGCCACCCCTTCCGCAAAAGCCACGCGCGCCATTGGGCCGAGCAGCGCCCATTGCATCG
>DCZC01000243.1:0-505 GCA_002331565.1 Gemmatimonas sp. UBA2094
TGCCGATCCAGCTCGTCACGGGCGATCTCATCGCCGTGATGGTGACGAAGGAACAGCCGCTCAAACTCGCCACGATGGAAGGGTTGTACAAGACGACCAAGAGCGCACCGCTGACCCTCTTCGGCATTCCGGATAACGAGAAGCAAGAGGTCGTCGGTGGCATCGAAATTCCCTACCTGCTGTCCATCCTCGCGTACAACAACCCGAACGCGACGGTGCAGGGGATGGAGGCCTTCCCGGAGGAGAATTGGCCCAACACCGTCATTGTGCACACGGCCTACGACGTGATGATCACGGTCGGTTCGGCGCTGATGCTGCCCGGCCTGCTTGCGCTCTTCGCGTGGCGACGCCGTCCGCACTGGTTCCAGAAGAAGGCGTTCCTCTGGATGATCGTCGCGTCCGGACCGGCGGCGTACATCTGTATGGAGGCAGGCTGGATCACAACCGAGTCGGGGCGTCAGCCCTGGGCGATCTACAACGTCCTGAAGGTCGAGGACAGCGTCAC
>DCZC01000243.1:707-1194 GCA_002331565.1 Gemmatimonas sp. UBA2094
TTCTCTTCAGCATCGTCTACGTCGTTATCACGGTGCTGATGATCTCGATTCTGTTGCGCATGGCGAGCAAGCGCCGACAGCGGCTGGCCGCGGCCGGGCCGCCTGGGGTGGTGTCGAGTGACGACTGATCCGACACTCGTTGCGCTCGCCGTCCTATCGCTCCTCGTCGGTCTCAGCATGTACGCGGTCTTTGCTGGCGCCGATTTTGGCGGTGGTGTCTGGGACCTGCTGGCCAACGGCGAGCGCAAAGACGACCAGCGCAGCGCGATCGCACGGGCGATGGGACCGGTCTGGGAGGCCAATCACGTCTGGATCATCTTCCTCATCGTCGTACTCTTCACGGCGTTCCCGGCGGCCTTCGCCGCGCTCTGCATCGGGCTCTTCGCACCGCTCAGCCTCGTGCTGTTGGGCATGATCTTGCGAGGTGGCGGCTTCGTACTGCGCGCACACGCCGAGGATGAGCCGCTGGTGCAGCGCTATCTCGGCT
>DCZC01000243.1:1509-2639 GCA_002331565.1 Gemmatimonas sp. UBA2094
TCGTGACGGGTCTCTTGGCGGTCTGCATCTGCTCGTACATCGCCGCCACGTTCCTGACCGTGGAGACGGAGGGGGCGCTTCGCGAAGACTTTCGCCGCCGCGCACTGTTCGCCGGGGGCGGCGTCGCGTTGTTCTCTGCCATCGGCCTGCCGCTCGCCTGGAGTGAGGCCCCCGAGCTCTCGCACGAGCTGCTGATGGGTCGTGCCTTGCCCTTGGTGGTGCTGGCTGGCGTGCTCGCGTTGCTCGGCTTCATCGTGACGGCGAGTGGTGCGTGGTCGCTGATGCGCCCCGTCGCCGTTGCCTTCGTCCTTGTCGTTCTGTGGGCGTGGGGCGCGGCACAGTGGCCGTATGCGGTCACGCCGTACTTGACGTTCCAGGAGTCTGCCTCGTCCGATGCGATGTTGACGGTCTACCTCGCCTGCCTCGCCGTTGGCGCCGTGATCCTTGTGCCGTCGCTGATCTACTTGTTCCGCGTCTTCAAGGGCAATCACCCCGAGGCGGGCAGCTGGTGAAGCTCGACGCGATCGTCGCCGGCGGCTGTGCGGCGACGTACGCCGGCACGGCCGCGTGGGCGGCACTCGGGTCGAACTTCGTGGCACCGTTCGGTGCCGTGGTCTGCGTGAAGGACGGGCTGATCGCGGGCATCTGCTTGGCGTGGATGGTGGCCGAGCGCAACGCAAGTCCAAAGCGCGCGACGGGTATTGCACTGGTCGCGTCGTTGATCATCCTGATCGACGCCGTGCTGGCGCTGATCGGAGGCGTGGGTCCGTGGCGCGCGGACATCTCGGTGAATCCGTCGCAGACGGGCGGGCTGATTGCCGGCGCGTTTCTGATCCTGATCGGTCTCGCGCTGGTGCGCTTCGTGCGCCGCCCCGATCCCGTCTCGACATGACGCTGCCGCCAACCATGCGCGCGGTGCTCCTCACCCGCCATGGCGAGCTTGACGCGCTTGAGGTTGTCGAGAATCATCCGACGCCGCAGCCCGGTCCGGGGCAGGTGCTCGTGCGCGTCGATGCGTGTGCGATCAACAACACCGACATCAACACGCGTGTCGGCTGGTAGGCGCAGAGCGATGACGACGCGGGGGCATGGGGTGGGGCACTCAACTTCCCGGTGGTGCCGGGGGCCGA
>DCZC01000225.1:0-4317 GCA_002331565.1 Gemmatimonas sp. UBA2094
CACCGTACGCGGCACCGGCGCCGGCCGTGGCAGTGCGCTGTGGTTCGCCGCCGATCCCACCACGAAGCCCAGAGGCAGTGCCCGCTCCCGCGCCCCCGGCTGCCTGCGCCACGACCTTGGCACCTGCGCGGGGCCATGCATCGGCGCCGGGCATCCGCTGCCGTACCGCAAGGCCGCCGATGACGTCCGTCTCTTTCTCGACGGACTCAGCGACGCACCCGTGCGACTCCTCGAAACCGCCATGCAGCAGGCGGCCGACGCACTCGCCTTCGAGAAGGCCGGTGTGCTGCGCGACCGGCTCGAACTCGTCCGCTGGCTGCACGAGCGCGTGCAGCATTTCCACGCCAACGTCGACCGGCTCACCTTCCGGTACCACGCCTTCGGACACGCGGAGGCTGAATGGGTATATCTGATCCGTCGAGGCACCGTGCGTGCGGAGGTGCGGGCGCCGCGCACCGACGAGGAGCGAGCCGTCTTCGACGCCCTCGTGACGCGCGTGTACGAGGGCGCCGATCCGGGCGGCGCCGACGTCCCCACGCACGATCTCGACGAGTTCTACCTCGTGGCCAGCTGGTTCCGTCGACGCCCCGAGGAGCGGAAGCGAGCGAAGTCCCCGCGCAGCACGTAGTCCCAGACACAAAACGACGTGCCCGGTGAGTACCGGACACGCCGCCTCGTGCCACCGCGCGCTTGCTTCGGGTCCCGCCCCTGGGTCAGCGTCACGGTGAACACCGCTACTCTAGCGCGGTCAACCTGACGCTACGATTAACCGGCTGGTCCCACCCGCCCGGTGTCCGGCCGCACCACCGATGTCGCGTTCCCATTCTCGGCACCCCTTCCCTCATGCGCGTGCTCGTCGTCGAAGATGATCCCCGGCTCGCCGCCCTCGTCACCCGGGGGCTGCGGGAAGAGGCGTACGCGGTGGACCACTGCGCCGACGGCCCCTCCGCCATCACCCAGGCGGTGGTGAACAGCTACGACGCCATCGTCCTCGACGTGATGCTGCCCGGTGCCGACGGCTTCGCGGTAGTGGCAACGCTCCGCGCGCGCCACGTGCATACGCCGGTGCTCATGCTCACCGCGCGCGACGCCGTGGCAGACCGCATCGCCGGCCTCGATGCCGGCGCCGACGACTACCTCGGCAAGCCGTTCGACTTCGGCGAGCTGCTCGCGCGATTGCGCGCGCTGTTGCGTCGCCCCGAGGCCGTGCAGCCCATGCGCGTGCAGGTGGCCGATCTGGTCATCGACCTCCAGTCGCACAGCGTAACGCGCGGCGGCACGGTCATCACGCTCACGGGCAAGGAGTTCGCGCTGCTGGAACTGTTGGCACGCAACGTGCGACGGGTGGTGTCGCGCGCCGAGATCGTGGCGCACGTGTGGGACGACAACCACGACCCGTTCACGAACGCGGTGGAGGTGTACATCAACCGCTTGCGCGGGAAGATCGATCGCGAGCCGCATCCGCCGGTGCTGCACACCCGGCGTGGTGCGGGCTACATCCTCACCGACGATCCACCAGGCTAGCCCGTGAAAGCGGTCCGTACCTCGATCCTCGTCCGCCTCACGCTCTGGAACGCAAGCGTGCTGGCGTGTCTCCTCGTGGCGTTCGCGTGGGCCGGCTGGCTCACGCTCGAACAGGTGCTGCGCCAACGCGCGGCCACGGTGGTGCGCGAATCGGCGCGCGTGGTGGCCGGGTCCATTTTGGCCGAACGTCGGGCGGCGGCCGCACGCGGCGAAGTGGAAACCGTGCGTGGGGAACACGAGCAGGCCGTGCTGCGCGAGCTGCGCGCGGGTGATCTCGACATCTTCATCACCGACGAGGCCGAACAGCTCATGGCGGCCCGACAGCCGGAACTCGGTGAAGCGATCGAGCGCCGCGCCGACAGCGAGCGCGAGTCAGCTGCGGTGGTGCTGCCGCGCGCGGTGCGCGACCTCATGACCGCCGTACGCGCGCAGCGCGACGCCGGTGCGCTCAGCGATTCGTCGGTGGTGATCCGCGAGATCACGATCGAAAGCGGGCCCGCGCGCGCGGCCCTGCTGCGCGTGGAACCGGAACCCGGCGACGAAGGCGAACCGGCGCTGCTCATCGCGGCGCTGCGTCCGGAGCAGGACGACCTCCAGCTGTTGCGGCAGGTCCGCACCACCATCTTCCTCGCCATTCCGCTCGCGCTGCTGCTCTCCATCATCGCCGGCTTTCTGCTCGCTCGGCGCAGTCTCGCGCCCCTCGATGCCATCGTCACCCGCACCGCGACCATCACGGCTGCGAGTCTCGACGACCGCCTGCCCGTGGTGAACTCGCACGACGAACTCGGACGCCTCGCGCAGATCATCAACGACTTGCTGGGGCGCGTTGGGGAGGCCTTCCGCACGCAGCGCCAGTTCGTGGCCGATGCGTCCCACGAACTGCGTACCCCCATCGCCATCATCCGCGGGGAAGCCGACGTGACGCTGCGTCGGGCCGAACGTACGGCGCAGGAGTATCGCGAGGCGCTTGGCGTGATTCACGGCGAATCCATCCGCTTGTCGCGCATCGTGGACGATCTCTTCCTGCTCACGCGCGTCGATGCGGCGGCCCATACCGCGCGGGGCGACGCACTGCGCCGCGACGCGGTGGACGTGAGCGAGCTGGTCGGCGATGCCGTGCGCAGCGTGCGCACGATCGCCGACACGCAGGGCGTGGCGGTGCGCACCGTCTCGGTGTTCGATGTCGTACCACCGCGCGTGCAGGGCGATGCGCAGCTGCTGCGTCGTCTGCTCATCAACCTGCTCGACAATGCCCTCAAGCACTCGCCGCCGGGCGGCACCATTACCGTGCACCTGGCAGGTGAACCCGGGGCTGTGGCGCTGACCGTGCGCGACGAGGGTCCGGGCATTCCCGCCGACCAGCGGGATCGCGTGTTCGAGCGGTTCGTGCACGGGGTGCACGACCCCGACCGTGCCGTACCCGCGGCCGAGTCGTCGGGCGCCGGCGCCGGACTGGGCCTCGCCATCGCGCAGGCCATCGCGCACGCCCACGGGGGCAACATCACGTTGCTCGATGTAATGCCGGGTGCCACGTTCAAGGTGTCGTTGCCGCTCATTTCCTCCGCCGGAGATCATTCATGACGTCGTCACCGCGCTCCCGCCTCGCGGTTCCTTTCGTGATGTGCGCACTGACCGTTCCCGTGCTTGCGGTGGGCGCGCAGGCGCGTCCCGCCGCCGACACGGTGCAGCTCAC
This sequence comes from Gemmatimonas sp. UBA2094, assembly GCA_002331565.1. Classification (GTDB taxonomy): domain Bacteria; phylum Gemmatimonadota; class Gemmatimonadetes; order Gemmatimonadales; family Gemmatimonadaceae; genus Gemmatimonas. Next base: position 3,218 of record DCZC01000225.1, read on the forward strand.
CGAGTGGGAGGTTCCTTGGGGAGCCGAGGGCCGGCCGCGCGATCCGAGTGTCGATCCGCAGGGGCGCGTCTGGTTCGTGGGCCAGGAAGGCAACTACGTGGCGCGCTTCGACGCGAAGACGAAGAAGTTCGAGCGGTTCGAGATCGATGCGGGCACCAACCCGCACACGGTCAACGTGGACAAGGACGGCGACGCATGGTACGCCGGCAATCGCAACGGCATGATCGGCCGCATCGACGGCAAGACGGGGAAGATCACCCGCTACCCCATGCCCGAACCCGATGCGAAGGACCCACACACCATCGCGTTCACGGCGGCGGGCGATCTGTGGTTCACGCTGCAGAACAGCAACATGGTGGGCTTTCTCGAGAAGAAGACGGGCACGATCACGCTCGCACGCATGCTCACGCCGCGTGCGCGCCCCTACGGTATCGTGCTCGACCGTACGGGCCGCCCGTGGTTCAATCTCTTCGGCACCAACAAGCTCGGCACCATCGACCCCAAGAGCATGCGCGTGCGCGAGTACATGCTCCCCGACGAGCGCGCGCGCGGCCGCCGTATTGCACTCACCAGCGACGGCGCCGTGTGGTACGGCGACTATTCGCGGGGCTTCGTGGGCCGGCTCGATCCCGTGAGCGGCGCCGTGAAGGAGTGGGCACTCCCCGGTGGCGGCACGAGCATGCCCTACGCCATGACCGTCGACGACGCCGATCGGCTCTGGCTGGTGGAAACGGGCCGTCAGCCCAACCGTCTCGTGGGCTTCGATCCGCGCAGCAACAGCTTCATCGCGCAGGTCGATCTCGGACCAGCCAAGCCCAACACCGTGCGCCACATGGTGTTCGACAAAACCACCCGGAGCATCTGGTTCGGCAGCGACCGCGGCACTATCGGTCGCGCCGTGGTGCCGGCGCCGGGGCGCAAGCCGATCGGCTGAGGGTCACCACCACCACGGCGCTCGCGTTACGCGACTCGCCTCACACCGGCGGCGCGCCCGCCTTCTTGAGGCGGAACTCCTTGTGCCCTTCGCGCTGGTTCCCCTTCATCTCGTCGAGCAGCTTCGACGCCTCGGCGTTGTTCCCCGCCTTCACGGCCGCCTTCAT
>DCZC01000225.1:4648-7183 GCA_002331565.1 Gemmatimonas sp. UBA2094
GGATCGTCGATCTGACGGCCCACGGCCTTCATCGCCGTGTTCATGGCCGCCATCTTCTTGCCCAGCGGCGTCTTCGGTTCGTCCTGAGCCTGAACGGTGGTCGCCAGCGAGAGCGCGATAGCCAGCGCCGTACCGAAATGCCGGATGCGAAGCGTCATGTGCACACAGGGATGGGGGACGATGCCGTTGCCACGCGCAACGGCGGATGATGAGCCGCGCGCCAGCCCTCCGCGCGCGGGGTCGGAAAAGGTACGCACCGTGGAGCCGAAGTGCTGCCGCGCACCGGGCTGCCCACAGGCGGCAAGGGCGGGTGGCGGCCAGCGAACCTCCGTCCCCTCGCGTAGAATGACAACTCTGCCCTCGACGTCAGGGTTCCGCGCGATCCCGCACCAATACGCACCCCCCGTCCCACCGGAGTGCCCGTAGCGATGTCCGAACGCCCCTCCACGGCCCCGTCCGACACGGCGCCCTCCGACCGCCGGACCTTCGTGTCCAAGGTCTCCGCCGTCGTGATCGGCGGCCTCATCACCATCGCCGCGCCCATCGCCGGGCTGTTCCCCATCCTCGACCCGTTACGGCGTCGGGGCGACACGCGCGGCATGGTGCGGGTCACCGCGTTCGCCGCCCTCCCCGAAAGCGGTGAGCCCCGCAAGTTTCCGGTGCTCGATACGCTGGTGGACGCGTGGAACCGGACGGATAACGTTCCCGTGGGGAGCGTCTACATCCAGCGCACCGGTGACGACAGCGTGCGCGTGCTGCACACCACCTGCCCGCACTTGGGCTGCAGCGTGGGCTACAACGCCGCCGGCCGCGGATACTTCTGCCCGTGCCACAAGAGCAGCTTCGCCCTCGACGGCACCATCGCCGACCCCAAGAGCCCGAGCCCGCGCGGCATGGACCCGCTCGAGGCCGTCGTGCGTGACGGCGAGGTGTGGGTGAAGTTCCAGAACTTCCGGAAGGGCTCCCCCGAACGGATCGCCGTCTGATGAGCGATTGGCGCACCTGGCTCGATTCGCGCACCGGCTACAAGGGGCTGGTGCACGAAGCCCTGTTCGAGAACGTCCCCGGTGGTGCCCGCTGGCGCTACGTGTGGGGCAGCACGCTCACGTTCTTCTTCGTCGTACAGGTCATCACCGGCATCGCGCTCTGGATGTCCTACAGCCCGAGTTCACAGACGGCGTGGGAGAGCGTGTACTGGATCCAGCATCAGATGTGGGGCGGCTGGCTGTTGCGCGGCATCCACCACTTCGCGGCGCAGGCCATGACGGCGCTGCTCGTCCTGCATCTCATGCAGGTGGTGATCGACGGCGCGTACAAGGCGCCGCGCGAGGTGAACTACTGGTTCGGCGTCGCCTTGCTGTTGCTCGTCCTGGCACTCTCCCTCACGGGCTACCTGCTGCCGTGGGATCAGAACGGCTACTGGTCCACCGCCGTCTCTACGAATCTCGTGGGAATGAGTCCCGGCATCGGCACGGCCCTGCAGACGATTCTCGTGGGCGGCGCGAGCTACGGCCATCACACGCTCACGCGCTTCTTCGCCTTGCACGCGGGGCTCGTGCCGCTGCTCATCGGGCTGATGATCGTGGGGCACGTGTATCTCTTCCGTCGCCACGGCCTCACCCCCACGCAGCCCATCCGCAAGCCCGACGAGGGCTTCTGGCCCGAGCAGGTGTTGCGCGACGCGGTGGCGTGCCTCGCCGTCTTTGCCGCGGTGCTGTTCTTCGCCGTGCGCGAACACGGAGCCCCGCTGGGCGCGCCGGCCGATCCCGCCGAGCAGTTCGCCGCGGCGCGACCGGAGTGGTACTTCCTCTTCCTCTTCCAGTTCCTCAAGTACTTCCCGGGCAGCACGGAGATCATCGGCGCCATCGTGCTCCCCACGCTGGTCCTGGTGCTCATTGCCGCGATGCCCATCCTCGGGCGCTGGCGGCTCGGTCATCGCTTCAACGTGGGGTTGCTGGGCGTGCTGCTCGCCGGCGCCGGCCTGCTCACGGTGCAGGCACTGCAGGCCGATCGCGGCGATGCAGACTATCAGATCTCGCGACGCATCGCCACGCGCGACGCCGAACGCGCCGTGCAGCTCGCGGGCGCCGGCGTTCCCGTGACTGGCGCGCTCACGCTGATGCGTGACGATGCCTACACGCAGGGCCCGCGCCTCTTCTCGCGCAACTGCGCGTCGTGTCACCGCTTCGATGGTCACGATGGTCTCGGCTATCCGCTCCCCGTCGATTCCATCTCGGCCTCGGACCTCAAGGACTTTGCCGCGCGGTCGTGGGTGCGCACCTTCCTCGATGCCGACAGCATTCTCAGCCGGAAGCACTGGGGTGGCACCATCCACACCGAAGGCGACATGGCCGGGTGGCTGGGTGATCATCAGCCTGAAACCGACGAGCAGAAGGCGACGAGAGAGAACGTGGTGCTCGCCCTGTCCGCGCAGGCCCAACTCGCGTCGCAGTCCACGCTCGATCAACGGGACAGCGCGCGCATCGCGGCCGGGCTCACGTTCATGCGCAACACCGACTACGGCTGCGCGCAATG
>DCZC01000207.1:0-167 GCA_002331565.1 Gemmatimonas sp. UBA2094
TCACCTTGATCGGGAAGTTGAGCGGATCCTGTCCCGACTGGTTCTTGACCTGATAGATCTCCGCCTCCATGGCGCTGATCTTCGTGTCGAGCTCCTTCACCAGCTGCGCGTACTTCGCCGAGTCGGCACCCACCTGCGTCAGGCGCGCCTTGGCCTGATTGCGCACG
>DCZC01000207.1:199-2758 GCA_002331565.1 Gemmatimonas sp. UBA2094
TCGGGAAGTTGAGCGGGTCCTGCCCCGACTGGTTCTTCACCTGATAGATCTCCGCTTCCATCGCGCTGATCTTGGCGTCGAGCGCCTGCACGAGCTGCGCGTACGTCGCCGAATCGGCGGCCACCTGCGTCATGCGCGCCTTGGCCTGATTGCGCACGTTGCGCACGGTGCGCACGGCGTCGTTGGCGTCGGTGGTGCGGTCGCGGATGCCCATGAGCAGCTTGTACTGCGCCACGAGGTCGGCGGCGGTGGCTTCGCTGCGCGGGTCCTTCTTCACGAGCAGTTTCGTTTCACCGGCCGGCGCGCCATCGACGAGCAGACGCACGCTGTAGTTGCCGGGGAGCACGAGCGGGCCGGTGGTGACGCCGGCCCACATGATCATGCCGGGGAAGATCGTCGCGTCGGCTTCGCGCAGATTCCACGAGAAGGTGTTCATCCCCACCGTGTTGGTGGGGGGACGATCACCGGCCACGGCGCGACGGCCACCCGGGCCGGCGGCCGCGCTCTGCTCGTCGCTGGAGAACGAGCGCACCGTGCGGCCCGTGCTGTCACGGAACTCGATGGTAACCTTGTTGGCCTTGTCCTTGAGCCAGTAGTACACGATCGCGCCGTTGGGCGGATTCTGTCCCACCGGGCTCGTGGGCGCGCCGATCTGGAACCCACCGCCCCAGTTGATGCGGTACGACGGGCGCGGCGTGAAGAGATGCGCGCGCTTCGCCAGCACGTCGGCGGAGAGCTGCCGCAGCACGTTGATGTCGTCGATCACGAAGAACGACCGGCCGTGCGTGGCCGCGACGAGATCGCCCTCCTTGATCGTGAGGTCGTGCACCGGCACGATGGGGAGGTTGCGCTTGAGCGAGAACCAGGTGGCGCCGTCGTCGAGCGAGGCGTACACGCCGCGCTCGGTGCCGGCGAAGAGCAACCCCTTGCGCGTATCGTCTTCCCGGATGACGCGCGTGAACTCGGTGCGCGGAATGCCCGCGTCGATGCGCATCCACGTCTTGCCGAAGTCCGTGGTCTTGAAGAGATACGGCTCCTGGTCGTCCATCTGGAAGCGATTGGCGGCCACGAACGCGGTGCCCGCATCGAAGTGGCTCGCTGCGATGATGGAGATGCGCGCCCACTCGCGCTCCTTGAGCAGCGGTGGCGTCACGTTGGCCCACGTGGCGCCTCCGTTGCGCGTCACGTGCACGAGTCCGTCGTCGGTGCCGGCCCAGATGGTGCCCTTCGCTACCGGCGATTCGCTCACGGCGAACACGGTGCCGTAGGTCTCCACGCCCGTCTGGTCCTTCGTGATCGGGCCGCCCGACGCGCCGAGTGTACGCGGATCGTTGCGCGAGAGATCGGGAGAGATGGCGGTGTAGCTCTCGCCCTCGTTCGTGGTCTTGAAGAGCACGCTCGAGCCGACGTAGATGGTCTTCGGATCGTGCGGGCTCACGATGATGGGGAAGGTCCACTGCATGCGGAACTTCGCATCCTTTGCGTCATGACCCATGGGGTTGAGCGGCCACGGATTCACGTCGCGATCGAGCCCGGTGCGCATGTCCTTGCGCGTGAGCAGGCCGCCGTAGCTGCCGGCGAACACGATGTCCGGCTTGTCGGGGAGCGCCGCGATGAAGCCGCTCTCGCCGCCGCCCGCATCCTTCCACATGTCGATCGTGATGCCGCCACGCGCGCGCGACGGGCCGCAGAGCGTGCTATTGTCCTGCTGCGCGCCGCAGATCTGGTACGGAAAGTGATTGGTGGTGGTGACGTGGTAGAACTGCGCGGTATTGAAGTCCTGCGCGCTCCACGTCTTGCCGTTGTCCACGCTCACGCTCGCGCCGCCGTCGTCGCCCTCGATCATGCGCGACGGATCGTCAGGCGCGATCCACAGGTCGTGCGAGTCGCCGTGCGGCGGATTGAGATTGCTGAAGGTCTTCCCTCCGTCCTTCGACACCTGGAACTGGACGTTGCTGGCGTACACCACGTCGGGGTTCTTGGGATCGGCGTAGACCTTGGAGTAGTACCACGCGCGCTGCCGCAACTTCCGCTCGTTGTTCACCAGCTGCCACGTGGCGCCGGCGTCGTCGGAGCGATACAGGCCACCGGCCTCGGCCTCGATCTGCGCCCATACGCGCTTCGGGTTGGCCGCGCTCACCGTGAGGCCGATGTTGCCCCAGAAGCCGCTGGGCAGCCCGGGGTTCTTCGTGATCTCCGTCCACGTGTCACCACCGTCGGTGCTCTTGAACAGCCCCGAGCCCTTGCCGCCGGAGACGAGCATCCACGGCTTGCGGTGCGCCTGCCAGAAGCCGGCGTAGAGCACGCTGGGGTTGGTGGGGTCCATGACAAGATCGGCCACGCCGGTGCTGTCGTCGCGGAAGAGGATGCGCTGCCAGCTCTTGCCGCCGTCCTTGCTGCGGTACACGCCGCGTTCGTTGTTGGGCCCCCACACGTGGCCGAACGCCGCGACGTACACGACGTCGGGGTTGGTGGGGTGCACGCGCACCTTCGAGATCTGGCGCGTGTCGTTGAGCCCGATGTTGGTCCACGTCTTGCCGCCGTCGGTGGTCTTCCACA
>DCZC01000207.1:2922-3111 GCA_002331565.1 Gemmatimonas sp. UBA2094
CGCCGTCGGTGGTCTTCCACATGCCGTCGCCGTGGGAGACGTTGCCGCGAATGGCGAACTCACCGCCGCCGACGTACACGACGTCGGGGTTGCTGGGGGCCACCCCGATCGCGCCGATGGTGCCGCCGAAATACTTGTCGGTCATGGGCAACCAGGATTCACCGCCGTCGGTGGTCTTGAAGACCCCGC
>DCZC01000207.1:3300-3448 GCA_002331565.1 Gemmatimonas sp. UBA2094
CCGTCGGTGGTCTTGAAGACCCCGCTGCCGACGGTGCCCATCCAGTACTCCTTGGGGCGCGCGGCGGAGCCGGCGACGGCCACGGAGCGGCCGCCGCGGTAGGGGCCGATTTCACGCCAGCGGATGGCCGCCATGGCGGCGGTGTCGA
>DCZC01000146.1:0-640 GCA_002331565.1 Gemmatimonas sp. UBA2094
CGGCGAGGTCACGCGCGCGGCCGCCGATGAGCGCGCCTTCGTGGTGGCGGGGCGTGATGGCGTGGTGCTCGTGTCACGAGTGTCCGGCGCGCGGCGCGCGCTGCGGGCGCCGCTCGATGTACCCGGCCCCGTGTTCGATGTGCTCCTGCAGCGCGATGCGCTGTTCCTCGCGACGGCGCAGGGGCTGCTGCGTTATCGCCGGACGGGCGACGGCCTCGTGCCCTGAGCCACGCGCCGGCCTAGATTGCGGTCATGTACAACACGCACGGCGGTTCCGGCGCGCCGTTTCGCGCGCACCAGGCCATGGGGCGCGGGGTGGAGTTCGACACCATCCGTACGCTGCTGGCCCGCTGGGGCGATCTGGCGGTGGACATCGGCGACGATGCGGCCGTGCTGCCCGCCGTCAGCGACGGCCAGCGCGTGGTGAGCACCGACGCCTGCGTGGAGGACGTGCACTTCCGTCGTGCGTGGCTCACCCCGTACCAGGTGGGACACCGGGCGGCCGCGGCCGCGCTCTCCGATCTTGCCGCGATGGGCGCACGGGCGGACTGCATGTTGGTGGCCTTCATCGTGCCGGAGTCGTGGCAGGCCGACCTGGCCGAGGTGGCCGACGGCATCGGGGCGCAGGTGCGGGCGGCGG
>DCZC01000146.1:818-1565 GCA_002331565.1 Gemmatimonas sp. UBA2094
GGGCGCAGGTGCGGGCGGCGGGGGCGCGCATCGTGGGCGGCAATCTCAGTCGCGGGCGCGTCTTCGCCATCACCCTCACCGTGATCGGTGTGGCCGAACGCGTGGTGTCGCGGCGGGGCGCGGCGGTAGGAGACCTGGTGCTCGTGACCGGCGTATTGGGCGGACCGGGCGCGGCACTCGCCGCGTGGGAGCGGGGGGAGTCTCCCCCGCCGTGGGCGCTGTCGCGATTCGTCGCGCCTGTGCCGCGTCTTGCCGCAGGGCGTGCCTTGGCGGCGGCGGGGGCCACGGCCATGCTCGACATCTCCGATGGCTTGGCCGCCGATGCGCGGCACCTGGGCGCGGCCAGTGGTGTCCGGCTCGCGATCGATCCGGCGACCCTGCCGGTCGGCCCTGGCGTATCGCCCGCCAGCGCCCTTCTGAGCGGCGAAGAATACGAACTGCTGGTGACCATGCCTCGCGGGGCGTTTGAAGTCTTGGCGAGGCACTGGGAGGCCCGGGAAGACATCCCGTTGACGGTGATCGGCACCGTGGAGCAGGCGGCGGGGGACCACGCCATTGATGAGACCGCCGGTCACGATCACTTCCGCCCGGGCCAGTTGTAGCGGGCGACCGATTTCGCGAACTTCGATCGATGTTCCGAACCGGCATCACGTTCATCGCCCTGCTGCTTGGCACTCTCGTCTTCGGCGGGACGGTGCTCGTGGCCCAATTGCTGGGGGTGAAGCAGGGTCCCGACAGCATCTACGA
>DCZC01000146.1:1834-3173 GCA_002331565.1 Gemmatimonas sp. UBA2094
GCGCCCCGGGTCTACATCGCGAACCACGTGAGTTGGTTCGACATTCCCAGCCTGATCGAGGTGCTGCCGCATTACGGCTTCGTGGCCAAGCGGGAGCTCGAGAAGATTCCGATCTTCGGTGCCGCCGCGCGCGGCGTGGGCGTGATCTACATCGACCGCGAAAACCGGAAGGCCGCCTTCGGCGCCTACGAGGAAGCCGCGAAGAACATCGCCCAGGGCAATCCGGTGCTGGTGTATCCCGAGGGCACGCGCGGCGCCACATACGCGCTGCGCCCGTTCAAGAAAGGCCCCTTCGTGCTCGCCATCGCTTCGCAGGCGCCCATCGTGCCGGTGGTCATCCACGGCACCATCGAGGTGAACCCGCGCGACGAGTTTCGCGCCAGCCCCGGCACCGTGCACGTGCATCTGCTGGCGCCCATTCCCACCGACGGGCTCACGTACGCCGACCGCGAGGTGCTCGCCGACACGGTGCGTGAGCGCATGGCCGCCTGTCTCTCCACGATCTACGGCGTGACCCCGTCCATGATCGCCGGCGAGGGCCGTGGGCCCCGCGCCGAGCCCCTGTCGGCCCCGGCATCGTCGTAGATTACGGTACGGAAGGACGCAGGGAGCAGGAGGCAGGGGGCAGACACGCGTGGGTCCCACCGTCTGCGGTCCGCCGTCTGCCGTTGCCGTTCACCAACTTCGCCCAACACAAATCTCCCGCACAAATGGCTCCCATCGTTTCCGTCTCCGCCCGCGAAATCCTCGACTCGCGCGGTAACCCCACCGTCGAAGTCGATGTCATCCTCGAGACCGGCGCGGCCGGCCGTGCGGCGGTGCCGAGCGGTGCCAGCACCGGCGAGCGCGAAGCGGTGGAACTGCGTGACGGCGATGCGGAGCGCTACGGCGGCAAGGGTGTGCAGCTGGCGGTGAACAACGTCAACACCGAAATGGCCGAAGCGCTCGAAGGCATGGACGCCACCGATCAGATCGCGGTCGACCGCGCGCTGCTCGACCTCGACGGCACGGAGAACAAGGGCCGGCTCGGCGCCAACGCGATGCTGGGCGTGTCCATGGCCGTCGCGCGCGCCGCGGCGCTCGAAGTGGGTTTGCCGCTCTATCGCTATCTCGGCGGCCCCATGGCCCGCACGCTCCCCGTGCCGATGATGAACATCCTCAACGGCGGCGCGCATGCCACGAACACGGTGGACTTCCAGGAGTTCATGGTGATTCCGGTGGGCGCCGATTCGTTCGCGGAGGGGCTGCGCATGGGTACGCAGGTGTTCCATCAGCTCAAGAAGGTGCTGGTGAGCCGCAAGCTCTCCACCGGCGTGGGCGACGAAGGCGGCTTTGCCCC
>DCZC01000146.1:3361-4503 GCA_002331565.1 Gemmatimonas sp. UBA2094
AACCTCGCGAGCGACGAAGAGGCGCTGCAGGTGATCATGGAGGCCATCGAAGCGGCCGGCTTCCGTCCGGGGCAGGATATCGCGCTCGCCCTCGACGTGGCGGCCAGCGAACTGTTCCGCGATGGCCAATATCACTTCAAGAAGAGCGGTGCCGCGAGCCGTTCGCCGCAGGCGATGGCCGAGATGTACGCGAGCTGGCTCGAGCAGTATCCCATCGTGTCCATCGAAGACGGCATGGCCGAAAACGACTGGGACGGCTGGAAGATTCTCACCGAGATGGTGGGCGACCGCTGTCAGCTGGTGGGCGACGACCTGTTCTGCACGAACAGCGAAATCCTCGCCAAGGGCATCGAGGCCGACGTGGCCAACGCGATCCTCATCAAGGTGAACCAGATCGGCACGCTCACCGAGACGCTCGAAGCCATCGAGCTCGCGAAGAGCGCCGGCTACAACAGCATCATCTCGCACCGTTCGGGCGAAACCGAAGACACCTTCATCGCCGATCTCGCGGTGGCCACGCAGGCCGGCCAGATCAAGACCGGCGCGCCGTCGCGCAGCGACCGCGTGGCGAAGTACAACCAGCTGCTCCGCATCGAAGAGCAGCTGGAGGGCTACGCCGAGTATCCCGGCGGCGCCATCTTCGGTATCTGAACCGGTCCGCACGTATGGCTGCCGTCAAGAAGACCGTGACGCGGGGTGGCACGTTGCTGCGCCGGCTCGCATGGGCAGCCGGCGTGCTGTTCGTGGTGTACTACGCCGTGGAAGGCGGTGAGTACGGGGCCAGCGACCTGCTGGGGCAGCGCGAGGACGTGGCCGAACTCGAGGCCGAACTCGCGCTGCTGCGTGACACGGTGGCCGTGCTCGACACCACGCTCACGCGGGTAAGCACCGACGACTACACTCTCGAACGCATCGCGCGTGAAGAGTACGGACTCGTGCGCGGCGAGAAGGAATTGTTGTACTGGGTGGATGATCCGGCCGCGCGCGACAAGGCGGTGTCGGACAGCGGCGGCAGACGCGCAGCCGACGATAGCACGAAGGCGCCGGAATGAGCGCGAATGGCCGGCGAGCGGGGTTGACTCTGCGGTTTCATCGGCTAATATCCCAAGACTGCCGCGGGGTGGAGCAGCCTGGTAGCTCGT
>DCZC01000146.1:4691-6911 GCA_002331565.1 Gemmatimonas sp. UBA2094
GCTCGTCGGGCTCATAACCCGAAGGTCGCGGGTTCAAATCCCGCCCCCGCCATAGCAATCGGCCGGTCCGAAAGGGCCGGCCGTTTGCGTCCCACGAGTGCCGCGCCTGCTCCATGCGCGGATCACGCTTTTGGGGCTGGGTAGCTCAGCCGGTTAGAGCGCACGACTCATAATCGTGAGGTCGAGAGTTCGAGTCTCTCCCCAGCTACTGCATCGCGTCTCAACCAACATCGGCAAGGCCGGTCCGCTCGGGCCGGCTTTGTCGTTTCTCCAACCGCGAGCACGTTCCGGCGCTGCGCCTCCGGATCGTGTGGTACGGCAGTAAGCGCCTCTGCCCATCGCCAATGGCGCATCGCCGATGGCGCCTCACGACGTCCCGCTCAGCGTACCATCCAATCGACCTTGAGGTGCACGGTGCCCCACGCAATGGTGAGCGCGCCCTTCTGGGGGCCCGGCGCCGTGCCGGGCACCAGCGTGATGGCGAGGCTCTCCTGCGCGGTCGCGACCGTGGTGGCGGTGAGCGGAATGCGCGCGTAGTCCTTCGCCGCATCGTACGGCGCGACGTTCACCTGCGCGGCGCCCGTCGTTTCCTGCTGCAGAATGAGCGTCCAGCCGCTGGGTTCGGGGAGCAGCTGCGCCACGTAGCGACCCTTCGCCACATCCTTGCCACCAATTGTCAGATCCACATCGGTGGTGAAGAGCGTGGCGGCGTTCGCGCCGAGTCGCCACACCTTGCCCATCGGCACGAGACTGTCGGTGAGCAGCTTGCGACCACGCAGGTGCGGCTGACCATAGTCGATGCGGACGAGCGCCGGCTTCCCCGCGGCGCGCTGCGCGGCGGTGTCGGCGAAGGTGAGCGACATCTCGGCGATCGCGCGCGTGCTGGGGGCGGCACGACGCGCACCGGCTTGCGCATGCAGTTCCGTGGCGACGAGGCACGTGGCCATCATCGCGACGGCAAGCGAGGGAACACGAAGCATGGGAAATTCCAGGGGCGGGAGTGGATGGTTGCTCAGGGCCGCAGCGATTCACGCTGCAATGCCATCTTCACGGCAGCATAGGCGTCGACCAGACCACCGGTGCGGGACAGCGACGCGAAGGGGACCTGCTGTCCGTCGCCGCCGGGAAGCGCGACCACGGCGTTCGGAAACGTCCGCACCGACTGCACCATGATCTCACGCACCTCGGTGGGCGTGAGTTTGGGAAAATAGGCGAGCAGGAGCGCCGCCACACCTGACACCACCGGCGCGGCCATGCTCGTCCCGTCCTCGCGCTTCACGCCACCGCCGGGCACGGTGCTGAGAATGTCCTCGCCCGGGGCGAACAGGTCGACCGTCTGCTTTCCGTAGTTGCTGAAACCCGTGGCGAGTGCGCCGGTCCCCTTCCACGAACTCGCGCCCACCTCCAGCCACAGCCGCGCGCGCATACCAACTCCCGTCATCGGCGTAGGATACGACGGCACCACATCGTTGTTCTCACCGTCGTTGCCGGCGGCGTGCACCATGAGCACGCCCTTCGCATCGGCGTACCGCACGGCGCTGTCCACCGCGGCCTTCTTCGGCGAGTACGACTTGCCGAAGCTCATGTTGATGATGTGTGCCCCGTTGTCGACGGCGTAGCGGATGGCGCGTGCCACATCTTCGTCGCGCTCGTCGCCATCGGGGACGGCGCGGACGCCCATGATGCGTACGTTCGGCGCGATGCCCATCACCGTGTTCTTTGCATCGCGCTCGGCGCCGATGATCCCGGCCACGTGCGTACCGTGCGACGCATCGGGGCCCATCACGTCGGCGGAGCCGTTGGCATTCCTGGCGCGCGGATAGTAGGCGGTGTCGAGACCGAACATCGCCTGCGATTCGTATGCCTGCTTCGCCTCGGCCAGCCCGGCCGCGTCGAGTCCGTCGGCCTCGAGCGCCAGCCACAGGTCGCGCGCGCGGGTGAGTTCGCCTCCCGACGGCTTGAAGGCCTGCACCTTTGCCCGCGTGAGTGGCCTGCCGATGGCGCCTTCGAGTGCGTTGGTCACCTGACTCAGCATCCGATCGAGGTTGCGGATCTGGCTCAGGGTACCGGTCACTTCGGCTTTCTTTTCGGCGAACGCGCCGGCGAGCGAATCGCAGCGTGCCGCCGACGGCTTGCCGAGTCCCGTGCCGGCGGCCGCGCCGCGGCCCGCCGCGTAAAAGCGCGTGAGGTCGAACGTCTCCGGCCCCCCGGCGCTGCCCC
>DCZC01000040.1:0-4349 GCA_002331565.1 Gemmatimonas sp. UBA2094
GACATGGGCGGATCCGGAAGGAGGTGGAGGGTCGAGGGTGCGGCACCCCCACTCCCCTCAACGCGTTACTTTGCGTGAAGATCCCACGCGTTTCAAGGCGCCACCGCACCCGTCAATCCGGTCCCCGATGCCCGAGTTCCGCCTGTACAACACGCTCACGCGCCGCGTGGAGCCGTTCGCACCGGTCGATGGCCAAACGGTGCGCATGTACACGTGCGGACCCACCGTCTACAACGCCGCGCATCTGGGCAACTTCCGCACGTTCCTCTTCGAGGATCTGCTGCGGCGTGCCTTCCGGCTGGCCGGATGGCAGGTGGAGCAGGTGATGAACCTCACCGATGTGGACGACAAGATCATCCGCAAGGCGCAGGCCAACGGGCAGCACATCCGCGAAGTCACCGAGCCGTACACGGCGCTGTTTCACACGGACCGTCGCTACCTGCGCATCGAAGATGCCGAACGGTATCCCAAGGCCACCGAGCACATCCCCGAGATGATCGCCCTGGTGGAGCGGCTCGTGGCCAACGGGGTCGCATACGTGGCCGAGGACGGGTCGGTGTATTTCGCCATCGACAAGTTTGCCGACTACGGCAAGCTCTCGCAGCTCGACCGGCGCGAAGTGAAGTCGGGCGCGCGCGTGGCACAGGACGAGTACGCCAAGGAGAACGCGCAGGATTTCGCGCTCTGGAAGTCGGCCAAGCCCGAGGACGAGGGCACCGGCGCGGCGTGGGATTCGCCGTGGGGCCGTGGCCGGCCGGGCTGGCACCTCGAGTGCTCCGCCATGGCCATGAAGTACCTCGGCGAGACGTTCGACCTGCACGCTGGCGGCATCGACCTCATCTTCCCGCACCACGAAGACGAAATCGCGCAGAGCGAGGCGGCCACGGGGAAGCCGTTCGCCCGGTGCTGGTGCCACGGCGAATTTCTGCTCACCGACGGGGCGAAGATGGCCAAGCGCGTCGGCAACGTGGCCAATGTGGTGGAGCTGCGCGAGCAGGGGATCAGCGGCACGGCGTATCGCCACTTCGTGTTCAGCGCGCACTACCGCAAGCAGCTCAATCTCGGTGAGGACTCGCTGGAGCAGTCGCGCACGGCGGTGAACCGGATCGGGGCCTTCGCGCTCCGGCTGGCCGACGCGACGGGCGGGACGGCCGCGCTGGCGGAGGCCGCGACGCGGGCCGAGAAGGTGTTTCTCGACGCGCTGTTCGACGACCTCAACGCCCCCGAGGCGATGGCCGCGCTGTTCATGTTCATCACCGAGGCGAACCGCGAACTCGACGAGGGCGGCAGCGACATGGCGGCACTCGAGCGGGCGCGCGCGGCGTTCCGTCTCATGGACGGCGTGCTCGATCTCGTGCCCGAACAGGAGACAGCGGGGGAGCTGGCGGCATGGGTGGAGGAACGCCTCGCCGCCCGCAAGGCGGCTCGTGAGCGCCGGGACTTTGCCGCCGCCGACGCCGTGCGCGTCGAACTCACCGCCCGCGGCATCCTCATCGAAGATGGGCCGAGCGGGACCCGCTGGCGCCGAGGATGAGGGCCCGTGCCGTCGGTGGGACATCACCGGCGCGGGGGAGCTACCGAAAGCTCCGGTCCCCCATTAGCATTGGGGTCTCTGGGAGTTCGGGTCCTTTTCTGCTGACGTAGCTCAGTTGGTAGAGCAGCTGATTTGTAATCAGCAGGTCAGGGGTTCGAGCCCCCTCGTCAGCTCTCGCGCCGGCAGGCGCCAGCCGGCGGGACTTGGGTGGGGTACTCAAGTGGCCAACGAGATCAGACTGTAAATCTGACGGCGCAAGCCTTCGAAGGTTCGAATCCTTCCCCCACCACTGCAGGACGCGCGGGACCGATGGCGTTCGTCTCGGGTACGACGGACAACGCGGGAGTAGCTCAGTTGGTAGAGCGCTAGCCTTCCAAGCTTGATGTCGCGGGTTCGAGTCCCGTCTCCCGCTCTGGTAGTCGCATGTGCAGGACGCTCACGTAGCTCAGTCGGCAGAGCACATCCTTGGTAAGGATGAGGTCACCGGTTCGATCCCGGTCGTGAGCTCTTCACCACGCCCCCGTCATCGGTCAGCCGATGGCGGGGGCGTGGTCGTGGTGGGGTACCGGCATCCGGTTTTCGGGGCGTTCACGCTCTTGACGGGGATTTCGGGTGCGGTTCGGGGCGCCGAGGCTGCGGGTAACCTGCGGTTTCACGGCGACTTGCGTCCCCCAGGCCGGTGGTGTGGATAGCTTGGGCGCGTGACTTGCGGGTGGCGTCCGGCTCTACTACGTTGCAAGGCTCACCCCACTCCGGTGAAAGCCGGAGGTGGGTCCGAACTATCGGGAATTTTCGAAGAGCTGTGACGGAGCCGGGATATGCCGCGCGAGAAGATCATCCTCGGGTGCACCGAGTGTAAGAACCGCAACTACTTCACGATGAAGAACAAGCGTCTTCATCCGGAACGCGTGGAGTGGAAGAAGTACTGCCCGCGCTGCAACAAGCACCAGCTCCACAAGGAAACCAAGTAATCCATGACGGCTCCCGTCGAGGTTTCCCGTCCCGGGCTCGGCACGCGGCTGGTCACGTTCTATCACGACGTGGTCGCCGAGATGAAGAAGGTGACCTGGCCCGATCGCCCGCAGCTGCAGTCGGCGACGATTCAGATCATCATCTTCGTGCTCATCCTTGGTGCGCTCATCGGCCTGGTGGACGTGACGTTGCAGTTCGCGCTCGTGCGCCTGCCGTCCATGCTGTTCGGTCGCTGACGTGACGCCCATGTCCGTGTCGATGCTCGAGCACCGCTGGTACGCGATCCAGACCACGTCCGGCCACGAGAACAAGGTGCAGCGCCTGATCCAGCGCAAGATCGACACGGATCCGGCGCAGCCCGAGGACCGTCTGATTCGTCAGGCGCTCGTGCCGACGCAGGACGTCGTGGAGATCAAGAACGGCAAGAAGGTCACGGTCGAACGCAAGATCTTCCCGGGCTACGTGCTCGTGGAGATGGTCGCGTCGCAGGACACGCTGCACGAGATCAATGCCATTCAGGGTGTGATCAAGTTCGTCGGCAAGGATCGCGATCCCATGCCGCTGCGCGACGACGAAGTGCGTCGCCTGCTGGGGCAGGCGGATGCGGCCGAGGACGCGCCGGTCCGCGAGGAGATTCCGTTCCTCGTCGGGCAGGCGGTGGCGATCACCGAAGGACCGTTCGCCGATTTCAACGGAACGGTGGAAGAAATCCTGCCCGACAAGGGCAAGGTGCGCGTGTCGGTCAGCCTGTTCGGCCGGCCGACGAGCGTGGAGCTGGATTACCTCCAGCTTCGCGGGTACTGACGGCGCCTCACCCGGTTTCCGTCGCCCCCGTCGCCACCACTCGACGCAAAACAATGTGGCAGCCAGACCGCCGTGGGATGGTCCCTCGGTGGAACTCGCGATGAGGAAGTAGCATGGCCAAGAAGGTCACTGGATTCGTCAAGCTGCAGATTCCTGCAGGCAAGGCGAACCCGGCGCCCCCCGTGGGTACGGCCCTCGGCCCCCAGGGTATCAACATCATGGGCTTCTGCAAAGAGTTCAATGCTCGGACGCAGGGCGGTGATATGATCATCCCGGTCGAGGTCACGATCTACGCGGACAAGTCGTTCACCTTCATTCTCAAGACGCCCCCCGCGGCGGAATTGATCAAGAAGGAGATCGGCGTGCCCAAGGGCTCCGGTCAGCCGAACAAGGTGAAGGTGGGGACGATCACGCGGGCGCAGCTCGAGAAGATTGCGACCACGAAGATGCCCGACCTCAACTGTGAGAGCATGGAGAGCGCGGTGGCGATGATCGCCGGTGCCGCTCGGTCCATGGGCATCACGGTGAAGGAGTGAGCCTCATGAAGACGCATGGAAAGAAGTTCCGCGCCGCGAGTGAGCGTCGCGACCAGGCGAAGGCATATGAGGCGAAGCAGGCGATCGCGCTCGTGAAAAACATGGCATTCGCCAAGTTCGACGAGACCGTGGAAATCGCCGTGCGCCTTGGCGTCGATCCGCGTCACGCGGATCAGGTGGTGCGTGGCACCGTCGTCCTCCCGGCCGGTACGGGCAAGACGATGCGCGTGCTCGTCATCGCGGCCGGTGCGAAGATCCAGGAAGCCCAGGACGCGGGCGCGGACTTCGTCGGCACCGAGTACCTCGCCAAGATCAAGGACGGCTGGCTCGACTTCGACGTGCTGATCGCGACGCCGGACCAGATGGGCCAGCTCGGCCAGCTCGGCCGCGTGCTCGGTCCGCGTGGTCTCATGCCGAATCCGAAGGCCGGTACGGTCACGTTCGACGTGGGCAAGGCGGTTCGCGAGTCGAAGGGCGGCAAGATCGAGTTCCGCGTCGACAAG
>DCZC01000040.1:4521-4687 GCA_002331565.1 Gemmatimonas sp. UBA2094
AAGATCGAGTTCCGCGTCGACAAGGGGGGCAATCTGCACGCCCCGATCGGCAAGGTCTCGTTCACGCCCGACCAGCTCGAGAGCAACTTCTCCGCCCTCATGGACACCATCGTCCGCGCCAAGCCGGCGGCGGCGAAGGGTGTGTACATCCGCAACGTCGCGATCT
>DCZC01000040.1:4858-5060 GCA_002331565.1 Gemmatimonas sp. UBA2094
GTGTACATCCGCAACGTCGCGATCTCGAGCTCCATGGGTCCTGGCGTCACCGTCGACACCACGCCGTTCCGGTAAGAGGGAGACGCAACCATGAAAGCCAAGCCGAAGGCCAAGAAGGCCGACAAGCAGATCCTGGTGGACAGCCTGAAGGCGTCGATGGCAGGCGCGCAGGCGCTGTACTACACCGACTTCACGGGGCTGA
>DCZC01000040.1:5362-5544 GCA_002331565.1 Gemmatimonas sp. UBA2094
CTGAAGGGCCCGACGGGGGTGGTGGTGGCGAAGGATGCCATCACGGCAGCCAAGGTCCTCTCCGACTTTGCGAAGGAGAATGACCAGAAGCCTGCGGTGAAGGGTGGCATCTACGAGGGCAATGCGGTCGACGAAGCGATGGTCAAGAAGTTGGCCTCGCTGCCGAACCGCGAAGAGGCGCT
>DCZC01000053.1:0-3596 GCA_002331565.1 Gemmatimonas sp. UBA2094
GTGCGCCGGTTCGAGGCGCAGCTGCGCCGGGCCGGCGGTAACGAAGCGGCCGACGGCGCCCTCGCGGCCCGCGCACTGTCGGCCCAGCAGCAGGCCGTCGATTCCGCAGGAAGGAACGCCACACCGCGTAAGAGTCGTAAACGGCGTACCGCGCCGAGCCGATCGCCAACGGTGCCGAAACTCGCTGTGCAGGAAGAGGTGACGCCACCTGCGCCGGTGAACGTGAACGGCGCGACGGCCGAGGAACTCGAGCGATTGCCGCGGGTCGGCCCCGCGCTCGCCAAACGCATCGTCGCGTGGCGCGAACGGCACGGCCCGTTCCGGGGTCCCGACGACCTCCGTCACGTGCGTGGCATCGGCCCCTCCACCGTTCGCGTGCTGGACTCGCTGGTGACGTTTTCAGGCGGGCACAGTCCATAAGACAGTGAGGGGAGTCCCTCGATCGCATACCACTTCAGGGCCGTGTACTGACGGAAATCAGGGCATATGACCGCACCTGCTGCTCCCCTTGCCAATCGCACCGCCGAACGTATCGGCGACATGATGCTGCGCGAGGGATTGTTGACAGAGGAAGCACTCGCGAAGGCGCTCCAGGAGCAGGCCAACCATCCCGGCCAGCGTCTGGGGCTGACGGTCGTGAAGATGGGGCTCGCCTCGGAGACCGACGTGGTGCGCATGCTCGCGCGCCAGCATCGCATGCCCGCTGTCGACCTCTCACGCTTCGAAGTCGACCCGCGGCTCCTCAAGCTCATCCCCGCCGACATCGCATCGAAGTACACCGTCCTCCCGCTCAGGCGGGAGGGCCGGCAGCTCACCGTGGGTATCGCCGACCCCACCACCATGTCGGTGGTGGAAGATCTCACGTTCATCACGCGCTACGACATCGTGCCCGTGCTGGCGGGCGAGTTCTCCTTGCGCGCGGCCATCGAAAAACACTACGAGGCCCATGAGATCCAGATGCAGGCGCTCCTGCAGGACATCGCCGGAGAGGATGACGACATCGAGGTGCTCGAGAACCAGGAGGACTCGGCCGACGCCAGCGTCCTCGCGGCCCAGATCGACGAAGCCCCCGTTGTCAAGCTGATCAACGCCATTCTCGTGGACGCCGTCGGCAAGGGCGCCTCCGACATCCACGTCGAGTGTTTTGAGCACGAGCTGCGCGTGCGCTACCGCATCGATGGCGCGCTGCAGGAAGTGATGAAGCCGCCGATGAAGATGCGCGCCGCCCTCATTTCGCGCATCAAGATCATGGCGTCGCTCAATATCGCCGAGCGTCGCGTGCCGCAGGACGGGCGCATCAAACTCAAAGTCGGCAAGAAGGTGGTCGACTTCCGCGTGAGTACCCTCCCCACGCTCTTCGGTGAAAAGGTCGTGCTCCGCATTCTCGACAAGGGCAACCTGACGCTCGATCTCGAGACGTTCGGCATCGAACCGCGCGCCGAGCGCGAGTTCATGGAGGCCATCTCCAACCCGTACGGCATGGTGCTCGTCACGGGGCCCACGGGCTCCGGCAAAACCACCACGCTCTACTCGGCGCTGTCGAAGATCAATAATCTCGACACCAACATCATGACCGCCGAAGATCCCGTCGAGTACAACCTTTTCGGCATCAACCAGGTGCTCGTGCGCACCGAAATCGGCATGACGTTCGCGGCCGCCCTCAAGGCGTTCCTCCGCCAGGACCCGAACGTCATCATGCTCGGTGAGATCCGCGATCTGGAGACGGGTGGCATCGCCATCAAGGCCGCCCTCACCGGCCACATGGTGCTCTCCACGTTGCACACCAACTCGGCCCCCGAAACCATCGTCCGCCTGCTCGACATGGGGCTCGAGCCCTTCAACGTCGCCTCGGCGCTCAACCTCATTCTCGCGCAGCGACTGGTGCGTCGCATCTGCCCCAAGTGCAAGGTGAAGTACGAGCCCGACCTTGCCGAATTGGCCGGCGCGAAGGTGAAGCCCGAGACCACGCTGGGCGAACTGCGCTTTACCAGAGAAGCGCTCGACAACGCGAAGCTGAAGGCCACCCCAGAAGCGCTCCCCTTCCTGGCCAACGTGTCGACCGAGACGCGCATCAGTGAGCTCCCTTTCTTCAAGGGACGCGGCTGTGATGCGTGCGGGGGCACGGGCCTCAAGGGCCGTCAGGGATTGTTCGAGGTCATGTTCATGACCCCGAACCTCAAGAAGCTCGTCATGCAGAACGCCGACGTGCAGGTGATCCGCAACGCCGCCATCGAGGACGGTATGCTCACCCTTCGCATGGACGGCTGGCTCAAGGTGCTCAAGGGCGTCACGACCCTCGAACAGGTCATCCGTGAATCGTCGTCATGAGGAGCGGTGACGGTGCCGTTTCCTGTCGCCTGCCGGTTCGTCCAGCGCTCGGCGTGCGGTTCCGCGCCCGCTTCTGGCTCGTGAATCCATGACCGCGTCCGCCCAGTCCCCCGTCTCCCTCCGCCCCCTTCTCGATGAGATGATCGAGCGGGACGCGTCCGACCTGCACGTCACGGCCGGCGATCGCCCCAAGCTGAGGGTGGATGGTGACATCGTGAACTCCGCCGTGGAGCATGTGCTCACGCCGCGCGACACGTTGCAGCTGGCGTACTCGGTGCTCACCGAACACCAGAAGAAGCGGTTCGAGATGGAGGACGAACTGGACTTCTCGTTCGGCATCGCGAACCTCTCGCGCTTCCGCGGCAACGTGTTCAAGCAGCGGGGCTGCGTAACCATGGTCATCCGCCGCATTCCGTTCCAGATCAAGACGTTTGCCGAGCTGCAGCTGCCGGCGGTGATCGCGGGCTTCGCTGAGCGTCCACGCGGTCTCGTGCTGGTGACCGGGGCCACCGGCTCCGGCAAGAGCACCACGCTCGCCACCATGATCGACAAGATCAACACCGAGCGGCGCGGGCACATCATCACGGTGGAAGACCCCATCGAGTTCATCCACCGCCACCGCAACTGCATCATCAATCAGCGCGAGGTGGGTGCCGACACGAAGAGCTTCGCGTCGGCCCTCAAATACGCGCTCCGTGAAGACCCCGACGTGATCCTCATCGGCGAGATGCGCGATCTGGAGACCATTCAGGCGGCGCTCACGATCGCTGAAACCGGGCATCTCGTGTTTGCCACGCTGCACACCAACAGCGCGGCCGAGGCGATCAACCGCATCATCGATGTATTTCCCAGCCACCAGCAGAGCCAGGTGCGCGCGCAGCTCGCCTTTGTGTTGGAGGGGATCATCACGCAGGTGCTGCTCCCCAAGATTTCCGGCCGCGGCCGGGCCATGGCCGCCGAAGTGCTCGTCGTCACGCCCGCCATCCGCGCGCTCATCCGTGACGGCAAGGTGCACCAGATCTACTCGCTCATGCAGTCCGGCAAGAAGTTCGGCATGCAGACGATGAACGACGCGCTGTACCAGCTGTACGTGAACCGCCTGGTGAGCGCCGACGATTGCGTGCGCTCGTCGGGCGATCCCAACGAGTTTCTGCGCATGATCGGCAAGGGGCCCATGGACGACGGGTTCTCGGCCCGCCCGGCCAACGGTATCGGTGGTCGTGCCGGCGACCGGCCGCTCACCGGCGGTTTGCGACGATGAGGTGAGG
>DCZC01000053.1:3862-4976 GCA_002331565.1 Gemmatimonas sp. UBA2094
ACCAGCTCTCCAGAACACCGAGTCTCACATGCCCACGTTCACCTACACCGCGCGCACCTCGAACGGCGGCCTCAAGTCCGCCACTGTCGACGCGCCCAGTCGTGACGACGCCGTCGCCCAGTTGCGCCGGCAGCGGCTCTCCATCATCAAGGTGGACGAGAGCAAGGCGACACCGCAGACGACCGGCGGGTCGATCACGATGCGCGACATCGTGATCTTCACCCGCCAGTTCTCCACGATGATCAACGCCGGTCTGCCGCTGGTGCAGGCGCTCGATATCCTGGCGCGTCAGTCGGAAAACAAGGCGCTCACCGCGGTGGTGCGCCAAGTCGTGTTCGACGTGGAGTCTGGCAACACGGTGGCCGACGCGATGCGCAAGCATCCCAAGGCCTTCTCCGACCTCTACACCAACATGGTGGCGGCCGGTGAAGCGGGCGGTATCCTCGACACCATTCTCAACCGCCTCGCCATCTTCATGGAAAAGAACGACGCCCTCCTCCGCAAGGTAAAGGGTGCCATGATCTACCCCACGGTCATTCTCTGCGTCGCCGCGTTGTGCGTGGTGATCCTCCTGTGGAAGGTCATCCCGGTGTTCGCCGGCATGTTCGGCAGCGTGGGCGTGGAGCTGCCGCTCCCCACGCAAATCGTCATCGGGCTGTCCGGCTTACTCAACCGCTACTGGTGGGCGTTCATCGGCGGCATGGCCGGCCTGGCCTTCTTCATCAAGCAGTACTACGGTACCGCGCCGGGGCGGCTCGTTATCGACCGGGTTCTGCTCAAGGTGCCCGTACTCGGCGACGTGCTGCGCAAGTCGGCGGTGTCACGCTTTACCCGTACGCTGGGCACGCTCATCAGCTCCGGCGTGAGCATCCTGGATGGTCTCGAAATCACCGCGCGCACGTCGGGTAACCGTGTGGTGCAGGACGCCATCATGGACAGCCGCGCCAGCATCGCCGGTGGTGACACCATTGCCGGCCCGTTGCAGAAGAGCGAAGTCTTTCCACCCATGGTGATCAGCATGATCGCCGTCGGTGAACAGACCGGTGGTCTCGACGAAATGCTCACCAAGATCGCCGACTTCTACGACGACGAAGTGGACGCCGCCGTGAGCGCG
>DCZC01000053.1:5220-13035 GCA_002331565.1 Gemmatimonas sp. UBA2094
GCGATGTACCTCCCGATCTTCGACATGGTGAACACGGTGCGGTAAGCGGGTACCGCCCATACACCCGACCAGCAGCGTGTAGAGTCAATTTCGCCAACGAGCCTCCGACCGCCCACGCCAAGGCGATCAACGTCTCATGCCCCCGTGAAACGCGTCACGCCTCACCCAAGCCCCAAACCGCCAAGCGCCTCGCCCTCGAACAACTGCGACTGCACCGTCGCCCGCTGCTTCCGTACCGCGTCCCACCGCTGCACGAATTCCGCGTCGAGCAGCGACACGTAGCGAATCACATTGGCCGATCGCGTGGCCACCTCGAGATCCCCGAACAGCCGCGTCACCAGCGACCGCGACAGGAGCGTGAGCGGAATGCTGGTGTCCGCGATCGCCGTGGGCGTGGCTCGGCAAGACGGGCAATGCAGATGGGCACTCCGTGCGCCGCGCGACCCCGTGAGTTCCAGATGCAGGTCGATCACGCTGCGGCAGCCGTCGCACGTGGGGAACGCGCTCTCCGGACTGGGATCGCCCGCCAGGTCGAGCGAGAGCTGATTGGCGCGCACGGCTTCCGGGAACTCGTGCCCCGGGGCATACGCGTCGCCGGTACGATACAGGTCGAGCAGGAGCGCCCGCTCGAAATGCTGGCCGGCCGAGACTCCGGCGGAGGCCAGCCTCCGCTCGCCGCCTGCCGTGAGTTGGTACGTGACGACGGCGTCGTTGATGCGCGTCAAAACGTAGTACGCATCGCGGCCGGCATACTTCTCCAGAAGTGGCATTGCGGGACAGGTCCGTTCGAGGTGATTGCAATGGGGGCCAAGGTCCGGTCAAAGCCGACGTCGCCGCCAGGGGCGACGCGCCGGCCAGCACGGCATCCAAAGTATGGCAGCGACCGTCATTGCCCGCGAGGAAGGGCTCGCTGGCTCGTAGGGGGTGGACACGCTCGTGTGTTCCACCTTCACCGTGCCGCTAACTTGGCTGCACACCCTACCGAGGACTCTGCATGCGCACCCACTCCCGCCGAGTGTGGTTCACCGCGATCGCTTTCCTGCTCACCGTGCCCGCGGGGCTCTCGGCCCAGCGCCGGCCCGGCGTGGGCATGGGCTTCTACACCTACACGGGGCTGCTCTCCGGTGAGGTCGAAGGTGGCAGCGTCGTAGCATCCACCTCGCTCATCGAAGCGCCGTGGGTCGCCCTCTCGGCCGTGGGTACCGTCCCGCTGCTCCGGAAGCCCAAGAAGGCGTGGATTGCCGCCGCGCGCGTCACGCCGCTCAACCTCGGCAACCGCGGGTCGTGCTACGTGACGGCAGAAACGACCGGCTGCCAGGACAACCGCTTCGAGGAACGCGCGGCCATCATGACCGGCGGTGCGTTCGATATCCGCTCCACGCTGGTACGCGTGATGGTGGGGCCGGCGTATGTGGGGATGGAGAACCGGGGGGCACGCCTCGGTGCCGTGGTGCGACTCGATTACTCGTCGCCCCGGCAGCGCGGCTCGTCACCAGCGCTGTTCTTCTCTCGCACGTTCCTCGGCAGTGAGCGCGGCGAATCGGCTGCGCTCACCACCCTCGGCCTGAGCATGCGCTGGGTGCGCAAGAAGTAACGCCGAGCCCTACAGTTCGCGCAGCACCCTCGCCGGCTGCCCCACCGCCACCACCATGCCGGGGATGTCGCGCGTCACCACGCTCCCGGCACCGATCGTGGTGCCGTCGCCGATGGTAACGCCGCCGAGGATGATGGACCCGGCGCCGATCCACACCCGGTTGCCGATGTGCACGGGCGCTACCTGCGTACGATACGGTGGCCCGGCCGCGCGCCCCTCGGCGGGGTGCCGCTCGTCCGGGTGCAACGGATGGGTGGCCGTGATGATCTGCACCCCCGGTCCCACCAGGACATCGTCGCCGATGGTGATGGGAGCCGTGTCGTGGAACTGGCAGTTCCGGTTCACGAAGGTGCGCGCGCCAACGCGCAGATTCACCCCGAACTCGCAGGTGAACGGCGTCTCGATCCACCCACCCCCACCCACGTCGGCCAGCAGCGCCCCGAGCAGGGCCTGCCGTTCGTCATGGGTGAGCTGCGGGTCGCTGTTGGCGCGGGCGAGCTGCTGGCGGCACCGTTCCGCCGCCTGCAGCAGCGCGGCGGACCGGCCGTCGAATTCGATGGGTTCGTGCATGCAAGAAAACTCGCCGACGGCGCGGCCATGGCAACCGCTTACCAGAACCAGAGCAGTTCTCCTGCATTCGGCCCCGGCGGGGCGGGATGCTGCGGCGGCGGTTCGGTAGCAGGCGGATTCACAGCGAGCGATTCGGGGGGCTCGGTTGGCGCGCGAAGCGAGGGCGCTTGGGGAGTGTCGCCATCGGGCAAGTCACTGGACTCGGATTCGATATGGGAGGTCATGCGGGCGAACATCGCGCACGCCGTCATCACCCTGTTAGCTCGATCGCCCGCGTCCGGTGCCCGTGCTTTCACTCAGGGCACGAGCTCGAGCCGGCTGATCGCCACGTCGGCATCGAACGCCGTCTTGGCCGCCACGAGGCCGATCCGCTGCAGCTCTCGTACGTCGAGCGGAGCGGAGAGGGATACGGCCGTGAAGGCCGACCAGGGCAGGAAGACATCGGCCCACGCCTCGCTAACGGGCAACGGCGCCCCGTAGTACTGCCACGGTGCTCGCGTGTCGGCCGTACGCAGATGCACGAAGTACGTGCCCGGCGCTCCGCACACCCGCAGTTGCAGGCCGCCGAACGCCAACGCATCGAGATCCCCGAGCGGTCGGGCCATCTGCACGAATCCGCCGTTGTTCTCGAGCGACACACGCCCCGTGAGCCGGAGCGCGGGCTGGCCCTGCACCTCGGCGAACGCCGCGTGGGCCTCGCTCACGCCGCCCATCACCCGATCGCTGAACGCACGCCACCGCTGCGCCACGTCGGCGGCGCTGCGGAAGTCGTCGAGCAGCATGATCATCGGAACACCGCGATCTCGCCCAGCGATTTGCGGGTGAGCGCCGGGACGCGCGCGTCAGGCGCCGGGTAGCCCACGGGCATCACCAGAAAGGCCTTCTCGTTCGATGGCCGCTCGAGCAGGTCGGCGAGGAACGCCATGGGGCTCGGGGTGTGCGTGAGCGTCACCAGACCCATCGTATGCAGGGCCGTGATGAACAGGCCGGCCGCGATGCCGCAGCTCTCCTGCGTGTAGTAGAAGGTGCGCTTGCTCCCGTCGGTGTCGAACCCGTGGCTCTGGCGGAACAGCACCACCACCCACGGGGCATCGGTGAGATGCGTCTTCACCGCGTCCGTACCCAACGGCTCGAGCGCTGCGCGCCATTCGGGGGTGATGCGCTCGGCGTAGAACCGACGCTCTTCCTCTTCGGCGGCCTCGCGCATGCGCTGCTTGAGCGCTGGATCGCTCACCGCCACGAAGGTCCACGGCTGCTGGTGCGCACCGCTGGGGGCTGTGCCCCCGGCGCGGATCGCCTGCTCGATCCACTCCCGTGGCACCGGCTCCGTAGAGAAATGGCGCGTGGTGCGACGGGTGTCGACGTGTTGTGAGAACTCGTGCGCCCGACGCGCCGATTCTTCGGCGCTGAGCCGGTGGTGCTGCAGGGGGACGAAGGTGGCCATGCCCGATGATACCGCCCATCCGCCCTCGCCGCCCGTGTCAGCCGTCAGCGGATACGACCTTGAAGGCGCGGTGCGGCAGCAGCGCTTCGGTCGGTTCGAGGTGCGTGCGGACGTACTCGCTCATGATCTCACCGTTGTGCCTGCACGTGTCATCCCCGCCGCCGAGCCCGCCGCGCGCCCCGTGACCCACGCCCAGAGAAAGTTGTAGCCGCCAATCGGTCCGAACGCGTCCAGCACTTCGCCACACAGAAAGAGTCCGGGGGCGCGGCGGCTCTCCATGGTGCGCGGGTCGACTTCGGAGAGGGCCACCCCGCCACCGGTCACCTCGGCCTTTTTGTATCCCTCGTCGCCGTTCCACGGCAACGCGCCGCGCACCAGCACTTCCACCAGTCGCCGGCGCTCGTCGCGCGTGAGCTCCGACAGTTTGCGCGTCGGCTCCACCCGTGCCTGCGCCATCAGGACGTCCGCCAGCCGATCGGGCAACTCGTGACGCACCACCGACGACACCTGGCGCGTGCCGCCACTCTGCAACAGCGCGTTCCACGCCGGCTCGTCGTGTCCGGTCCACTGCACCTGAATGTCGGCGGCACCGGTGGCGTCCTCTTCCGCGCGGGCCCGCACCGTCACGTGCGACACGTTGAGCACCGATGGCCCGCTGTAGCCGTGGTGCGTGAACAGAAACCCGCCGCTCGCCGTGGCCTGACGCGCGGGCGACGTGGCCGTGAGCGACACCCGCAGCGAGATGCCGGAGAGTTCGCTGAAGGTACCCGGTGCGGCGGTGACGGGCGTGAGCGCCGCATACGTGGGGTGCATGGTGTGCCCCATCGAGCGCAGCATCGACAGCCCTGCGCCGTCGCTGCCGGTGTTGGGGACCGACAGGCCACCGGTCGCGACGATCACGGCATCGGCCCGCAGCGACTCGGCGCCGCCCACGCCGATCACCCATTCGGCACCATCCGGCTCCAGTGACGTGACGAGTGTGTCCATGCGCACCTCCACGCCCGACCGCCGAGCGAGCGCGAGCAGGCCGTCCCGCACGTCACGGGCCTTGTGCGAGGCGGGGAAGAGCTTCGCCGACTCCACTTCCTCCTCGAGGCGAATACCGACCTCGTCTTCGAAGAAGCGGATTTGATCGGGCAGCGGCCAGCTGCGCACGATTTTCCGCAGCGTGTTGGGCGAGGAGTCGGTCACGAACCGCCGTTCGTCGAGCTTGGACGGCAACACGTTGCAGCGACCGCCGCCGCTGATGAGAATCTTGCGGCCGCCGTCTCTCGTGCGCTCCAGCAGCAGCGTATGCGCACCGGCGCGCGCTGCGAAGATTGCCGCCATGGTGCCTGCCGCACCGGCCCCGATGATCACTACGCGTCGCATGCCACGAACCGGTCAGTGGAAAATCCACACCGCTGCGGAATACAGCGACGAAGAATCTCCGTGCAGTATGCCCCACGCGTCGCCTGGAGGGAATGTGTGCGCGGGCGGCGTGTGAGAAAGTGTCCGCAGGGTGCTACGTTTCCATCATGAGTTCCATCGCGCTCGAACCGTCCGCCGAGTCCGACGCCGTCGCCCGCAAGCGCATCCTCACGGTGCTCTTCGCAGGCGTCTTCATGGCCGCGCTGGACGCGGCGGTCATCGCCCCCGCCATTCCGGCGCTGCGCGGCGCCTTCGGGGTGGACAACCGGCAGATCGGCCTGGTGACGATCGTCTTCAGCCTCTGCTCGCTCACCAGCACGGCGCTCATGGCCGCGCTGAGCGATCGCTTCGGGCGACGGACCATCTACCTCATGGACATCGCGGGATTCGCGATCGGCTCGCTGATCATCGCCCGGTCGGGCAGCTTCGGGGTGCTGCTGTTCGGCCGAGCCGTGCAGGGATTGAGCGCCGGCGGCATCACGCCGACCGCGAGTGCGGTAGTGGGCGATACGTTTCCGCCGGAACAGCGCGGCAGGATCCTCGGACTCATCGGCGCGACGTTCGGCATGGCGTTTCTCGTCGGTCCCATTCTCGCGTCGGTGTTGCTCGTGGTGGCCAGCTGGCAATGGATCTTCCTCGTGAACTTGCCGTTCGCCGCCGTCGTCTTCGTGATGGGCCATCGGGCGCTGCCGCGGGTCCCGCGTCCGGCCGCGTTGCCGCCATTCGACTACATCGGGATCACGACGCTGGCGCTCATGCTCGCGGGGCTGACACTCGGCATCAACCGCGCGGTGGACACGCTCACCGGGCTTACGCTGTGGCCCGGGCTGCTGCTCACGGCGGCCGTTGCGGTGCCGGTGCTCGTCTTCGTGGAGCGCCGCGCCGCGCAGCCGATCGTGCCGTTGTCGCTGTTCGCTTCGCGCCAGCTGCGCACCACATGGGTGTTGTGCACGGGCGCCGGTTTTGGCATGGGCAGCGTGATCTTCATTTCGTCGGTGGCGGTCGCCGCGTTCGGCACCGTGCCCAGCAAGGCCGGCCTGCTGCTGCTGCCGCTCGTGCTGTGTTCGGCGGCGGCGTCGGCGCTTTTCGGACGTTGGCAGAACCGCCTCGGGCCGCGTCGCGTGATGCTCAGCGGGTTCGGCACGCTGGCCATCGGCTCGCTGCTGGTCGGCATCGCGGCGCACATCTTCTGGGTGTTCATCGTCGCCACGCTGTTCATCGGTGCCGGTGTGGGCATCGTGGTCGGCGGGACCTTGCGCACCGTGGTGCTCGACGAGGTGGACGCCAGTCAGCGCACGGCGGCTCAGGCACTCGTGAACATCGGCATCGCCATCGGCAACCTCATGGTGGTGGCGGTGCTGAGCGCCCTTGCCGATCGTGCCGGCGGCGGCCTCGTGGGCCTCGAGCGTGCCTATCTCGCCGCCACGGGGGTGATGTTCGTGATGATGGCCATCAGCATGCGGCTGCAGACGCGGCTGCCGTTGCCGTTGCCGGTGCGGCCGGCGTAAGGCTACGGGGCCCGCTCGGAGTACCGCTCCTTGGCCGTGAACTTCTCGAGCCGCCACGGTGGATTGGCCAGTCCGCCGTAGGCGTGGTCGCGCAGCCACTGCTGCTCGGCTTCGACGTCTTCCTCGTAGACGTCCTTGAACCACGTCTTCTGCCGCGTGGGACTTCCGGGAAACCACTTGTAGCCGCGCGCCCGCAGCAGCTCCTTCGATTCGATCGGTGAGCCGATCGCCGACAGGCGCACCGTGGTGCGACGGGCCCGCTCGAGCAGCCGCGTGAGCGGCGTGGCCTCGCCGTCGCGGGGCACCGCGAGCACGTGGAGGGTGGCGAGGCAGTCGTCGCCGGCGCGATGACCCGTATGGAATTCGTCGCACAGCTGAAAGAGCAGGTAGTCCAGCTTCGCGCCGCGGCACCCGAAGCTCGCCCATGGTACGTCGTTGAGTGAGCAGCCCCAGTGCTTCGTGGCGAAGTCGGGGAAGCGCCGCTCGAGGATGCGCCGGTCGAACGAGGCGTTGTGCGCGATTACGAGGTGCGCGCGGGCGATCTCCTCCTGCACCGCCGCATCGTCGATGCGCTGTCCGCGCACCATGTCGTCGGTGATGCCGGTGATCAGCGAGGCTTCGGGCGGAATGGGAATGCCGGGATCCTCGAACCATTCGCGTTTGGTGTCCACGGCGTACACGCGCCCGGCGCCGTCGAACTCGAAGGGTACGAGCCCGAGCTCGATGATGCGATCGCTGGCGGTGTCGAGACCGGTCGTTTCCACGTCCACCACGAGCCCGCGGCGCAGCACGGTGTCGGGAGCCGGGCCGCTGTAGCGTGCCCGCGCTTCGAACTTCCGCAGTACGCGGAAATTGCCTGTCGCCTCGAGCACGTCGATCATCTGCGCGAGTTCGTTGGGGCTGGGCGATTCCGTTATGTTTCCCGACATGAACGCTTCCGTAGTTCCTGCTGCCGTGACCGACGCCGAATTCGCGGCGCGCGTGCTTCAGTCGCCGGTGCCGGTGCTGGTGGATGTGTGGGCCGCATGGTGCCAGCCGTGTGTAACCCTCAAGCCGGTGATGCAGCGGCTAGCTGAAAGCTACAGCGGGCGGGCGACAGTGCTCACCCTCGACGCCGACACCAACCTCGAAATGGTCACGGCGTTCGACGTGCGGGCCCTGCCCACGGTGCTCCTCTTCGACCGCGGGGCGCTCGTGGCCCGGCAGAGCGGGGCCCAGTCGCTCGCCACCTACGTGGCGCTGCTCGATGGGCAGCTGGCCGCGCGCAGCGCGGGGCAGGCGCCGCAGGC
>DCZC01000153.1:0-6804 GCA_002331565.1 Gemmatimonas sp. UBA2094
CCGCTGCCTCGTCCGCTGCCTCGTCAGCTGCCTCGTCAACCCAACGTGGCGGGGGGCACGGCAGCACGCTAACGTTGCCGCATGACCCGTCTCCGTGCGCGCAGTCCCGGTTGTCGATTCCGCTCGTCCCGCGCTCAATTGGTCGCCGCCGTCGGCGCGGTCACGATGCTGGCCGGGTGCTACTCCTACCGGCCGCTGGCCCCCACCGCCGTGCCGGCCCGGGCGGAAATCCGGCTGGTGTTCACGGCGGAGGGCGCCACGGCGCTGCGTGATGCGGCCGGCTTCGAACTCCGGCAACTCGACGGGCGCGTCGTGCGCCCACTCGGCGACAGCGCCGTGCTCGTGATGCCCGACGCGATCGTCACGGTAGACGGCGACGAATTGCCCTGGCGGCGCGGCGAATTGCTCGTGCCCTGGCGTACCGTGGATCGCCCGCAGCAACGCGTGATGGACAAGCGCCGCACGCGGGGCTTCGTTGCCGTGATGGGCGCCGCGTTCACCGGGGTGGTGTACTTCGCGCTCAAGAGCATCGCGAGCGGCAGCGGCACCACGTTGCAGGCCGGCGCCGGCGTTCCCGAATGATGGCGGCATAGGCATTTCGGTCATGTGGGGCCGCGCGCCCGCCGTGCCCCAGGCCGACCCTCTCTCCCTGCGGATGGTGCGATGTACCCGTTCATTCTCAAGTTCCACAACGTGCTGGCGTGGCTCGTACTCGCGACCGCGCTCCTCGTACTCGTGAAGGCGCTGACCGCCAGAACCACCTGGGGCGATGCCGAAACGTCGTGGGTGCGTCGCCTGACCGTGCTGGCGCACCTGCAGCTCGTGGCCGGCCTCACGCTCTGGTTCGTGAGCCCGGCCATCGCCGCCGCCCGTGAAGCGATGGGCGCGTCGATGAAGGATGCCGCCACGCGGCGGACGCTGGTGGAACATCCCACGCTCATGGTCGTCGCCGTCATCGCGGCCACCGTCACCAGCGTGCTGGTGCGCAAGGCGCACGGCTCCGACGCCAAGGCGAAGAAGGCGCTCGTCGGCACGCTCGTCACGCTGGTGCTCGTCGCGGCCATGCTGCCGTGGAACCGCCTCATCGGGTCGTGGACGGCCTGAGCGGATTCGCGTTGCTGGCCACTGAATGACCCGCGCTCTATAATCACGCAACTCGTCCCACCCGCCCCGTTCCACTCCCCAACACCAAGGAAAGCTCATGTTGCGACCGCTCATTCCACGGTTGCTGTGCGTGGCGTCCGCCGCGCTGTTCGCCAGTACCCCGGTGGCCGCGCAGAACACCATCACACTCGAAGGCGTCGTCCGCGGCGACGGGGCGCCCGTCGTCGGTGCCCAGATCACGGTGCGCAACATCGCCACGGCCGAACTCTCCCGCACGCTCACGCGCGCCACCGGCGAGTTCCGCATCCTCGGCCTCTACTCCGGCCAGTACACCGTGAACGTCAAGGCGATCGGCTATCGCCAGCGTACCGATACGGTGAACCTCGTGCAGGGGCAGCGTGCCCGTCTCGATTTCGCGCTCGAAAAGGGGGCGGCCGAACTCGAGGCGCAGATGGTCACGGCGGAGCGCGTGAAGCAGGTGGAAGTGCAGCGCATGTCGGTATCGGCGCCCGTGGTGAAGGAAGAGATCGAGAATCTCCCGTTCAACGCGCGCGGCATCATGAACCTCGCCGGCATCGCGCCGGGCATCAAGACGTATGCACCGCAGTCCGGCCGTACGCTGCCCTCGGGCGGCGCCGCGCCCGACCTCCGGTTCTTCAACGTCTACATGGACGGCGTGGAGATGAAGAGCCTCTTCAACGGCAACATCGTCGGGCTCGGCCAGACGGGGTCGCCGCTGCCGCAGGAAGGGCTCGAGAACTTCCGGGTCTATCTCAACCCCTACGACGCGGAGTTCACACGCGCCGGTTCGTACGTGATCAGCGCCGAAAGCAAGCGCGGCACCAACCAGTGGAAGGGGTCGGCGTTCGGCTTCCTGCAGAACAAGTCGATGCTGGCCAAGAATGCCTTCCAGACGGCGGTGCCCAACTTCGGGCGTGATCAGCTCGGCTTCAACATCGCCGGCCCGCTCAAGAAGGACAAACTGTTTCTCGCGACGAGCTACGAGCTCACCAACACCGACTTCTTCCTCGACGTAAACCCCACCACGGCCGCCGCGAACACGGCGTGGCCTTCGGTGAAGGGGTCGTTCCTCGCGCCCAACAAGAATCACACGCTCTTCTCGCGGCTCACGTACGTGCAGAGCCCGCGCGTGACCTACGACTTCATGGGCTCCACGCGCTTCCTGCGCGGCGAGGGCAACTTCGGGGCGCGCGTATCGCAGGACGCCGGCATCTCGCAGAAGTACGAGATCTACACGGCCCAGCTGCGCCAGAAGTTCGTGTCCACGAGCGGCAACCTCGTGAACGAAGCGTCGCTGCAGTGGGTGGGGTGGAACCACAACGAAGCGCCGCTCAAGCCGGGGCCGCAGTTCAACTACCCCGGCGTGCAGTTCGGCACCTCCGGGTTCCCGCTCATCCTGCAGGAAAACCACTTCCGGGCCGTGAATCGTGCGACCTACAACCTCGAGAAGGCCGGGTCGCACATCATCAAGTTCGGTGCGGAGCTGAGCACCATCGGCGCCACGCAGAACCAGCCGAACAACACGAACGGCACGTTCACCTTCGCCACGGATGATCCGGCGGCGCTGCCCACGGCGGCGACCATCGCGGTGGGCTTCACCGATCCGAACGGCACCAGCGACGCCATCGCCACGGCGCGTGGCTACACCACCGGCGTGTACATCAACGACGAGTGGCGCATCAAGCCGAATTTCACGTTGTCCCTCGGTCTGCGCCACGACGCCGAGATCAACACGATGAACAACACGTACAAGACGCCGTGGGCCAGTGATCCGGTGCTCACCAGCATTGCCGAGCTGAAGCCGTACATCAACACCGGCAACCGCAAGAACCAGCTGGGCAACTTCTCACCGCGCGTGTCGTTCTCCTGGGATCCGTTCAAGGACAACAAGACCTTCGTACGCGGCGGGTTCGGCATCATCTACGATCGCGTCACGAGCTTCATGGGCTTCCAGGAGCGCCGCAACTCCACGTGGCGCACCTACTCGTTCGCCAATCCGGGCACGCGGGACCCGGCCGTGCTGCGCCAGCGGGTGATCGCGGGCGCATCGGCGGCCCTCTCGCCGATCCTGATGAACAACGAGATGAAGACGCCGCATTCGAAGCAGATGTCCATCGGCGTGGGACATCAGCTCACGCCGGAGTTCGGCTTCAACGTGGACTACGTGCGCCAGCACATGGACAACCTCTACGTGCAGCGCAATCCGAACTACCTCGATCGCACCCAGACGCCCGCGCGCCGCAAGCTCACGCCCGCGTTCGGCGACATCCTCATCTGGGACGATATCGGCCAGTCGGATTACTCGTCCGTGCTCGTGCAGGCCACCTGGCAGCGCGGCAAGGCGCGCGTGAACCTCGGCTACACGCTCGGTTGGTATCAGGGTGACTTCGATACCGCGGCGCTGCCCAACTTCGCGTACCCGTTCCTGTTCAACCGTCAGCGCACCACGGGCGACGAGCGCCACCGCGTGGCCCTCTCGCACATTCTGCCGCTGCCGTTCGGGTTCACCTTCTCCGGTGTGGCTACCGTGGCGAGCCCGCGTCCGTTCCTCACCACCGACGGCCGCGACATCAACCTCAACAACATCCTGGGCGACGATTTCCCGGGCGGCACCGTGAACTCCACCGGCAACCGGACGACGATGCCGGCGAACGAGTGGAAGAACTGGTACCGCACCGTCGATATCCGCCTGGCCCGCCCGATCGTGAACTGGAACGGCAAGAAGGTCAGCGTGTCGGCGGAAGCGTTCAACCTGTTCAACTGGAAGAACAACCTCAGCTACGGCGGCACGCAGTTCACCGCCGCGGGCGTGGCGCAGTCCACCTTCGGCGTGCCCCTCTCGGCCTACGCGGCCAGAATGGGACAGGTCGGCATGCGCGTCGACTGGTAACCACTCGAGCCGCCAGTCTCCAGCCTCCAGTCGGAGAACTGAGAGGCTGAGAATTGAGCCCGGATCGCAGTGAGAGTTGAGTTGTCTCGCAGTGAGAATTGAGGTACCACGCTCAACTCTCACCGCGAGCCAGCTCAACTCTCACCGCGATCCGGGCTCAAATCTTTCCGCTCACCATCTCAACTCTTCATCTCACCGCTGCCAACTCCAATCTCAACGCATCAGCGGTAGAGCAGGTACGGCTTGACCATGCTCTCGAATCTCCGCGCGTCCGCATTCCACTGCGCGATGAGCGCGTCGATCGTGCCTTCGTCCACCGCCTTGGTCAGCTGATCCGTTCCGGCCAGACGATCGATCCCCTTGATGCGTCCGGCTGCGTTCACACTCGGCTCGCGCCACGCGAATTGATTCGGGTGCGCACTCTTGAACGCCCGCAGCATGCGGATGCCGAGTTCCACCGGGCGCACGGCGTTGCGGTCGGTGACGCTCACCTTGATCATCGGGATCGTCTTGCCGCCGAACTTGTATCCCGCCTCGATCGTGCGGGTAGCCGTGTCGAACCGCACGCCAGGCAGCTTCATGGCATTCAGTGACGCGGCCACCGCCACGTGGTCCGTGAGGTAGTCGGCGCCGATTAGCTGGAAGGGGGCATCGGTACCGCGTCCCTCGGTGGCATTGGTGCCCTCGAAGAACACCGTGCCCGGATACAGCAGCTCGGCGTCGAGCGTGCGCAGGTTGGGAGACGGATTCACCCGCGGCATCCCCGTCTCGTCGTACCACATGGCGCGACGGTAGTTCTTCATGGGGATCACGGTCACGCTGGCCGCGAGCGCCTTCGTGCCCACCAGATACCGCATCAGCTCACCCACCGTGAGCCCGTAGCGCAGCGACACCGCGTGCTGCCCCACCAACGAGCGGAACTTGAGATCGAGGATGTTCCCCTCGAAGCGGTCGGCGCGGATGGGATCGGGGCGATCGAGAATCACGAGCGGCTTGCCCGCCGCTGCCGCGGTGAGCGCGAGCGTCCACTGATAGGTGTAGACGCGCGCGCCCACGTCCTGGATGTCGTACACCAGCACATCCACGTCCTTCAGCATGTCCGGCGTGGGAGTCTCCACCGCGCCGTAAAGCGAATACACCTTCACACCCGTCTTCTCGTCGACGGCGTCGGCAATCTTCGCGCCCGCCTTGGCTTCTCCGCGAATGCCGTGCTCGGGACCATAGAGGGCGGTGAGCTTCACACCGGGCGCCTTGAAGAGCAGGTCGATGGTGCTCGTCCCCTTCCGGTCGCGTCCGGAATGATTCGTGAGCAGGCCCACGCGCTTGCCGCGCAGGAGGTGCAGGGAGTCGGAGAGCAGAACCTCGACGCCCGGGATCACGTTGCCTTTGCCTTGCGCTGCAACCGGCGCGTACGGCACGACCACGAAGAGCGCGGCGGTGAGCACGCGAGCGGCTGCGAGTGCCCGACGGGTGAACGGACGCTGGAGCATGGTGGGGAGTGGGATGGAGGTGGAATTGTCCGGGTCCGGCTATCGCGTGGCGACATGGCGTCTGGGGCCCGGCGCTTCATATTCTACTCCGCCCGTCCGTAGCCTGTTGTCTTCCCCGCCACCGCCCGCGGTCCCCGTGCCCCTGCACTTCGGCGTCGACGTGATGCTGCGTGAGCCCACGCGCTGGCGTGACTGGCGGCATGTGGCGCTGGTTACCAACGACGCGGCGCGTCTCGCGGCGGCGCCGCACGTACGGTCGCGGGTTGCCCTGTTGCAGGCCGGCCTGCCGCTGGTGCGCCTGTTCGGGCCCGAGCATGGCCTTGGTGCGAGTGCCGCCGACGGCGCGAGCGTGGCCGACGGCACCGATGCCCTCACCGGCCTGCCCGTCGTGTCCCTGTACGGCGAACGGATGCGTCCATCCGCCGCGCATCTCGCCGGTCTCGATGCGGTGTTGTTCGATATCCCCGATGTGGGCGCGCGGTTCTATACCTACGCGTGGACCTTGTGGCATCTGCTGCACGCCTGCGCCGACGCGGGGGTGTTGCTTGTCGTGCTCGACCGCCCGAATCCGCTGGGTGGTGTGCTCGCGTCGGCCGAGGGACCGCTGCTCACGCCGGCCTGCCGGTCGTTCATCGGGGAAGACGACATTCCGGTGCGGCACGCACTCACGCTGGGGGAACTCGCGCAACTGTGGAAGCGCGAGCACTGCGGAACCGCGCGACTCGAGGTCGTGACGTGTGCCGGGTGGCAGCCGTCGCTGGCGTGGCCGGCGACCGCGTTGCCGTGGGTCCCCACCTCGCCGGCGATGCCCTCGTTCGACAGCGCCACGTGGTATCCCGGCACCTGTCTGTTCGAGGGTACCAACGTGAGTGTGGCGCGCGGCACCGATGCGCCGTTCGCCATGATCGGTGCCCCCTGGATCGACAGCCGACGACTCGCCGGCTCCCTCGACGCCCCCGGCATCCGGTGTACACCGGTGACGTTCATCCCGCGCGAGGGGCCGCACAGCGGCGCGCGCTGCGCCGGTGTGCGCCTGTCCCTCGATGATGCGGCGAATCATCCCGGTGACCTCGCCAGGTTCGTGGCCGAGGAGGTGCGCCCCGTGTCCTTGGGGCTGCAGCTGCTGCATGCCGTCTCGTCGGCGCATCCGCAGGACTTCGCGTGGGCGCCGTATCCCACGGCCGCCAACGCAACGGGACAAGACCACTTCGCCCGGCTCATCGGGCGCACCGACGTGGCCGGGCACCTCCCGGCACTTTCCGACACGCAACGCGCGTCCACCGTGGCCGGATGGACGCG
>DCZC01000153.1:7056-10924 GCA_002331565.1 Gemmatimonas sp. UBA2094
GGCGCGGGCCGATACTGGACGAATGTCGGCGCCCGCTGCCTCTTATGGGCATGCGAACCTCTCACCGTATTCTCGCGCAGTGCGTCATCGCGCTCGCCTGCGTGCTGCTGCCCCGTGCCGCCTGGGCAACCTGGTCGGTCATTGCCGTCGACATGGCCACCGGGCGGGTGGTCATTGCGTCGGCCACCTGCGTCGACCGCGACGACGCCTTCCTGAGCGGTATTCAAGCCGTGGTGGTGCCCGGCAAGGGTGTGGCCGCCTGTCAGGCCGGCGTCGATGGGACGCACGCCAACCAGATGCTCGTGTACCGCGAGCTGCAGAGGGGCACCGACCCCGCGCGCATCATCGAGATGCTGTCGGCCGATCCCGCCTTTCAGTCACGCCAGTTCGGGATCGTGGACCTCACGGGACGCACCGCCGGCCATTCGGGGCTGTCCAACGGGTACGTCACCCAGGACATCCAGGGGCAGGTGCCAGGCACGCAGATCTACTACTCCATCCAGGGGAACATCCTGCGCACCGGTGACGTGATCCCCAACGCCGTGCGCGCCTTCGTGCACACGAAGGGCGCCCTCACCGATCGCGTGATGGCGGCGCTGGAAACGGCCGACCAGTACGGCGGCGACAGCCGGTGCGTGTGCCCGCCGCTCCCGGCCGACGGCACCAAGCCCGCCATCGCGTGCGAAGGCCGGACCGCCTACATCGCCTACATCCTCATGGCCAACCGCACCGACGTGAGCGGCGACTCCCACAGCAACGGCAAGTACGCGCTGTACCTCACCGTGGCGCAACCCAATCAGCAAGGGCCGAACGTCATCAAGCCCGGCGAGAATCTCAATCCGGTGAAGACGCTGCGCACACGCTACGACGCGTGGCGCAAGACGCAGCCGGTGTCCTACAAGTGAGGCGGCGCCACATGGTCAACTCGACATTCGCAACCGGCGCCGCCATGGCGCTCGCGCTGCTGACCGCGCACGTGGCCACGGCCCGTCCCGCGCACGCGCAGGCACGGACGCCCATGCGCGTGCTCACGCTCACCACGACCGCCTTCGCCGACGGCGCACCGATGCCGGCGCGCCAGGCGCAAACCGGACGTGACGTGTCGCCCGCACTCTCGTGGAGCGGCGCCCCCGATTCCACGCGCAGCTTCGTACTGCTCGTGCACGATGCCGATGCCGCGCAGGGCGATGGCACCGACGACACGCTGCACTGGCTCGTGTGGAACATTCCCGGCTCGGCCTCGGCGCTGCCGGAGGGTATCGCCAGCGGAGCCCAGCTCGCTGACGGGACGCGGCAGATCAGTGTGAGCGGTCCGTACTATCGTGGCCCGGCAGCACCCAGCACGGGCCCGGCGCATCACTACCTGTTCGAGCTGTACGCCCTCGATATCACGCTCAACGTGCAGCCCACTGCGATGTCGCCGGCTCTCACGCGCGAGGCCGTCATGCGCGCCATGGCCGGACACGTGCGCGCCAAGGGCGTGCTGGTCGGGCTCTATCGTCGGCCCGCGCCGTAACGCGTGGCCCCCCGTTCACCGAAGGATTCATCAGCCGGAGCGTGTATGAAGCGTGTCGTACTCGGTGTCGCCTTGCTCGCGAGCCTTTCCTCGGTGGCGTGGGCCCAGAAGCAGGAGTATGTCCGCTATCGGGTGGGCACCACGGTGTCGTACGGTCGCCTCGATGGCGACAACATCGTGCAGTTGCGCGGCGCACCCTGGATGGGCGGTACGCCTACCGGCGTGAAGGTGCCGCGCAGCAAGGTCACGCTGCTGGCGCCGGCCACGCCGTCGAAGGTGATCGCCGTGGGGCTCAACTATCAGACGCACCTGGGCGAACGGTCTGCCGCGGCGTACCCGGGGCTGTTCGCGAAGCTGCCCACCTCCATCATTGCGCACGGCGACACCGTGGTGCTGCCGCCCGATGCCAACAACGTGCACTACGAGGGCGAGATGGTGATCGTCATCGGCAAGCGCGCGCAGCACGTGAGCAAGGAGCGCGCGAAGGACTACGTGTTCGGCGTGACCACCGGCAACGACGTCTCGGAGCGCGACTGGCAGAAATCCGACCTGCAGTGGTTCCGGGCGAAGGCGGCCGACACCTTCGGCCCGCTCGGGCCGGTGATCGTGACCGGCGTCAACTACGACGACCTGCTCCTCGAAACGCGTCTCAACGGCAAGGTCGTGCAATCCCAGCGCACCAGTGATCTCATCTTCAACGTCGCCGAGATCGTGAGCTACATCAGCCGCTACGTCACGCTGGAGCCGGGCGATGTGATCTACAGCGGTACGCCCGGAACGACGCAGCAGATGAAGGCCGGCGACGTGGTGGAGGTGCGGCTGGAGCAGGTGGGGACGCTGAGCAATCCGGTCGTCCAGCGCCACTGAGCCGCCGTCCGACAAGCCGTCGGATGGCGTCCGATAGATCGGGCGGCCGGCCGGCGTAGCTTCGCGCCCATCACCGACCCCGCTGCCGTCCGGCACGGTCGGCCGGCGCCAGTTCAGCCGAGGCATCGCCACCTGCCTCCTCCGCTCGCGATCTGCGGACCCTTGCGACCGAACTGGATACCTCGGGTTCGCAGGCGGTCACCGTGCCATGCCCATGCGCACGGTGATCGATGGGAGGATGTGATGCACCGTGCCATTGATTTCCCGCGGAAGATCCCTGTCGGTGTGCTGTGGGCGGCTCTGTTCGCCGCGGCGTGCGCGGAGCCGGCGCCCACGGCCACGGTCGACCCGGTGGCGGGAAGCACACCGCGCGCGTCGGTGACGCCCACGCTCACCGACCTCGTCGTGACGACCGGCAGCGGCGTGTTCAACAGCCCGCTCACCGTGAACACGAGCGGATGGAGCACGACGGAGTTCTGGGACAATGCCTCCGACGATGCCGGGGACTGCAACGTGGGCTTCTACGCGATCGGCACCATCAGCGCCGGGTGTACGAACGCGCAGGCGGGCAGCTACGCGAACCGCGGCGGCTTCACCGGTGGCAGTTACTGGGGGCTCCCCATGGGCGGCACCCACGTGAATCCGGCGGACTTCCTGTTCAGCGGCAGTTACGCCTATCTGGTCACGCTCAAGGGATCGTACGCCGGTGCGACCAGCGAGGTGGGGTGGTTCACCAAGGATGCGGAGGGCTACCATCGCCATCCGGTCGCAGGGTGGGGAGCCAAGCTGGTCGGCACCGCCGTGCTCGTGCCGCGTGGCGCGGCGTGGGGGCTCTACCTCAAACGTGAGGGGCACCCCACCCAGTACGACTACAGCGACGCCACCGGCGATCTCCACAATCCGGGAACGGATCCGGTGCAGCAGTTCGCGCTCTTCGCGAAGGCCAACGCCAGTGCCTTCCTCGTGGGAATCGAGGACAACCCGGAGGAGACGGTTGGCATCGGCGACGACGACTACAACGACTACCTGCTCTCGGTCGAGCCGTTGGGCGACCTGTTCGTGATCGGTGATGAGGCGGCGCACGGCCTCAACGACGTCGTGAACTTCTGGGGCGCGCAGTGGTGGAAGAACAACGCCGTGAGCGGCGAGGTCAGTCGTGGTGTGGCCTCGTTCAAAGGCTATGCGACGGACTCGGGTCTCGAGTGCGGCGATACCTGGCGCAGCATGCCCGGCAACAGCGCGAATCCGCCGGCGATGATTCCCGCCCGGGTACTGGTGATCGTGACGAACACCGTACTGAAGAGCGGACCGGCGATCAGCGGGACGATCCGCGAGCTGCTGATCGTGGATCACGACGGCGGGTACGGCCCCAATCCCGGTCATGCCGGAACCGGCCCGGTCACGCAGCTGGTGTGCAGTGCCTCGGACGGGTGAGTGTTTGTCGGTGATGCCCGGACAACTGAAAGCCCGCCGCGAGGGACTCGG
>DCZC01000153.1:10953-11080 GCA_002331565.1 Gemmatimonas sp. UBA2094
TCCGCGAGCTGCTGATCGTGGATCATGACGGCGGGTACGGCCCCAATCCCGGTCATGCCGGCAACGGCCCGGTCACGCAGCTGGTGTGCAGCGCCTCGGACGGGTGAGCGTTTGTCGGTGATGCCCG
>DCZC01000064.1:0-3905 GCA_002331565.1 Gemmatimonas sp. UBA2094
CACCACACCGGTGGCGGCCACGGCGAGCCTCTGCATGATGGACTGCTCCAACCCATCCCAGTACCTGTCGCCGGCGGGCGCCGCATAACGCGCCGCCAGCGCCGCGGTCACGCGAGGATCCGCGCCCGGGGAGCGCCCCGCGCTCCGCCCGTCGTCGTTCCGTGTGACAGTCATGATTCACTCCGAAGGTTGCTCAGTTGGCGCCGCAGGTGCGCCCGAGCATGATGCAGGTCCGACCGGGCCGTACCCTCGGGAATTCCGAGAAGAGCGCCGATCTCCGCGTGTTTGTATCCCTCGACGTCGTGCAGCACGATCACCGCGCGCTGCCGCTCGCCGAGCGTATCCAGCGCGCGCGACAGCCGCGCCCGCAGTTCATCCGATTCTGCCGGGTCCTTGTGCGGACTCGACAGCGTTTCCGGCAGCTCGTCCGCATCGCGCACCTTCCGTCGGCGCGCGATGTCCAACGCCGCGTTGGCGACGATCCGATGCAGCCACGCCCCGAACGCCTGCTCGGGCCGGAACCGCTCGAGCGCCCGGAACGCATGCAGAAAGCCTTCCTGCACGGCGTCCTCGGCATCGTCATGCGACAAGACGATGGCGCGGGCCACCGCGTACGCGCGCCGCTGATGGCGTCGCACCAGCCCGGCGAACGCGGTGCTGTCGCCGGCCTGCGCCGCCAGCACCAACTCCCGCTCCTCCAACTGCTCGGGCGACAGCACCCGCTCAGGACCCATGCGTTGGGTCCCCTCGGCGGATATCGCGTAGAGTGTCGGAAGTGGAATGGCAGTCACATGATCGGGACGGGTCACCCGATTTACGCATCGCCGGAAATGGCCGTTGAAGACGAGGCCGGCTGGGTGGGGGGCACGGTCACGCCGCCGAGCCCCAGCGCGTCCGCATGCTCCTGCATGGCGGCCAGGACCACCCCGATATGCTCATCGAGTGCCACCCCGAGCGCCTCCGCCCCTTGGACGATGTCGTCCCGGTTCACCCCCCGGGCGAAGGCCTTGTCCTTCATCTTCTTCCGCACGCCGGCCACGTCCACGTCACGGACGGCCTTGCTGGGCTTCACCAGCGCACAGGCGGTAATGAGCCCCGTGAGCTCGTCCACGGCGAAGAGCGCCTTGGCCATGGGCGTCTCCCGCGCCACGCCCGTGTAGTGGGCATGCCCGAGTACCGCCTGCAGGATCTCCTCGGGCCACCCCAGCGTGCGCAGGTATCGCACCCCTTCGGCGGGGTGCTCCGCATCCGCGGCCTGCGCGTCGTTGGGGTAGCGCTCGTAGTCGAAGTCGTGGATGAGCCCGGCAACGGCCCAGGACTCGACGTCCTGGCCCAATCGCCGCGCGTACGCGCGCATGGCGGTCTCCACGGACAGCATGTGCTTGCGCAGAGACTCGGACTGGGTCCAGTCGCAGACGAGGGACCAGGCTTCGGAGCGGGTGGGCATGGGGGGATTCTGGCGATTCGTACCGGATCACGGTAGGGGCGCAGTGGGTCACGCAGCTGAACTACGCGGGGAACAACGCGGGCGACTCGCTTCGCTGGTCGCCCTCACGGCATACAACGCGGGCCACTGCGCTGCGCTGGTCGCTTACCGCACACGGTGCGTAGGAACGACCAAATGGGTTTGGAAGTGGTGACACGGGAACGATGTCGTGGCGGCATCGTGCGGCATGCCGAAACGGTCCTTCTTCAAAGCGCGCGATGCGGCGCGCGCGCTGGCCTTCGCCGTCCACGAGGCGGCGGACGATCTCGTCGCCCGTCGTTCGCCCGGTCTGCGGAATCAGCTGCTGCGCGCCGCCGCGTCGGTGCCTGCGAACATCGCGGAAGGCGAG
This sequence comes from Gemmatimonas sp. UBA2094, assembly GCA_002331565.1. GTDB lineage: Bacteria > Gemmatimonadota > Gemmatimonadetes > Gemmatimonadales > Gemmatimonadaceae > Gemmatimonas. The sequence goes on from DCZC01000064.1 coordinate 1,836, forward strand.
CAGCAGTCGAGCAACGCACAGGCGCTGCACTTCCTGCGCATCGCACTGGGGTCGACGGATGAAGTCGGTGCCCATCTCGATACCGCTGCCGACGCGGGTGCGCTTTCGCCCCGACGACACACGGCCTGCCAGGGCACGCGGCGCGTCGTTCGTGTCATGCTGCAACGGCTCATCACGAAACTCGAAGCCGAATCGAGATGAGTGCGCCGAGGAGCCTGCGGTGAGGGCGACCAGCGCAGCGAGTCGCCCGCGTAGTCTCCCGCGTAGTTCAGCCGCGTGCCCCACCGCGCCCCTCCCACGTAGTTCCCAACGTGTAGGTCCCAACGCGTTTTTCCCAACGCGTGGGTCCCAGCGCGTAGTCCACCGCGCGTAGTCCCGCGCGTCCCCCTTGGGTGTCAGTGCGCGTCGACTTTCATCGGCACCGCCCGTCCGGTCTTCCACAACAGCAGCAGCGGCAGTGCGCTCACCAGCAGTACGCCAGAGATCAGGTAGATCTTGGAGAACGCCATCACGCTGGCCTGCGCGAAGATCTGCCGGTCGAGCACCGTGAGCGCCATCGCCTTCGCGCTCGCCGGGTCGAAGCCGCGCGCCTGCAGGCCGCGGGTGAGGCCGCCGAGGCGTTCGAGCGTGGCCGGGTCGTACCCGCCGGCGTGCTCGGTGAGCAGCGCCTTGTGCACCTTGGTCTGGTGCGACAGCATCGTCGCCATGATGGCGATCCCCAGCGACCCGCCGAGCTGGCGCATGAGGTTGAACAGCCCCGTGCCCTGGCCGAGCTTGTGCATCGGCAACCCGGCCATGCTGGCGCCGGTGAGCGGGACGAACAGCAGTCCCAGCCCCACGCCACGCAGGATCAGCGGCCAGAACATGTCGCTCTGCCCCGCGTCGAGCGTCATGGTGGAGAGGCGGAACATCGACGCGAGAAACAGCAGCGCGCCGGTCACGATGAGCGGGCGCGCGTCGATCTTGCCGCCGAGGCGTCCCATCACCGCCATCGTCATCGCACTCGCAATGGCGCCCGGAAGAATCACCATGCCCGTCTGCTGGGCCGTGTAGCCGTGCAGCGACTGCAGAAACACGGGCAGCACGAACACCGAGCCGTACAACGCGAGCCCGAGGAAGGTGGCGAACGCCACGCCCGGCGCGAGTTGCCGTGACTTGAGCACGCGGAAGTCGATCACCGGTTCGTCCACCGTGAGTTCGCGCCACACGAGTCCCACGGCCGACACCACGCTCACCACGGCGAGCATCGTTACGAAGCGCGACTCGAACCAGTCGAACCGTTCGCCGCGCTCCAGCATCCACTGCAGCGATCCCACGGCGAGCGTGAGCAGCACGATACCGGGCACGTCCACACTCTTGGCGCGCACCTGATGGACCGCGTCCTTCACGTACGTCCACACCATGATGCCGGCGATGATGCCAAGCGGCACGTTGATGTAGAAGATCCACGGCCATGCATACGCATCGACGATGAAGCCGCCGAGGGTGGGACCGAGGGTGGGGCCCACCATCACGCCGACCCCGAAGATCGCTTGGCCGATGCCGCGCTCGTGTGGCGGGAAGCTCTCGAAGAGCGTCGTCTGCGCCGTGCTGAGCAGCGCACCGCCGCCCAATCCCTGCAGCACGCGCCAGAACACCAGCCCCCACAGCGTCGTGGCCGCGCCACAGAAGAAGCTGGCCAGTACGAACAGCGCGATCGATCCGGTGAGATAGCGCTGGCGACCGAAGTACGCCGACAGCCAACTCGACATGGGAATCACGATCACGTTCGCAATGATGTAGCTGGTGCTCACCCACGCGATCTCGTCGAGCGTGGCACCGAGCGTGCCCATCATGTGCGGAATCGCCACGTTCACGATGCTCGTGTCCACGAGTTCGAGCACGGCCGCGAGCGTCACCGCAATGGCGATGAGATAGCGGTTCTTGTACGGATCCTCGGTCACAGCCTTACTGCACGATGATGTTGGCGAGCACCGACATGCCGGGCCGCAGCGGCCGCTCCTTGCCAAGCCCCTTCGTGATGCGGATCCGCACCGGCACCCGCTGCACCACCTTCGTGAAGTTGCCCGT
>DCZC01000064.1:4233-4528 GCA_002331565.1 Gemmatimonas sp. UBA2094
GGCCGTGACGAACACCCCGGTGTCGGCCACGATGCTCATGAGCGTCTGGCCCGGCTGCACCAGCTGCCCCACTTCCACCTGCTTGCGCGACACGATGCCACCGAGAGGTGTGGTGAGGGTGGTGTAGCTCAGTTGCAGCGCGGCATTGTCGCGCGCCGCCTGGGCGGCCGCGACTCGCGCCTGCGCCAGCCGTACCCCCGCCTGGGCACTCGCGATGCCGCTGGTCGCGGCGTTCACCGTACGCTCCGTGGCCGACAGTTGCGCCTGCGCGGCATCGTACGCCGCTTGGGCCGCA
>DCZC01000064.1:4767-5968 GCA_002331565.1 Gemmatimonas sp. UBA2094
TTCCTTCGCGCGCGTCAGGTCGCTCTGCGCCTTGGTGACCTGAGCGCGAGCGGCAACGACCTGCGCCGCACCCACGTCGCGCTGGCTCGACGCCGTGCGCACCACCGTCAGCGCCTGCCCCTCCACACCGTTGCCTCCCGCCGCGGCGCGCGCGGCCGCGAGTTCCGCGTCGGCCTGCGCGAGCTTCACGGCGAATTCCCGCTCGTCGATCTTCACGAGGGCGGCGCTCGCCGACACCGTCGCATTCTCGGCGACGTTCACCGCCGTCACGTAGCCGCCCACCTTGGCCACGATGGGGACGATGTGTCCCTCCACCTGCGCGTTATCGGTGGATTCGTGCGTGCGGCCATACGACCACGTGTTGAAGCCCCAGACGCCGAGACCGAGGACGACGGCGGCGGGGACGAGAAGTCTGATCTTCATGAACAGATGGACTCGGGTGTGATCGCAAGAGGCACAAACAGCGGCACGACGGAAGCTCGAGGGGCGGAAGCGCGGGACGCCTTCACGGCAAACTCCTGACGGTCCCTGTCGCCTTCGCCAACGCCACGCGAGCCGCCTGATACGATGCCAGCGCATCGTTGCGCAGCGTGCGCGCCTGGTTGAGCGAGAGCAGCGCGGCGATCACGTCGGCGTTGCCGGCCACACCGGCGCGGAACCGTTCCTGCGCCTGCGCCACTTCCTGCTCGGCGAGCTGCAGGCGCTCGCGCACCGCGTTCACCTGTTCCGCTGCCGTCGACAGGTCGAGCAAGGCGGCGCGCACTTCGAGCGTGTTCTGTGCGCGCAGGTCCTTGAGCCTCGCTTCGGTTTCGCGGGCCACGGCCACCTGCTCCTCGAGCCGCGATTCACGTCGGAACCCATCGAAGATGCCGACCGAGAGCTGCACGCCCCATGTATACGTGGGGAGCAGGCGCACATAGTTGCGGCCGACCACGCCCTGTTCCACCAGTGCCGAGAGCTGCGGTGTACGCTCCCACTTGATCGCCTTCGCGGCTTGCTGCTGCGCCTGTTCCTGCGCCTTGAGCGCCTTCACGTCGGCGCGGCCATCGAGCGCGGCGGTGAGCGCGTCGCGTTCATCGGGGAGCGTGGTGAGCACCGGGAGCCCCGCGAGTGAGTCGGCGAGTGCCACCGGCGCGTCGGCGGCCACGCCCGTCACGCGGCGCAGCTCGAGCAGCGTGCGGTCGCGCTCGCTACGGGCCGC
>DCZC01000223.1 GCA_002331565.1 Gemmatimonas sp. UBA2094
CAGCCTGCGGCGCGAACTCGTGCGCCGGGAGAGCGTGCGTCGCGGCAACGGCCGGCGTGACTCCACGCGTCTCCGGTCGCCGGTGAGGCCCCGCTGATGCGCGGTCCGCAACAGGCTCCGGGCATCGGCGGGCCCATCCGAGCGTGGATCGGTTTCGCCCTATTGATCACCGCACACTTCGCGGTGCGTCCGCTGATCGCCGGCAGGGCGTCGGCGGATTTTGCCGTTATCGCCGTGCTTTTCTCGGCGGTTCGCATGCGCCCCGGCCTGGCTGCACTCACCGGCTTTCTTACCGGATTGGCGCTCGATTCTCTGGCGCCAGGCAGCTTCGGGGCAAGCGCGATCGTGCTCACCATCACCGCGTTCGGCGCCTCGTGGCTCAAGGCGGCGTTCTTTGCCGACAACGTGGCGCTCACGGGACTCTTCGTATTCGGGACCAAGTGGTTTTTCGACGTGGCCTTGATGGTGCTCACCGGCGTGGGCGCCGGCAGGTCGGTATTGGCGGCGCTACTGCTCTGGTCGCCGCTGTCGGCGGCACTTACGGCGCTGGTGGCGGTACTACTGCTGGTGTTGTTCCGCCCGCTGTATCGGCCACAGTCGCCGTAGGCGGGGTACCTGTGCGTTCCGGTCGTGTGGGGCCACGCCCATGAGTTACCATCCGAATTCCTTGCTCCGGCGCGCCCGCGTGGCGCAAGGGTTGCTCGTGGTGGCGTTCGCGTTGCTGGGGGGCGCGTTTTTTCGTGCCCAGGTGCTGCGTAACGCGGAGTTCGTGCTCAAGAGCGAGAGCAATCGCCTGCGTGAAGTGCCGCTACCCGGTGCGCGCGGCATCATCTACGATCGCAACGGCCAGATCATCGCGGAGAATCTCCCCGGCTACTCGGTCTCGCTGCTGAGCCCCAGCGCGGATTCGCTCAAATCGGCGCTGCGCTCGCTCTCGCAGGTGGTGGAGATCGACTCGGCGCAGCAGGCGCTGGCGCTGCGGCGCTTCCGCGCCGCGCGAACACGACCCGCCGTGATCTTCAACGATGCCAGCTTCCAGGTGGTGTCGGTGCTGGAGGAGCGGCGCGCCGAGTTTCCCGGATTGATCATCCAGAGTGCGCCCAAGCGCTACTATCCCGACGGTCCTGCCGTTGCCGCACTGGTGGGGTACACCGGGGAAATCTCCGAGGCCGACCTCTCGCGGGAGAAATACGCCACCTACAAGGCGGGACAGCTGATCGGCCGCGGCGGCCTCGAGCAGCAATACGAGAAGACGCTGAGAGCTCGTGAGGGCAGCCGCTTCGTCGAAGTCGATGCGCGCAATCGCGTGGTGCGCGATGCCGGCGTGCGCGCTGAGGTGCAGCCGGAAGCACCTCCGCCGCTGCGGACTACCATCGACATCGATCTGCAGCGCTATGCACACGAGTATTTCGGCGATTCGCTGCGTGGCGCGGTGGTAGCGCTGGAGCCGCAAACCGGCGGTGTCCTCGCGCTGTACAGCGCACCGAGCTACGACATCAACAAGTTCACCGGCGGTATCGCGCCGGCGTTCTACAAGTCGCTGCTCGAGGACCCGCATCGCCCCATGTTCAACCGGGCACTCGCCGGCACCTACGCGCCCGCCTCCACGTGGAAGCTCGCGACGGCGGTGCTCGGGATGGAGATGGGGTTGGTGAACATCGGGACGCGCATGCCGCAGCCGTGTACCGGTGGCTACTACTACGGTCGCGTCTTCAAGTGCTGGGACAAGAAGGGGCACGGCGACATTACGCTCGCCCAAGCCATCGCGAAGTCGTGCGATGTCTACTTCTACCAGCTTGGTCTGCGCATCGGGTTGACGAACCTGTTGGCAGGTGGTGTGCGCCTCGGCTTCGGCGACTCCACCGGCATCGATCTGCCGGCAGAGCGTACGCCGACGTGGCCGAGGAGCACAGGCTACTTCGATCGCCGGTATGGACCGCGCGGGTGGAACCGCTCCGTGGTGTTGTCCCTCTCCATTGGGCAGGCAAACAACGCCCAAACGCCGTTGAGCATGGCGAAGTTCTACACGGCACTGGCCACTGACGGCAAGGCGGCCACCCCGCATATCGTGGCGCGTAACCCCGAACGAAAGCTGATCATCGATCTCAGCCCCGAGCAACTCAGGGACATTCAGTTGGCGCTCGCCGACGTGGTGAGCCGCGGCACAGCGGCGGGGGCCCAGATTCAGGGGCTCACCATCGCCGGCAAGACTGGCACGGCGCAGGTCAATGGGCAGAAGGACAACGCCTGGTTCGTCGGGTACGCGCCCGCCGATGCTCCCAAGATCGTGGTGGCGATCATCATCGAGGAGGGGTTGCACGGCTCGGTGGCGGCCAAGGTGGCCACGAAACTCATGGAGCGCTACCTCAAGGCGAGACTCACCATGACCGCGGTGACCAACGACTGATGGCGAGGCCCGGACCGCTCCGTCGACAACGCGTCGATATTCCGCTGCTCCTCACCGCGCTCCTGCTGACGCTGTTCGGCATCGCGATGGTGTTCTCGGCCGGCCAGACTGACGTCCCTGACAAGGGACTCGTCGGGTTGTGGCAGCGGCAACTCGCGTTCTTTTTCGTCGCACTCGGGGCGACGTGGGTCATCACGCGCGGAACGGTGCGGCTCATCGAGTGGAGCGCTTGGCCGCTCTACCTGTTGAGCATCGTGCTGCTGCTGGCCACCTTCGTGTTCGGGTCAGGGGCCGGAACGGCCTCGAGCATGAAGGGCTGGCTGACCATTGCCGGGCGGCGTATCGGGCAACCCTCCGAATTGGCCAAGCTCGCCACCACGCTCATGCTTGCCCGCATGCTCGCCATGCAGCGTGAACGCATCCGGTCACTCGTGGAACTTTGGCGGCCGCTGATGGTGGTGGGTATCCCGTGGCTCCTGGTCATGGCGCAGCCCGATCTCGGCACTGGCATCGTGTTCATCGGGATCTGCTTTGCCATGCTCTTCTGGGCGGGGGTGCCCTGGCAACTGCTGGTGATGCTGGCCAGCCCCGGCGTGAGCCTCGTCCTGGCGTTCAGCACCGGCGTGTGGGGCGCGTGGTTCCTCATCCTCGTCGCCTTGGTGCTGTGGTATCGACCATACCTCGTGGAAGGCGTGGTGCTCGTCGTCGCCAACGTGGTGATGGGGGTGGTCGCGCCGTTGCTGTGGGACAAGCTCAAGCCGTATCAGCAACAACGCTTCCTCGTGTTCCTCGACCCCAACATCGACGCCAAGGGATCCGGGTACAATGTCATTCAGAGTCAGGTGGCAATCGGGTCGGGCGGGCTGTTCGGCAAGGGGTTCACGCTGGGGAGCCAGAAACGGCTGAATTTCCTTCCTGAGCAGCAGACGGACTTCATCTTCGCGGTCGTCGGCGAGGAATTGGGGTTTCTCGGGGTGTCCGTGGCGCTGGCCCTGTTTCTTGCCCTGTTGCTCAGATCCACGCGGGTGGCTACCAGGGCGGCTGATGCGTTCCCCAGCCTGGTGGCGTTTGGCCTCATGTCGGCGTGGTTCGTTCACGTGATGGTAAACGTGGGAATGACGCTCAATCTCATGCCGGTTACCGGAATCCCACTGCCATTTTTCAGCTATGGCGGCTCCTTCCTGCTGGTCAGTTGGCTGGCCGTGGCGGTGCTCCTGCGGATTTCCGCCGAGGGACGGGGGCAGGCCGACGGGCTCGGGTTGTAAGGGCCGAGACGGTGATGTGCCGGGGCGCAAGGCCTAGCCTTACGGCGAGCATCTTCCGATCTTTCACGGCCTATGGCTTGGTTCAGGAAGGAGAGAAAGCCCCGGCAGCCGCGTCGTGAGCGCCTCGAGATCCCACGCGACACCTGGGAGAAGTGCGAGGCGTGTGGACACACGGACATCCGCGACAAGTTCCTGCGCAATCTCAACGTGTGCCCATCGTGCGATTTCCATCGCCGGATGCGCGCCTGGGATTATGCCAGTGCGCTGATGGACGAGGGCACGCTGGTAGAAGTCGGCGGCGAACTGCGCTCGGTCGATCCACTCGGCTTCCCCGACTATCCGGGGCGCCTCAAGCGGTCGCTTGCAAACGCCGGCGACACCGATGCCATTCTCACGGTGACCGGACAGCTCGAAGGAATGCCGGTGGGCATCGGCGTCATGGACTTCGCTTTCATGGGCGGCTCCATGGGGTCGGTCGTGGGCGAGAAGATCGCCCGCCTCGGCCTGCGCTCGCTGGAGAGAAAGCACCCGCTGGTGATCGTCTCCCAGTCGGGCGGCGCGCGCATGCAGGAGGGAATTCTGTCACTCATGCAGATGGCCAAGTCGTCGGCCGTCCTGTCGCAGTTGGCCGAACGCCGCATCCCGTACATCTCGGTACTTACCAACCCCACCACGGGCGGGGTGAGTGCGAGCTATGCGATGCTTGGAGATGCGATCCTTGCCGAACCCGGTGCGGTGATCGGTTTCGCCGGTCCGCGCGTCATCAAGCAGACGCTCGGGCAGGATCTTCCCGAGGGGTTCCAGACGGCCGAGTTCCTGCTCGAGAAGGGCATGGTGGACCGCGTCGTGCACCGGAAGGACATGCGCGGGACGCTTTCCCGTCTCCTGCGCCACATGACTGGTCGTCCGGCCGCGGCCGGTCACGATCAGGACGAGAACTGAGGACAGGCGGACCGCTGGATCCACGGGCACCGCGCACCATTCCGGTCATGGGACCGGACGCGACGGAAACGGCGTATCATTCGGCGTTGAGTCGACTCTTTGCGCGTACGGGGGGCGCCTGGCGGCTCGGGCTCGAGCGGGTGGCGGATCTGCTCGAACGGCTCGGCAATCCGCATCGTGCGTATCCGGTCTTCCATGTCGCCGGCACGAACGGGAAGGGGAGCACGGTCGCGACGCTCGACGCCCTGCTTCGTGGCGCCGGGCTGAAGGTCGGTCGGTACACCTCCCCACATCTGGTCGATTTTGCCGAGCGCGTGGTGGTGAACGGCGAACCCATGGCCCACGCTGAAGTCGCGGCCTGGCTGACGACGTGGGAGCCGGTGCTCTCCGAGTTGGGCGCCACCTTCTTCGAGGCCACGACGGCCATGGCGCTGACCCACTTCGCCGCCTGTGGCGTGGATGTGGCGGTGGTAGAGGTCGGGCTCGGTGGACGGCTCGACGCGACCAACGTGGTAGATCCGATTGCAGCGGCGGTGACCCAGATCGGCTTCGACCACATGGAGTTCCTGGGTGGGACGCTCGAGGCGATTGCGGGGGAGAAGGCCGGCATCTACAAGCGTGGGACCCTGGCCGTCGTGGGCGACACGTCGCCGCCGATTCGCGACGGGCTGCTGGCGCATGCAGAGCGCGCCGAGGCCCATCCCATCCTCGTCACCGGCCGTGATTGGGCCGTGTCCGAGGTGGAGGTGGGGGCCAGTGGCACGAGCTTCACCCTCGAAGCGAACGGCACGGCTCGGCGGCTGACGACGCCGCTGGTGGGGCACTTCCAGGCGCACAACGCTGCGGTGGCCTTGGCCATGCTGCGGGGGGCGGGTGGACCGTGGGCGGCTATCGAGCTGCGGGCCGAGGAATTGCTGCCCGGCGTACGCCTCGCCGGGCGTTTCCACCGGTCACCCCCCTGGCTGTTCGATGTGGCCCACAACGCGGACGGCGCGGCCACCGTGGTGGACAATCTCCTCGCGGTCGGCATGCCACACCCCATCACGGCGGTCGTCTGCGTGTTGCGCGACAAGGATTGGCGCGGCATCATCGCGGCCGTCGCGAAGGCCGCCGAGCGCATCGTGGTCACGCTGGCGCCCACCTCCCCGGCGAATCGGGTGTGGGATCTCCACGAGGTCGAGGCGTGGGCACGCGAGGAGGGGCTGCCCGTGGTGCGCATCGATGATTTTGCCGCAGCGCTGGCTCATGCCCGCGCCGAAGCGGAGACCGTGCTGGTCACCGGGTCGTTTCACACGGTGGGAGATGCGATGGAACGGTTGCAGGTGCATCCATTGGCTCGGTAACTTTCACCGATGTCCCACAAGCCGCTGCCCGGATTCCGCGATTTCTACCCTGAGCAGTTCGCCGAGCGAGCCCACATCTTCGAAACCTGGCGCCGCGTCGTGCGGCGCTATGCGTTTGTGGAGTACGATGGCCCGCCCCTCGAACCGCTCGAGTTGTACACCCAGAAGAGCGGCGAGGAGATCGTCACCCAGCTCTACAACTTCGTGGACAAGGGTGACCGTCCGGTGGCGATGCGTCCGGAGATGACGCCCACCTTCGCGCGTATGGTCGGCGCGAAAGCGCAAGCGCTGCGCAAGCCGGTGCGGTGGTTCTCCCTTCCGCAGTTGTTCCGCTACGAGCGCACACAGAAGGGACGTCTGCGCGAGCACTACCAACTCAACGTGGACATGGTGGGCGAAGCCGACGTCCTCGCCGACGCCGAGTTGGTGTCGGTGGCGCTCGAGATCATGCGGGCGTTCGGCCTCACGGCCACCGACGTGCGGGCGCGCGTGAGCGATCGCCGCCTGCTCAACGGGCTGCTGGAACATCTCGCTATCGCGGAGCCCACATGGCCCGCTGTGTATGCCGTGCTCGACAAGCTCGAGCGGCAGCCGCGTGAGGTATCGGCCGAAAAGCTGGCGGCGGCGGGACTCGACGCACAAACGGCCGAAGTGATTCTCGGTTTTGACACGCTCGACTTCGAGACCGTCCGCGCTCGCTACGGTGATGCTCCGGCGGTGCAGCCGCACGTACAGCGCTTCGCCGAATATCTCGCGCACTGTGAAGCGCTCGGCGTGGCGGCGTTCATTACGTTCGATCTCACGATCGTTCGTGGGCTCGCGTATTACACGGGCATCGTCTTCGAGCTGTTCGACCACGTGGGCGAGTTCCGCGCCATCTGCGGCGGCGGCCGCTACGACAACCTGCTCAAGTCGCTTGGCGGCGCCGACTTGCCGGCGCTTGGCTTCGGCATGGGTGATGTGGTGATCGGCGAGCTCCTGCGCGCGCGCGGCCTCATGCCGACGAGCGCCCCGTCACTGCAGTACTGGGTAGCACAGGAACCCGACGCGCCGCAGGCACCACGCGCGGCGCTGGAGACGGCGACCGCGATGCGTCATGCCGGCTGTGCCGTGGAGTTCGCCCTGCGCTCGCAGAAGCTCGACAAGCAGCTCGAAGCCGGTCGCAAGGCCGGCGCGGCGACGTTTGTCATCGTGAACCCTGCGGAAAGCGATGCGCCGTGGCGCGTACGACGGGCGGGACACGACGACCAGACATTCTCAACGCTCGAGGCGCTGTGCGCCTGGGCCTCCCAACAGAACGGAACCGTGCGATGAGTGACGACAAGAAGCTGACCACCCGCGCCGAGAACTTCAGCGACTGGTACAACGAGCTCGTGCTGCGTGCCGAACTCGCGGACTATTCGCCGGTACGCGGCTGCATGGTGATCCGTCCGCACGGCTACGGCGTGTGGGAGCGCATGCAGCGCGCGCTCGACGACATGTTCAAGGCCACGGGGCATGTGAACGCCTACTTCCCGTTGTTCATCCCCGAAAGCTTCCTCAGCAAGGAAGCGGAGCACGTGGAAGGCTTCGCACCGGAGTGCGCGGTGGTCACGCACGGGGGCGGCAAACCGCTCGAAGAGCGTCTGGTCGTGCGCCCGACGTCGGAGACGATCATCTACTCAATGTTCGCCAAGTGGGTGCAGAGCTACCGTGACTTGCCGTTGCTCTATAACCAGTGGGCGAACGTGGTGCGGTGGGAAATGCGCACGCGCCTCTTTCTCCGCACCATGGAGTTCCTGTGGCAGGAAGGGCATACGGCACACGCGACGCACGACGAGGCCGAAGCGGAGACGCGGCGCATGCTCGGCGTGTACCGCGAGTTCATGGAGGGCTGGATGGCCATGCCGGTGATCACGGGCCAGAAGACCGACAGTGAAAAGTTCGCCGGGGCACTGCGCACGTATGCGTGCGAAGCGATGATGCAGGACAACAAGGCGCTGCAGGCCGGTACATCGCACAACCTCGGACAGAACTTCGCGAAGGCGTTCGATCTCACCTTCCAGAACGAGCAGGGTCAGCAGGATCACGCCTGGAACACCAGCTGGGGGGTGTCCACGCGCATGATCGGCGGGCTCGTCATGACGCATGGCGACGACAATGGCTTGCGTCTGCCGCCCAAGCTCACGCCGATCCAGATGGTCATCGTTCCCATCTGGAAGACCGACGAAGAGCGCGCCGCGACCATCGAAGCCGCCAAGCGGATCGCGGACGACCTGGGCAGCTTCAAGCGTCCCGACCACGAGCGCATTCGCGTGCACGTGGACGACCGCGTCGGCATCAAGCCGGGGGCGAAGTACTACCACTGGGAGCTACGCGGTATTCCGCTGCGCATGGAAATCGGCCCGCGCGATCTCGCGGCCAACTCCGGCATGCTCGCGCGCCGCGACACGCGCGAAAAGCGGTCCATCGCCTTTGACACGCTGCGAAGCGAGCTACCCGTCATCCTCGACGGGATCCAGGCGGACATGCTGTCCGCGGCGCGTGCGCGTCTCGAGGCGAATACCATCCGCGAGCGCATCAGCTACGACAAGTTCAAGGAAGTGATGGACGGTCCTGGCGCCTTCGTGTATGCGGGCTGGAATGGTGATCCGGCCATCGAGGCGAAGGTCAAGGAAGAGACCAAGGCCACGATCCGCGTCATTCCCGACGCCGAATTCCGCTCGCCTGAGGCCCCCAAGACGTGCATGGTCACCGGCGAGCCGGCGAAGTACGAGGTCGTGTGGGCGCGGTCGTACTGAGCGCCGAGGGAACGGTGCCCGGGGTTTCCAGTGGTTTTGAGACCGTGGACGGCGTGCTCCACGCCGAACGTGTCCCGCTGCCCGCTATCGCGGCGGCAGTGGGCACGCCGGCGTACGTGTACTGCGCCAACACCATCCGTGAACGATTCCGCCGGTTGGATGAGGCGTTCGCGGGGATCCCACACCACATCCATTTCGCGGTCAAGGCGAACAGCAATCTGCATGTGCTCCGCGTGCTGCAATCCCTTGGCGCGGGTGTGGATATCGTGTCGGGCGGGGAATTGTACCGTGCGTTGGAAGCCGGCTTCCGCGGCACCGACGTGGTATTCAGCGGCGTTGGAAAGACGGTCGATGAGATCGCGCACGCACTCGAGGCGGGCGTACAGCTGATCAACGTGGAGTCGGAGGCGGAGCTGGTCGTCATCGACATGGTGGCGGGCCAGAAGGGCGTGAAGGCGCCCATCGCCATCCGCGTGAATCCCGAAGTCACGGTCGAGACCCCGCACGAGTACATCAAGACCGGGGAGAAGGGGCAGAAGTTCGGCATTCCTCGCGACGATGTGGCGCGGCTTTGCGATGTGATTCGCGATCTCCCCAACGTCGAATTGCGCGGTTTGGGAATGCACCTTGGCTCGCAGATCGGGAACGCCGATCCGTTGCGTGATGCGCTGCCACGGCTGCTGTCCGCCATCGCCTACGCGCGTCAGGCCGGACATCCGGTGGCGTTCATGGACGTGGGCGGCGGTCTGAGTGTGCCGTATGAGTCCCATGAGGCGCCGGCCGACATCGAGGACTATGCGCGTGTCGTCCGCGCCGCTGTGCAGGAAGCCGGCCTCACGTTGCTGCTCGAGCCGGGGCGGTACCTGGTGGCGGAATCCGGCGTGCTCCTCACTCGCGTATTGTATCGCAAGCACGCGGCCGGCAAGGATTTCGTGGTGACCGACTCGGGAATGAGTGACCTCATTCGCCCCGCGCTCTACCACGCCTATCACGGCATCGAAGCCGTCAGCGCAACGTCCGGATCGATCACGGCTGACGTCGTGGGACCCATCTGCGAATCGGGGGATTTCTTCGCGAAGGATCGCGTACTTCCCGATGTGAAGGCGGGCGACCTCCTCTGTGTGCGTACGGCTGGCGCCTACGGCTTCACCATGGCTTCGAACTACAACTCGCGCCCTCGTCCGGCGGAGGTGCTGGTGGATGGCGAACGGTTCGCTGTTGCCGGTGCGCGTGAACAGCTAGACGATCTCGTACGCCTCGAGCGTGCGCCCCTCCAGTGGAGAACAGCCTGATGCGCATCGGTTTGTTGTCGGACACCCACGATCGAGTGCCCGCCATTCGAGAGCTGTTGCAGCAGATGGTGGCCGGCGGTGTGTCACTGGTGATGCATGCCGGCGACTACTGCTCCCCGTTCTCGCTCCAACCATTCCACGATCTGTCGCTGCCGCTGCTCGGCGTGTTCGGTCGGAACGACGGTGATCGTGATGCACTCATTGCCACCGCCAAAACGGGGTTTGGTGCGGCCGAGTTGTACGAATCTCCGCACAGCTTCGATCTTGGCGGCAAGTCGGTGTTGCTCGTACACGACCTCGCCGATGTGCATCAACGGTCGATCGACGGGCATGAAGTCATCGTTCACGGCTTCACACACCAGCCGGAGATGAAGTCGCGCGGCGACTCGCTCATCGTCAATCCGGGCGAGGGATGCGGTTGGCTGTACGGCGCGCCGACTGGCGCGATACTCGATCTCGACACCAAGTCCGTCGAATTCCTCAAGCTCGCCGGCCCCGAGTGGAAGGCCTGATGCAGAATACACAGAGCCGGATTCTGATTCTCGACTGCGGGTCACAGTTCACGCAGCTGATTGCGCGGCGCGTGCGCGAGGCGCGCGTCTATTCCGAGATCCATCCGCCCACGAAGTCGATGGAGTGGATCCGAGAGTGGAATCCCACCGGCATCATCCTGTCCGGTGGGCCGAGCTCGGTGACCGACGACGGCGCGCCCACGGTACCGCGTGAATTGCTCGACGTCGCCCCGGTGCTCGGCGTGTGCTACGGCATGCAGCTCATCGCCCATCTCGAAGGTGGGGCTGTGGTGGGCGGTGGTCGTCGCGAGTACGGGCGTGCGGAAGTCACCGTCGACGAACCGGGCGGGCTCTTCACGGGGTTCGATGTCGGCGAGAGGACCACAGTGTGGATGAGCCACGGGGATCACGTGGAACAGGTCCCGCCCGGGTACGTGGCCACGGCGCACAGCGGCCACACCTGCGCCGGGTTCCGGCATATGAACAAGCCGGTTCACGCGATCCAGTTCCACTCGGAGGTGTACCACACCGTCCGCGGCGCGGAAATCATCCAGAACTTTCTTTTCGGCGTGTGTCAGTGCACGCCGGATTGGACGCCTGGCCACTTCATCGAACAGGAAGTCGCCCGCATTCGCGAACTGGTGGGTGACCGGCAGGTCATCTGCGGGCTCTCCGGTGGCGTGGATTCGAGCGTTGCGGCCGCATTGGTGCACAAGGCCATCGGTGACCAGCTCACGTGCATCTTCGTGGATACCGGACTGCTCCGCCTCCACGAGCGCGAGCAGGTCGAGCGTACCATGGGCGAGCACCTCGGCATCCGGCTTATCACCGTGCGGGCCGAAGACCGCTTCCTCACGGCGTTGGCCGGCGTTGGCGAGCCCGAGCGCAAGCGCAAGATCATCGGCGAGCATTTCATCCGCGTCTTCGAGTCCGCATCGGCCGAGGCGGGAAAGGATGCGGCGTTTCTCGTACAGGGGACGCTGTATCCCGACGTCATCGAATCGGTGAGCGCGAAGGGCGGGGCGTCGGCGACCATCAAGACCCACCACAACGTTGGTGGACTCCCGAAGGACATGAAGTTCAAGCTCATCGAACCGCTGCGCGAGCTCTTCAAGGACGAAGTGCGCAACGTGGGGCGCGAGCTGGGGCTGCCGGAAGAGATGGTGGGGCGCCATCCGTTCCCGGGACCCGGACTCGCGATCCGCGTCCTTGGCGAGGTGACGCCGGCGGCGCTCGATATGTTGCGTCGTGCCGATGCGATCTATCTCGAGGAGATTCGCGCGGCCGGATTGTATCCCGACATCTGGCAGGCGTTCGCCGTGTTTCTGCCGGTGCGTTCGGTGGGCGTGATGGGCGATGGGCGCACGTACGAACATGTGATCGCGCTCCGCGCCGTGACCAGTACCGATGGCATGACGGCCGATTGGTACAACTTTCCGCATGAGGTGCTCGGTCGCATCTCCAATCGCATCATCAACGAAGTGGATGGGGTGAATCGCGTGGTGTATGACGTCTCGTCCAAGCCACCGGCCACCATCGAGTGGGAGTAATCACCATGCCAAGGTTCACCGCGCGCCTCTCGGTGTGCCTCGTTGCCGCCGTGCTGTCCGGTGGCGCCGCGCTCGATGCGCAGACCGCGCCCACACACGGCATCCGTCCTCGCCGTCTCGCCATCCGCAATGCCATGGTAATCGAGGGCAACGGTACGCCGGCGGAAGGACCGAAGGACATCATCATTGAAGGCAACCGCATTGTGGATGTGATTGCGCTCGACCCGGTGGCGGTGAAGATGGGCGAGGTTCGTCGCGCACCGGCCGATGTGGAGATCGATGCCAGCGGCAAGTACGTCTTGCCGGGATTGATCAACCTGCACGGGCATGTGCAGGATGAACGCGGGGGCATCGCACAGCCCCTCGACTACCAGTTCAAGTTGTGGTTGGGCCTCGGTATCACCAGTGTGCGCGACGTGTCGAGCGAGACGCAGAAAACGCTGCAGTTGCGTGCCCGGAGCAGCGCCGGAGAGGTGGCGGCGCCGCGTCTGTATGTCTATGCGCGCTATGCCTTCATGCCGGTGCCGAAGAGCGAGGCGGAGGCCCGTCAACGTGTGAGGGATCTCAAGACGCAGGGTGTGGACGGCCTCAAGCTGTTCGGCATGGACAAGGACGTGTACGTCCCCGTGCTCGACGAGGCGAGAAAGCTCGGACTGCGCACTGCGCACCACATGGCCGTCGACGAAACCAATGCCTGGGATGCGGCCAAGGGCGGGCTGACGAGTATCGAGCATTGGTACGGGGTGCCCGACGCGGCGATCGTGAGCGGCGTGCAGCAGTTCCCGTCCAACTTCAATTACGCTGACGAAGGGATGCGCTTCCGCTACGCTGGCCGGCTCTGGCGTGAAGCCGAGCCGGCGCGTCTGCACGAGGTGCTCAAGGCGATGGTGCAGGGCGGGGTGGCGTGGAATCCCACGCTCGACATCTACGAAGCGAGCCGCGATCTGCAGCGTGCCGAGACGCAACCATGGTACGGCGAGTACTTGCATCCGACATTGGCAAAGTATTTCCTGCCCGATCCGTCCAATCACGGATCGTACTTCGCCGGCTGGAGCAGCACCGACGAAGCCTTCTGGAAAGAGAACTACCAGATCTGGTTCCGGGCCGTGCGCGATTTCGAACGACTCGGTGGGGTGGTCGGTGCCGGCGAGGACGCAGGGTTCATTTATCAGATCTACGGATTCGGGCTCATCCGTGAACTCGAGCTGCACCAGGAGGCGGGGTTCCCGACGCTCAAGGTGCTGCAGCATGCCACGGTCAACAACGCGAAGATCCTCGGTGAGGAGCAGCGTCTCGGCCGCGTGCGGGCCGGATTTCTCGCCGACGTCATCGTCGTGAACGGCAATCCGTTGGAGGACCTCAAGGCCTTCTACCCGCCTCGTGCCGATGCCGCCGCGGGCCCGGGAGGTGGTGTGCAGTGGACCATCAAAGACGGCATCCCCTACGACGCGCAGCGGATGCTGCGCGAAGTGCGGGACATCGTGAAGACGGCCAAGAAGCCGTAAGGAGCAACGGGTGGCCGCCTTGGGCCGGACAGGCGATTGGCGCGCCGATCTGGGTGAAATGGCGCAAGTGGCGTGGCCGGTAGTCCTCATCAACGTCGGCCTGCAGGCTATGGGCGTGGTGGACACGCTCATGGTGGGCCGCCTCGGCGGCGCCGCGATCGCCGCCGTTGCCCTCGGCAATTTCTATTTCTTCAGCATCAGTGTCTTCGGTCTGGGGATGCTGTGTGCCCTCGATCCCGTGGTGGCACAGGCCGTGGGCGCGGGCGATCACGAGGGCGCAGCACGTGGCGTGCAGCGCGGGGTCTTGATAGCGCTCGCCATCTCCGTCGTCGTGATGGGCGTGCTGATGCCCGGCGAATGGCTCCTGACTTCCCTCGAGCAACCGGCCGATGTCGTGGGCGCAACGGCGATCTATGCGCGTAGTCGCATCTGGGGCGTGATCCCGTTCTTCCTCTTCAGCGTGATGCGGCAGACGCTGCAGGCGATGGGCCCGGTCGGCCCCGTGATCGTGGCGGCCGTCGTGGCCAATGTGGTCAACGCACTGGCGAATTGGCTGCTCATCTACGGGCACGGCGGTATGCCGGCGCTGGGCGTGGAAGGGTCCGGCTTCGCTACCGCCCTGTCATCGTGGGTAATGGCCGCCGTCCTTGCGTGGCTTGCATGGCCCCGCCTGCGCGTGATGGTGGTACCGTGGCGCGCAGAGTCCGTCATGTGGACGCCCATGTGGCGCATGCTGCGCATCGGCGTGCCGATCGGCGTGCAGTGGTTCTTCGAGAGTTTCGCGTTCGGTCTCACCGCCCTCTTCATGGGATGGATGGGCACTACGGCCTTGGCCGGACACGAAATCGCCCTCAACATGGCGGCGCTGACGTTCATGGTGCCGCTCGGCGTTTCCGGTGCGGCAGCGGCCGTCGTGGGGCGTGCGATTGGGCGGGGAGATATCGCTGCTGCGAGGCGGGATGCGGTTGCCGCCATTGCGTGCGGCGTGGGCTTCATGTGCTTGAGCGCGGTGGTCTTCGTTGCGGCGCCGGGGTGGCTCGCTTCATGGTACACCGACGAAGGCGCCACCGTGGCGATCGCCGTGGCACTCATCCCCCTCGCAGGCTGGTTTCAGGTCTTCGACGGCTTGCAGGCCGTCACGAGCGGCGTGCTGCGCGGTACCGGGGACACGCGCATTCCCGCGATCTTGCACCTGGTCGCCTTCTGGGGCGTCGGCATTCCCCTCGGCTACTACCTCGGCTTTCACACAACCTGGCGCGAGCGAGGGCCGTGGGTGGGACTGGTGGCCGGACTCGCCGCCGCTGCGTTATTGCAAAGCGCGCGCGTGTACCGACGACTGCAGTCGGACATCGCGCGCGTTTCTATCGACCACTGAAGCGCCGGCATCACGGTCGTCGTACCGGTGATGCCGGAAGGCGCGTCAGACGCGCTTCTCCTCGAGCAGTGCCATGAACTCGGCCGGCGAGGCGATCTCGAGCAGTCGCCCGGGGACGTCACTCTCCTTGCTGAACTGCGCGATCTTGCCGAGCACGGGGAGGTACTGATTCGACACCTCGAGTGGCGGCGCGACGATCAGGAAGAAGAAGTTGACCGGCTTGTCGTCAATCGCCTTGAAGTCGACCCCATCCTTTTTCCGGCCGAAGGCGACGCGCAGGCGGTTGACCACCAGTGAGCGGCAATGAGGAATGGCGATGCCGCGCCCGATCCCAGTGGAGCCGAGATTTTCGCGTCGCTTGAGCATCTTGAACAGCATGCCCTCGGACTTCTCGTCGAGCTTGAGCAGCCCGATCAGCTCCTTCAGGATTTCGTCCTTGGTGGTGCCCTGAAGCTCCAGCTGGACGGCTTCTTCTGAGAAAAACTCGCGCAGTTCCATAGCCTTGCAAGCTAACCGCCGAACCCCGGGAGTCAAACGGCCCGCGTTGCTTCGACCAACGGGCGAGGCTAGCTTCCGGTACATGTCCAAGTCTTTGCCGCGCAAGACGTTCCCATTCTTCGTCCCGAACCGGGTGCCGCTGTATCTGGCGCCCATGGCCGGCGTGTCGGAATCGCCGTTCCGACGCCTGTGCCACAGTCATGGGGCGGACGTGGTGGTGACGGAGTTTCTGTCGGCCGAGGGGATCCGCCGGGAAAACGAGGCGACCATCAGCAAGCTGCGGTTCAACGCCGACGAGCGTCCAATCGGAGTGCAGATCTTCGGTGCCGAACCGGCGGCCATGGCGGATGCCGCCGCAATGGTAACCGATCTGTTCATGCCGGACTTCGTCGACATCAACTTTGGGTGTCCCGTCAAGAAGGTCGTGCGCCGTAACGGGGGCTCCGGATGCCTCAAGGATCTCGGGCTCGTCGAGGAAATCATCCGCGCGGTGGTGAAGGCAACGCACCTGCCGGTTACGGTGAAGACGCGTAGTGGCTGGAACGAGGAGATGCGCGACCCGGTGGGCATTGCGCTACGTATGCAGGATGCGGGTGCCAAGGTGTTCACCTTGCACGCGCGGACGCGCACGCAGATGTATACGGGGCATGCCAACTGGGACGAGATCGCTGCCGTCGCCGAGGCGCTCGACATCCCGGTGCTTGGCAATGGCGACATCAAGACAGCCGAAGATGCGAAGCGCATGCTCGATCACACCAAGGCCGACGGCATCATGATCGGCCGGGGATCGTATGGGCAGCCGTGGATCTTCAATCAGGCACGCGCGCTTTTCAACGGCGAGCCCATGCCAGCGACGCCAGGTGTGCACGAGCGATTCGAGATCGCGTTGGGGCACGCGCGCATGGTACAGGCGTACGAGACCGACCCAATTGGCGCGGCCATCGAGTTCCGCAAGCATCTCGGGTGGTATGTGAAGGGATTGCCCAACTCGGCCGATCTGCGTGCCAAGCTGCACCAGGTGCGCGACTTCGCCGAGGTGGAGGCCATCTTCACGAATTATCTCGCATTCTACGACGAATACGTGGCCCGCGGGGCCAAGGCGGATGATCCGGACGTCTCCGACCTTACGTGTGAGGCGGCCTGATCACGGGTGGCGTTGCCGGAACAGTGGTATCGCGTGTAGTGTAAGGGAGTGGTAGCAGTACCGTTCGAACCGGGGGTGACTGGCTTCGACGGGGTTGGTGAAGCTCTGGTAGCGTGCCCAGGTACTCGAGCACCTGGTAAAACACTCGGGAAAATCACAATCGCGAACAACAACCTCGCGCTCGCTGCCTAACCTTCGGGTTACGTAGCAGTGCTCACGCGGCAGCCCGCCCGGGGCGGCACGTGAGTATCGCAAATCTGGGCTAGTCTTGTGGTGCGCGTTCCGGCATAAGGCGAAACTCTAGAACGCTTGTCCTGAGGTGGGCTTTCCATTGGCCAGCCGACGGAGACCTCAATCAATGGAATACGCACGTAGAAGCTGGGGTCGATCTAGTCTCGGACAGGGGTTCGATTCCCCTCACCTCCACTACGACAAAGGGCTCGCCGAAAGGCGGGCCCTTTGTCGTTCCTGCCATTACGAATCGACTCTCGTTGCAAAAAGGAGACGGCTCAGGCGACACCTGCCGGGAGGCCGGCACTGCTTCCTGCCCGAAGCAACTCCGGCTCCGCCGGCGTCGCGGTGGGATACCGACCGGAAAAACAGGCGTGGCAGTACCCCTCTGGTCCGGTCGGCATGGCGGACAGCATGCCGTCGATCGAGAGATACCCCAGTGAGTCAACGCCGAGGTGAGTTACGAGTTCCTCGTGGCTCATCTGTGCCGCGATGAGCTCCTCCCGCCGCGGCGTGTCGATGCCATAGTAGCACGGACTGATGATCGGGGCGCTCGAGACCCGCATGTGCACTTCGCGCGCACCGGCGGCGCGCACGAGCGACACAAGCCCGCGAGTGGTGGTCCCGCGCACGATCGAGTCGTCGACCATCACCACGCTCTTACCTTCGATGATCTCGCGCACCGGGTTGTACTTCACCTTCACTTTCGCATTGCGCCCCGACTGCGTGGGCTGAATGAACGTGCGCCCCACGTAGTGATTGCGGATGAGCGCCAACTCGTACGGTATCCCCGATTCTTCGGCATAGCCGAGCGCGGCGGAGTTGGACGAGTCGGGGACGGCGAATACGACATCGGCACCGGGGGCAGGGCACTCGCGCGCCAGCTGACGGCCGAGCGCACGACGCGAGCGGTCAACAGAACCGCCGAACACCTTGCTGTCGGGACGGGCAAAGTACACGTGCTCGAACACGCATCGGTTGACGGACGCCGCGGCAAGCCCCTGCGTTGAACGTACACCGTGTCGATCGACTGCCACGATCTCGCCAGGCTGGATCTCGCGTTCGACGACCGCCCCCACGATGTCAAGTGCACACGTCTCCGAGGCGAACACCACGCTGTCGGCGAGGCGCCCCATGACGAGCGGGCGCCAGCCGTGCGGATCACGGGCCACGATCACCGTTTCGTCGAGGACGACCAGCAGGCAGTACGCGCCCTCCACGCCTCGCAGGGCGGTGGCCACGCGCGCCTCTGGTGTCTCGCCGGTCGCCCGCGCGATACGGTGGACGATGACTTCGGAATCCATCGAGCTGGAGAAGATGGCGCCGTCATCCTCGAGTTCGCGGCGCAACTCCACGGCATTCGTGAGATTGCCGTTGTGCGCGAGTGAAATGTGACCGCGGCGCACCCGGGCCAGCACGGGCTGGGCATTTTCGATCGCCGACGAGCCGGCCGTGCTGTAGCGCGTATGGCCGATGGCGATCGGGCCCTGAAGCAACCGCATCTCGTCGTCGTCGAACCCTTCCGATACGAGGCCCATCGCACGACTCACTCTCGCGTGACCATGGTCGTCGACCGCGACGATACCGGCCGACTCCTGTCCGCGATGCTGCAGTGAGTACAGCCCCAGCTGCGTCAACGCGGCCGCATCCTTGTGGCCGTAGACGCCGAAAATACCACACATGGGAGAGCTCCCGATCAGTCGTTGGTGGGCGCGTGCGACGAGGACACCACCTGCTCGGCCGGCGTATCGCCGTCCATCGCAAGTGGGATGGCCTCGTGGAACGCCTTGGCGAGCCATGCCACGGGCGCCGTGAACGTGTCGTCAGAAATCGTGAAACTGGTGCCGGACTCGGCGTTCACGACCCGGCCGATGATGCGGGCAGGAATGCCGTGGCGCTGCGCGACCTGCAGCACCGCCGTACTGTCGGGGGTGGAAAGCACCACGCGGCCATGCGCCTCACCGAAGAGCAGCGCTCGATGCGGCAACATTGCCCAAGCGGAGAGATCCACCCGGAAGCCGAACGGCCGGTTGCGATCCATCATGGCACATTCGGCGAGCGCGACCGCGAGGCCACCGTCGCTGCAATCGTGCGCGGAGCGCACAACCCCCGCTTTGATGGCGTCGAGCACCGTGTCGATGAGCGCGCGCTCGCGCGCCGGATCGCACACCGGCGGTTCGCCGACGGTGAGCCCATGAATCGCGAGCAGGTACTCACTGGCGCCGAGCTCGTCGGTGCACTCACCCAGCAGCACGATCTCGTCCCCGTCCCGTTGAAAGGCCGACGGCGTTACGTGCGCCATACTCTCCACGAGGCCGACCATCCCGATGGTGGGAGTCGGGTGAATGGCGCCCTGCGGATTTTCGTTGTACAACGACACGTTGCCGCCCGTGACTGGTGTCTCGAGCACCGTGCACGCCTCACCCATGCCGGCGATGGCCTCGCTCAGCTGGAAATACACTTCCGGCTTCTTGGGATTGCCGAAATTGAGATTGTTCGTGATCGCCTTCGGTCGCGCGCCGCTGCAGGCCACGTTGCGCGCCGCCTCGCACACGGCCGCGCGGCCGCCATTGCGAGGGGAGAGGGCCACGTGACGGCCGTTGCCATCGATGCACAGGGCGATCGCCTTGTCTGTCCCGCGCAGACGCACCACGGCGGCGTCACTTCCGGGGCCGCGCACCGTACTCGTGCGCACGGTGGAGTCGTACTGCTGCCACACCCAACGCTTGCTGGCAATCGTGGGTGACGAGAGCAGCTTCTCCAGCGTCCACGAGTGATCGCGCTCCTCCGGCCGAGGCTTCACTGCCAACGGATCCCTCGCGCGCGCCGCCTTGAGGGCGTCGCTCTCCCTGGGTTCGAGGACATACTGCGGGCACTCGGTGACCAGACGCGAGCCGGGGAATTCGGCCA
Source organism: Gemmatimonas sp. UBA2094 (assembly GCA_002331565.1). Classification (GTDB taxonomy): domain Bacteria; phylum Gemmatimonadota; class Gemmatimonadetes; order Gemmatimonadales; family Gemmatimonadaceae; genus Gemmatimonas. The sequence goes on from DCZC01000223.1 coordinate 19,755, forward strand.
CCACCTTGTCGCCCTCGGTCACACGATACACGGGTTCCGCAATCACTTCACCGATCACCGCCGCCTCGAGATCCCACTTCGCGAGGATCTGCCGCACCTCGTCCTCGTGCCCCTGCTTCGCCACCACGAGCATGCGCTCCTGGCTTTCTGAGAGGAGAATTTCGTACGGCGTCATGCCCTGTTCGCGCACCGGCACCTTCGTCACGTCGATCGTGACACCTACGTCGCCGCGTTCGGCCATCTCCGCCGACGACGACGTGAGACCGGCAGCGCCCATATCCTGAATGGCGACGATGTGACCACTGCGGATCAGTTCGAGGGAGGCCTCGAGCAGCAACTTCTCCGTGAACGGATCGCCGACCTGTACCATGGGGCGCTTGGCATCACTCGCCTCGGACAGGTCCTCCGAGGCGAACGATGCACCATGAATTCCGTCCCGTCCCGTACGCGCCCCCACGGCCATGATGGGGTTGCCGACACCACTGGCCACGGCGCGCATGAGTTCATCTTCGCGCATGAGGCCGACGCACATGGCATTCACCAGCGGATTGCCTTCGTACGAGGGGTCGAACACCACCTCACCGCCAACCGTGGGCACACCCACACAGTTGCCGTAATCGCCGATGCCCTTCACGACACCGGCAAACAGCCAGCGCACGCGAGGAGACGTGAGCGGACCGAACCGCAGCGAATTGAGCAGGGCGATCGGTCGCGCGCCCATCGTGAACACGTCGCGCAGGATGCCGCCCACACCCGTGGCCGCGCCTTGATACGGCTCCACCGCCGACGGGTGATTGTGCGATTCGATCTTGAAGGCGACGGCCCACCCATCACCCACCGAAATGACTCCGGCGTTTTCGCCCGGGCCCTGCAACACCCAGGGCGCCTTGGTGGGCAGCGTCTTGAGCATGGGACGCGAGTGCTTGTACGAGCAGTGCTCGCTCCACAGCGCGCTCACCACCCCGATCTCGGTGAACGTCGGCGTCCGGCCGAGCATGTTGACCAGTCGCTCGTATTCGAACTCGGTGATGCCATGTTCGGCCACCAGCGCCGGCGTGATGGCCGGATCGCCCGGTCGAGATTCGACGCGCGAGGACGTCGTGTTCGTCGGTGCGGTCATGCCTGGACGCCTCCGAGCATCGATTCGAGGATGGACCGGAAGAGCGGTAGCCCGTCGGTGGAGCCCAGCGCGGCTTCCAGGGCCCGCTCCGGATGTGGCATCATGCCGAGCACATTGCCGTGAGCGTTCACGATCCCGGCGATGTTGCGCAGCGATCCGTTCGGATTGGCCGAGTCCGCCGCCTCACCGGAGGACGTGACGTAGCGGAAGACCACATGTCCCTCGCCCTCGAGTCGCGCGAGCGTATCGGCGTCGGCCGTATAGCGACCGTCTCCGTGCGCTACGGGAATGCTGATCACCTGGCCGACGTGATACTGCGCCGTGAAGCGCGTCGCGATGCTCTCGACGCGCAGCGCGACGGGCGCACTGACGAAACGGAGCGAGTCGTTGCGCAGCAGCGCACCCGGCAGCAAACCGGCCTCGCACGCGATCTGAAACCCGTTGCAGATGCCGAGCACGAGGCCACCGCGCCGGGCATGATGCACCACTTCCTGCATGATGGGGCTGAAACGCGCGATCGCGCCCGCCCGCAGATAGTCACCGTAACTGAAACCGCCCGGCAGAATCACGAGATCGACGCCCTGCAGATCGTGATCCTTGTGCCAGAGGTACACGGCTTCCTGCCCGAGAATGTCCGCGACGGCGTGATACGCATCCTCGTCGCAGTTCGAGCCGGGGAAGCGAACGATTCCGGCCTTCACGCGCGCTCCACGCTGGCGATGTCGTAGTCTTCGGTGACGGGGTTGGCGAGCAACTTCTCGCACATCGCCTTCACCGTCGCCCGGGCCGCTTCCTCAGAATCGGCGGTCGTGTCCACCACCACGTACCGGCCCACGCGCACGTCGCTCACATCGGCGAATCCAAGCGAGTGCAGGGCGTCGGAGACGGCCTTGCCCTGGGGATCGAGAATGCCGCGACGCGGCACGATGTGGACGGCGCAACGGAAACGGGTCATGCGGGCTTATCCTCGCGACCGGTGTCGGGACCGGATGGGTTTCGATTGGAACGCCGCCGCCGCCGGCGGCGACGGGGTGGAGCGCTCTCCGGATCTTCGTCATCGTCCTCACCGGACGCGTCGCGCCCCGGCAGACGATCGAGCAACCCGAGGAACACCGTGCGACCGATGCCGTACAGGACGTACGCCATACCGGCCGGGAAGAAGAACTGCTTCGGCAGGAAGATGATGCCGAAGAGAGTGCCGAGAATGAGCAGGAAGCCAAGGATCCCCTGAAGCGAGCGGAAATTGACGACCGGGAACTTGGCGTACTGCACGTTGCTGATCATGAGCATGCCGAGACCAAGCATCAAAAAGCGGAGCATCTGATGCCAGGGCAGATCGGCGACGATCGTTTCGGTGTAAAGCGAGGTCTGACTGAACCAGTAGTAGGTCGCCAGCACACCGCCCGCCGCCGGGCTCGGGAGCCCCTGGAAGTGCGTTGTCTTGCGCCCCGCCTGCATCACGTTGAACCGGGCCAGTCGCATCACCGCACAGGCGGTGAAGAAGAAGCAGAAGATCCACTCCCAACGCGTGCTCTGGAACACGGCGAAATACATGATGAGCGCCGGTGCCGTGCCGAACGAGATGGCATCCACCAGCGAATCGAGCTCTTCCCCGAAGCGTGAGCCGGTTTTGGTTGCCCGCGCAATGCGCCCGTCCAAGGCGTCGGCGAATCCACCGAACACGATGAAGCGTGCCGCCGCGTCGAAGTCGCCGCGCGAGGCCGCCACGATGCCGAAAATGCCGAAGAACAGATTGGCCAGCGTGAAGCCGTTTGGCAGCGCGATGACCGCCGCCTCACGCGGGCGCATGCGCCGCCGTTCGCTGCCTTCAGGGGTGCTCAACGGCTCCTCCAGGTGAATACCAAAATGAGGAGGGTGGTGACGTAGCCCGCCAACCACAGCGTCCAGGAACGTGCGCGCAGCGCAAGTCCGAACAGCACGATCACCGCGGCCATGCACACCGCGGCCGCGCCGCCGATCGTCCCGGAGAACATGGTCACGGTCGGATTACTGATCGGCCGGAAGACCGAGTCGCGCCAGGTCGAGCGGCGCGCCCGTGAGGCGGAGAAACGCGTCGCGGTACCGCAGACTCGTGGCGCGGATGACCTCGGGGGGCAGCGTCGGTGCCGGTGCCTCACCGTTCCAGCGCCCGGCCTTGCGCTGGACATCCAGCCAGTCCCGCAGCGGCTGCTTGTCGAAGCTGGGCTGTCCCCGACCTGGCGCGTACGAACCGGCGGGCCAGAAGCGCGAACTGTCCGGCGTGAGCACCTCATCGATGAGGAGCAGCGTGCCATCGCGCCAACCGAATTCGAACTTGGTGTCGGCCACGATGATGCCGCGCGGTTCGGCCGTCGCCCGACCGAATTCGTATACCGTACGCGCCAGCCGCTCGAGCGTAGCGGCCGTGTCGGCGCCGACGCGCTCGATCACCGTGCCGATCGTGATATTCTCATCGTGACCGGTCTCGGCCTTGGTGGCCGGGCTGAAGATCGGTGGGTCAAGCCGGTCGCTCTCGCGCAGGCCCGCTGCCAGCGCTTCACCGGCAAGCGTACCCGACGTCTGGTACTCCTTCCACGCCGAGCCGGTGATGTAGCCGCGGATCACGCATTCGATCGGTACCACCTCTGCCTTCTTCGTCAGCATCGAGCGGCCGGCGAGCGCCGCGTGATACGGCGCGAGGGCAGGGACGGCCTCAATGATCTCGTCGGTGTCGGCGGTGATCAGATGATGCGGGATGTCCGCCGGCAGCTGGGCCAGCCACCACGCGGTGAGCTGCGTCAACACCGCACCCTTGTACGGAATCGCCTCACTCATCACCACATCGAAGGCGCTGATGCGGTCGGTGGTGACGAGGAGCAGATGGTCGGCATCCACGTCGTACACGTCTCGCACCTTGCCGCGGCGAGCGAGCGGCAGCGGCAGGTCCGTCTGCAGCAACGCCGCCTGGCTCATACGCGGACCTCTTCCACTTCCACTGAGGCGCGCTCGCGCGCCAGCCACGGAGCCACGTGTTCGTCGAGGAACTCTCCGACCTGCTGCGGTGAGCGTCCCACGAAACGCGAGGGGTCGGCTACTGCCTGCAGATCCTCGAGCGGTACGCCGAAAGCCGGATCTCCAGCCAAACGCTCCAGCATGTCGTTCTTCGGCGCGCCATCCTTGACCGCGCGTGCCGCTGCGATACTGTGCCCACGAATGATCTCGTGTGCCTCTTGCCGGTCGCCCCCAGCGCGCACGAATCGCACGATCAGCTCTTCCGTCGCCATGAAGGGGAGCTCGTCTTCCACGCGACGACGAATGCGCGCCGGGTGCACTTCGAGGCCGCGCACGACGTTCTGCATCAGCACCAGGATTGCGTCGGTTGCGAGGAATGATTCCGGGATTGCAAGGCGCCGATTGGCCGAATCGTCGAGCGTGCGCTCGAAATACTGCACAGCGTGCGTCTGGTTCGCGTTCGGCTCGAGCGACAGCACGAACCGCGCGAGCGCCGCAATGCGCTCGGAGCGCATCGGGTTGCGCTTGTACGCCATCGCCGAGGAGCCGATCTGGTTCTTCTCGAACGGCTCCTCGATCTCGCCGAACGCCTGCAGCATGCGGATGTCGCCGCTGAACTTCGACGCCGTAGCAGAGATACCCGCGACCACGCCAAGGACCTGCGCGTCCACCTTGCGCGAGTAGGTCTGGCCACTCACGGGGATGCTGGCCTTGAAGCCCATCTTCTCGCACACGAGGCGATCGAGCTCTCGCACCTTGGCGTGATCGCCTTCGAAGAGCGTAAGGAAGCTCGCTTGCGTCCCCGTCGTCCCCTTCACGCCGCGGAAGGGCAGATTCGCGATGCGGTACTCGAGATCTTCGAGGTCGAGCAGGATGTCTTGCATCCACAGCGTGGCCCGCTTGCCCACCGTGGTGAGCTGCGCGGGCTGCAGGTGCGTATAGCCGAGCGCGGGTACGTCCTTCCATTCACGGGCAAAGCCGCTCAGCGCGTCGAGGGTATCCAGCAGCTTGGCGCGCAGCAATCCGAGCCCTCGCCGCATGAGGATGAGTTCCGCGTTGTCCGTGACGTAGCAGCTCGTCGCGCCGAGATGAATGAACTTCCGCGCCGCCGGCGCCACGTCGCCGAACGCATGCACGTGGGCCATGACATCGTGGCGGAACTTCTTCTCGTACGCGGCGACCGCGTCGAAATCGATGTCGTCGAGATGCCCACGCATCGCGGCGACCGCCTCGTCGGGGATCGCCAGGCCGAGCGACTGCTGCGATTCGGCGAGCGCGAGCCAGAGGCGGCGCCAGAGGCCGTAGCGCTCCTGCGGTCCCCAGAGGGTAAGCATGGCCCGCGACGCATAGCGGTCGGCGAGCGGGGACTGGTAGGACGATCTATCGGGAACAGTCACGATTTATGACGGATGAACGGCGGTCAGCGGAGATAGAACGAGGTCTGGTACAACTGGCGGTTGCGCTCGAACACCAGAAACACAGGGCCACGGGCACCGTTCCTGTCGATGGCAGCAGAGGCCGCCTCGGCTGAACTGACGCGACTCTGGCCCACCTGCGTGATCACGTCGCCATCCTGGAGTCCGATCTCGTCGCGGATACGCTCGGAGATGCGATACACGAGGGCCCCCGCGCTGGACGCGACCCCACGCTCCTGTCTGATGGCATCGGTTAGGGTGATAAGCTGCAATTCCCGCAGTACGGTGACCTTCTGCGCCGTCACCTCGGGGGCGTCGGTTACCTGCAACGACAGGCGCACGTCACGGCCACCTCGCCGCACCGTGATCGGCAACGTCTCACCGACCCGGATGTCGAGCAGCCGCGCCTCCCAATCGAACGGGTTCCGGACCGCACGCGTTCCGGCCCCGACGACCTGATCGCCCACTTTCACGCCGGCCCGCTCGGCCGGCGAGCCGGGGACCACCCGTGCCACCAGCGCCACCGCCTTCGCGGCATCGCGGGCGTTGTCGGCCTGCGGCGTCTGCAACCTGATACCCACCCATGGCTGCCGGACGGCACCGTGTTCGAGCAGGTCCTCTACGATGCGCTTGGTGCGGTCGATGGGAATCGCGAAGCCCAGACCGACCGAGCCACCGCTGGGCGAATAAATGGAGCTGTTGACGCCGATGACTTCACCCGACGCATTCACCAGCGGACCGCCGGAGTTCCCGGGATTGATCGCCGCGTCCGTCTGGATCATGTCGATGTACGCGCCCCCGGCCTCGCTGCGTCCGGCCAGATTGCGGCCCACGGCGCTCACGACGCCCACCGAGACGCTGGGTTCGTTGTTGCCGAGTACGAAGCCGAACGGATTGCCGATAGCGATCGACCATTCGCCTACGATCAGGTCGGACGACCGGCCGATCGGTGCGACCGGCAGCTCCTTGGCCTTGATCCGGACCACCGCGAGATCGTTCGACTCATCGACGCCCACGACTGTCGCGTCGTACGTCGTCCCGTCGCGCATGGCGACCGATACGCGCGTGGCGCCGGCGACGACGTGGGCGTTCGTGACGATGACCCCGTCTGCCCGGACGACGAATCCCGATCCGATGCCGGCGTTGCGACGCTCACCGGAGCGGCCGCCCATGAAGGACTCGAAGAAGTCGACCGGGACCCGTTCCACCGTTTCGGTCTGTACGGTCACTACCGCGGGCGCGACCCGTTCCACCGCCGTCGTGATGGCGGTACGGCGCGAGGCTGACACCGATTGTGCCGGAACAAGGCCCGTCGGCGCCTGGCTGGCCGAGGTGAGGGTACGCGACTGGGCTTCGGAGAGCGACGGGTTGGCGCCTTCGCAGCCAATCAGGACGAACGACAACAGGCAGACGAGAGACGTGCGTGGCGACATCAGCGACTCGACGTGCGGCCGGATGGACACGACGCTCCGGTGAGGATTCGTCACGCTTCCACCGCGTAACAGGACGCGGGATAGACGACGTGGCGCAGCGAAAGCCCGTGTGCCGGGGCGGGCGCCGACGTGCCGGCGTTATCGGGCGCGATGAGCAACCGCGCCATCGTGCCACGCGGTCGGCGCCCTTGCGCCACGTCGATCATCGTTCCGACCAGAAATCGCACCATGTGATGAAGAAAGCGGTTCGCCGCAACCTGGAACACCCAGCCGCCGTCGCGCTGCACCCATGCGGCATGCTCGATGATGCAGCGGTGGTGATCGTCGACCGGCGCCGTGTGCGCGACAGCAAACGCACGGAACGTATGTTCCCCCATCAGACAACCAGCCTCCTCGTGCAACGCCGCCTCGTCGAGAGGGTGGCGCACCGCCCACTCGTATCGGCGCCGGAAGGGCGACCACGCTCCCTCGTCCGTACCGACAAGATAACCATATCGGCGCTCGGTTGCGCTCCGCCGGGGATGAAAATCCTCCGTCATGCGGTGCGCGGAGGCGACCCAAATGTCATCCGGTAGGAGGGCGTTCATCGCCCGGCGCAGCGACTCGGGAGTCCACTTGGCCGGGACCCTGACGCCCACACCCTGACCATGGGCATGCACACCGGCATCGGTGCGCCCCGCTCCGACGGCCGGGACGTGGGTGCCACACAGCCGGGTGAGGACGGTTTCCATCTCCCCCTGTACGGTGCGCGCGACAGGCTGGCGCTGCCAGCCGGCAAAGCGCCCCCCGTCATACTGCGTCAGCAGGAGGATCGGTCGCGGGTCCATGCCGGGCGGAAGCTAGGCAGTCCGGGAGCGCGCTTCAACTCGGGAAGCCGCAATTCGTAGCCTGGATGGCGCGTGGGCGGCGCGGTCGGGGGCTCAACCATTGCGCGACTGCGCGGAATGACGTTTTCTCCACGCGGCCGGCTCTCCTCACGCCTCTACGCACTCTCGCTTCCCTGGTGCACGTCCTTTCAGCTTCCCGCCGTCGTATCACGGGGACCCGATGGGCGTACTCAACCTCACCCACCGCGCTCGGCGCGGTATCTATACCGACAACGACGAGGAACGCGTGCGTTTGCTGGGTTTGGTGATGTCGCGGATCGCCTTACGCAACGATCTGCCTACATGGTTGCCGGAGGCATGGCATGTCGGCTGACGCATTGGCCGCCGCCATCAAGCGAATCGCCCTGTACGGGTCGCTCGACGCCGACACGCTGCGCGCCGCCTTCGGCGTGATCATGCGCGGCGAGGGTACAGCGGTGCAGGTTGCGGCGCTGTTGATGGCGCTTCGTGTGAAGGGCGAGACGGCTGAGGAAGTCGCCGGCGTCGTGCAGGCGCTTCGGGACGCGATGGTCGTACTGCCGGCCGATGATGCGGCAGATCTCGTGGATACGTGCGGCACCGGCGGTGGGTCCCTCACCACGTTCAACATTTCCACCGCCGCTGCGCTGGTCGCGGCCGGCATGGGCGTGCGTGTGGCCAAACACGGTAACCGCTCGTTCACGTCGCGCAGTGGCAGTGCCGACGTGCTCGAAGCACTTGGTGTGGTCGTCGAAACCACGCCGACGGCGATGGCGGACACGCTGCAGCAGGCGGGAATCGTATTCATGTTTGCGCCGCTCATGCATCCCGCACTGCGCCACGTGGGGCCCATCCGCCGCGAGCTCGCGGTCCCCACCGTGATGAACATCGTCGGCCCACTCGCCAACCCTGCACGGGCGGGGCGGCAGGTGGTGGGCGTCGCGGAGCGCGCCCGGCTCGACCTGCTGGCCGACACCCTACGCGCCTTGGGCACGACCCGGGCAATGGTGGTACACGGGGCCCCGGGACTCGATGAGATCTCGCCGCTCGGCATCACTGAGGTGCGGGAAGTGCGGGGCGGTTCGGTCACGTCGTGGGCGATCGATCCGGCGGCGCACGGCATCGCATCCATAGCCACGGAGGAGCTCGCCGGTGGTGATCCTGCGGAAAACGCCGCCGTGATCGAGGCCGTGCTGAATGGCAATGGGCCCGCCGGCGCGCGCGCGGCCGTGCTGCTCAACGCGGCCGCGGCGCTGTACGTGAGCAGCGACGCGCTGGGCTACGACGAAGCCGTCCGCCTGACGCGTGTCGCACTCGATGGCGGGGCAGGGCG
>DCZC01000034.1:0-221 GCA_002331565.1 Gemmatimonas sp. UBA2094
CGGCCGGGGTGCCGGGCTGCCCCGCCATCGGCGCGCGAGCGGCGGCCAGCGCGACGCCGGCCACGAGCACCATGGGGAGGGGGAGGGCACGTATCATGAAGGCCGTTCTACCCGCGTTCGGTGAAAAAGGTGCGGCACGCCCGAGTCCGGGCCTGTCGTGCGGAATCAGACGTTGAAGCGGAAGAGCAGCACGTCACCATCCTGCACGACGTACTCCTTGC
>DCZC01000034.1:376-4371 GCA_002331565.1 Gemmatimonas sp. UBA2094
CCTGCACGACGTACTCCTTGCCTTCCGAGCGCGCAACGCCCTTTTCCTTCGCGCCCTTCCATCCGCCGTACGTGACGAAGTCGTCGAACGCCACCGTCTCGGCGCGGATGAAGCCCTTCTCGAAATCGGTGTGAATCACGCCGGCGGCCTTCGGGGCTGTGTCGCCCTTGTGAATCGTCCATGCGCGCACTTCCTGCTCACCGGCGGTGAAGTACGTGTCGAGGCCAAGCAGCGCGTAGCCGGCGCGGATGAGCCGGTCGAGCCCCGCGCTCTCGATACCGAGCGAGGCCAGGAATTCGGTGCGCTCGTCGGCGCTCAGTTCGGCCAGTTCGCTTTCGATCTTGGCGGAGAAGGGCACGATCTGGGCATTCTCGCCGCCGGCGGCCACGGCCGCGCGAAGGGCCTGGAGATAGGCGCCTTCTTCGCCGGACAGCTCGGCATCAGTCACGTTGGCGGCGTACAGCACCGGCTTGGCGGTGAGAAGCTGCAAGCCCGCGAGCTTGTCGAGGTCGTCGGCCGACAGCCCGGCGCGCCAGAGCGGCTTGCCCTCGGAGAGCGCGGCGTTGGCCGCCTCGAGCGCCGGCAGTTCGGCCAGCGCCTCCTTGTCGTTGGCCTTGGCTGCGCGGCGCGCCTTGTCGAGCCGCTTCTCCACCTGCGCGAGGTCGGAGAGCGCGAGTTCGAGCTCGATGATTTCCTTGTCGCGCGCCGGGTCGGGCTGCCCCATCACGTGCGTCACGTCGTCGTCGGCGAAGCAGCGGATGACGTGCACGATCGCGTCGGTCTCGCGGATGTTCTGGAGGAACTTGTTTCCCAGCCCCTCGCCCTGCGACGCGCCCTTCACGAGCCCCGCGATGTCCACGAACTGCACCACCGCCGGCACCGTGCGCTTGGGCTGCACGATGTCCGCCAGCTTGTCGAGCCGCGGGTCAGGCACTTCCACCATGCCCACGTTGGGTTCGACGGTGCAGAACGGATAGTTCGCCGCCTCGGCCTTGGCCGCCGTGAGGGCGTTGAACAGCGTGGATTTGCCGACGTTCGGGAGACCGACGATACCGAGGCGAAGCATAGGAGAAGGCTTGGGTTTGGAGGCAGCCTTGAAAGGTAATGGGGGAGGGGAGGGGATGCGTTGGATTGGCCCCGGCGGCAGGAAAAGGGTACCGTCGGTGTCGCCGCGGCTCGCTATGGTGGGGCCGTGCAGAATTTTCGGAACCTTCAGGTCTGGCAGCGGGCGCAGCGTCTGGCGGCCCGGGTGCATCTGGTGACGGAATCGGTTCCTGCTGGGCTAGCTTCATGGCGCAACCAGATGCGCCGTTCCTCACAGTCGATTGCGGCCAACATCGCCGAGGGGGCGGTTCGTGATTCGGCGCGGCAATTCGCACATTTTCTATCGATAGCGATCGCGTCGGCATCCGAGACTGAGAATCATCTCGACTTCGCGTGGCGGATCGGCGCTCTGAGCCTCGATCAGGCTGGCCCACTCCTCGACGAGGTCGTACAGGTACGTCGGATGCTCACCACCCTACGAAAGCGGGTGATGGACGACCAGGGACCGGTAAGGAGACTTACCGACAGCTGATGACCGAAAGCTGAAAGCTCCCCTGAAGATCACGGGATCTCCGGGGGAGCTTTCAGCTCTCAGTCTTCAGCCCTCAGTGCGGGTTACTGCTTGCAGCTGCCCCGAGGATCCATCTTCGCCCCATCCACTGTCGGCCGTCCCGCGGCATTGCCCACGGCCATCGCGATATCCGCCACGAGGCGCGACACGCGCTGCATGTGCGGATAATCGATGTACTGCGGCTCGTCGGTGAGCTGGTGATAAGCCGAGTGTCCGCCGGTGGTGAAGAACGTGACCGGGATGTTCCACTTGGCATACTCGTAGTGATCGCTGCGGCAGTAGATGTTCATCGGATGGCCGTTGGCGTCCATCGCGTAGTCGAAGGTGAAGTTGTGCTGCTTCGTGCGGTTCACCTGTTCCACCAGATCGCCGAGTTCGGTGCTCAGGCGGCGCGAGCCCACGAGCTGCAGGTAATCGGGGCCGCCGCGCAGTTCCTTGCCCTCGGCGCTCATGCCGGTCTGGTCGGTTGCGCTGCCGCGGCCCACCATGTCCATGTTGAGCTGGGCCACGATGCTCTCACGCGGCACCGTGGGGTGTTCGGTGAAGTGGGCCGAACCCCACAGCCCCTTCTCCTCGCCCGCATGCCACACGAACAGCGTGCTCCGCTTGGGCTTGGTCTTCTGCGTGGCGAGGTACTCGGCGATCTCGAGCACCGCCATCGAGCCGGACCCGTCGTCGTCGGCGCCGTTGAAGATCGAGTCGGAACGCGACGGCTTCGTCTTGCGCAATTCGGCCAGTTCGGCGTTGATCGTGGCGAACTGTTCGGCACTGCCGAACTTGTCGCTGTCCTCGGCACCGGCCGGACGCACGATGCGGTTGAACACGAGCACCGAATCGTGATCGATGGCGCGGCGCGCCGTCCCCACGTGGTCGCTGTGCGCGCCGATGGCGACGTACTGCGTGGCGAGCTTGGGGTCGCTGCCGGGGATCATCGCCACGACGTTGCGCGCGGGAAACGCGGGCGCCTGCATGTCGACGACCGCCTTGATGTTCACCTTCGCGCCGAGCGCACCCGGCACCAGCAGGTTCATGCCGTTCCCGAAGATGCGCATCGTCGCGGAGTCGGTCACGAAGAGGCGCGAGTCGGCCGGCGCGTTCGGATCCACCGGCGCGAGGCCCCCCTGCAGCACGTAGTTGAGCACACCGCGCGCCTGCGCGGGCAGCAGGAAGAGCACCCCCAGGCTGCCGGCCGGCGCGTCGATGCGTCCCACCACCGCGCGCTGCAGCGCCGGATTGTTGGTGATGCTGTACGCTACGACGCGCCCCTTCGCCTGCGCGGGGGTGACCGGCGGCATCCCCTCTTCCGTCAGCGGGCCGGCGAAGAACACTTCGGCATCGTCGACCGTGAGGCTCGGGCCGCTGAAGCCCCACGCCTGCCCGAGCGCGAGATTGGTGCCGCCGGCCACGAAACTCGACAGGCGATCAACCTGGCGCGACTTGAGCGGCAGCGTCTGGAAGAACGTGCCACTGTCGCCCATCGGCTTGAGGCCCAGCCGCTTGAGTTCACCGGCGATGTACGTGGTGGCCTTGTAGTGGCCCTCGGTGCCCACGTCCCGGCCGGCGAGCGAGTCGTCGGCAAAGATGTAGAGGCGCGTCATCAGATCCTGCAAGGTGATGGCGCCGGTGGTGGGGCGCGGCGCGAGCTTGAGCGGCAGCGGCGTGCTGTTCACACCGGCGTTCATGCCGGCATCCACCGACTGCTTCTTCGGGGCGTCCTGCGCGCTGGCCGGTAACGCGACGGCGAAGCACAACGGGGCAAGAGCAAGGGCGACGAACCGGCGCGACACGAGGGAGATCATCGAGAGCTATTTGGAGGAAAGAGAAAAACGGGCGACATGGACCTGTAGCGGGTTCACGCTCGTCCACGCGGCCACGACGTCGTTCCCGTGACGGGTGAGGCGCGGAAATCCGCTTTGCCGCGCCCCCGACGTACGGGATAGGACACGGATGGGGCCCGGGGCGTTCCCCACGAGACGGCGCGCGAGCACTTCGGCGGCGTCCGGGCCACGCTGTTCGAGCCACACCACTACCGGGTTGGCGTCGTCGTCGAGCACCACGTCTACGCGGCCGATCGGATCGCCGTCGTCGATGCGGACCGGCGCCCCGAAGGTGGCGCCGCCGTCCACCGAGCGCGCCACGTTCACCCGCGCGGTATCGTGGGCGGCCGTGTACCACGCCACCACCACCGTGTCCCCGCGACTCGCCGCCTGCGGGCCGTTCACGGGACAGCCCGGATAGTGCCAATCGTCGTTGTGCACCTTCTGCGGGGCCGTCCAGCCGCTGTCGGTGCGCCGCACGACGGCGATGTCGCGGATCTCCTCGGTGGTGCGGTCGCGGTACACGATCACGCGGCCGGTGCGGGTGGGCGCGGTGCCCGTCT
>DCZC01000034.1:4528-10113 GCA_002331565.1 Gemmatimonas sp. UBA2094
TGCGGGTGGGCGCGGTGCCCGTCTGGCAGCAGTCGCAGCTGCGCGCGTCGACGAGCGCCTCGCGTTCGAGGGCGCCGGTCGCTGACACCGTCGCGGTGCGGATGGTCATCTCGCGCGTGCTGTCGGGCATCGCGCTCTTGCGGCCATCGAGCCACACCATGCCGATCCCGTCGGGGCCATCGGCCCACAGCGACACGAAGCCATGTTCCGCCGCCAGCCCGTCGGTGTGCGGCGTCACCGGGGCGCCCCACGTGCGGCCGCCGTCGGAGGAACGCACCACGCGCACGCCGTAGGCGTACTTGCCGCCGCCTTCACGCTCGAGCCAGTGCGCGGCGAGGTCGCCATTCCCCAGCGCGGTGATGGCCGGGAAATCGGCCCAGTTCACGAAGAACTGGCGGTTGTCGGCGATGGTGCGGGTGCTGTCCCACGAGGTGCCATTCCAGGTGGCCATCTGGATGGCGACGGTGGAGTCGGGGTGCCGCTGCGTCCACGACAGCATCACCCGGCCGTCGGCATCGAGGGCGAGGTGCGGCGTATTGCTGCCGGAGGGAGCGGGGGCGGTGATCTCCACCACCTCGCCCAGCGCGCCGCCGGTGCCGGCGGAGGGCGTGGCGTCACCACATGCGGCCAGGGAAAACGCGGCCAGGGCGCCGGCGACCCGCTTCAACAAAACGGAGGGATGGTCCATTCACTAAACTGCGGGGCATCTCCGCCTCTTATCAATCCCAGAATCATGCCCATGTCGTTCTTTGCTCCCCGGGTCGCCACGGCGGCCCTCTGCGCCACGCTGGCCGCCCCGTGCCTTCCGGTGGCGCTCGACGCCCAGACACCGGCCACCTTTCCGGCGCCCAACGCCGCCCTCGAGCGCTTCTGGCGCCTCGGAATGGACAGCTCGCAGGTGCAGCAGCTCGGGCAGGTGCTGCTCGACTCGCTGGGGCCGCGGCTGTCCGGCACGGCGCGCCAGAAGGCGGCCAACGACTGGCTGGTGTCGCTCTACACGCAATGGGGCGCTGCGGGGAAGAACGAACAGGTAGGCACCTGGCGCGGCTGGCGCCGGGGCCATTCCCATATCGATCTCGTCTCGCCGCGCGTGCGCACGCTCGAAGGCACCATGCTCGCCTGGAGCCCGGGCACCAAGTCGAAGGACGTGACCGCCGCCACCGTGGTGCTGCCGCGCTTCGCCGACAGCACCGAGTTCGTGAAGTGGCTGCCGAAGGCCAAGGGGAAATTCGTGCTGGTCTCGGCGCCGCAGCCGACCTGCCGCCCCACCGAGAGCTGGACGGCCAACGCCACCGCCGCGAGCAAGGCGCGCCTCGACAGCGTACGGGCCGACCTGCAGCGTGACTGGGGCGGCGTGAACGTGCGCGGCACCGGCTACAGCAATGCGCTGGGCACGGGCAGCCTTGGCGTGCGCCTCGAGCAGGGGGGCGCGGCCGGCGTGATCTCGTCGCGCCCCAAGAATGCATGGGGCACCATCGACGTGTTCGAGACCTACAACACGAGCGCCCCCGCACTGGCCCTCTCGTGCGAAGACTACGGGCTCGTGTTCCGGCTCACGGAGAACAACCAGTCCCCGAAGCTGCGCATCAACCTCGATGCGGCGCTGCCGGGCGAGCAGCCGATCTTCAACACCATCGGCATGCTCAAGGGCACCGAAAAGCCCAACGAGTACGTGCTGCTCTCGGCGCACTTCGATTCGTTCGACGGCGGCAGCGGCGCCACCGACAACGGCACCGGCTCGCTCACCATGCTCGAAGCGTTCCGTCTGCTCACGAAGGTGTATCCCAACCCCAAGCGCACCATCCTCGTGGGGCATTGGACGGCCGAAGAGCACGGGCTCGTGGGGTCGCGTGCGTACACCGAAGACCATCCCGAGGTGGTGGAGGGGCTGCAGGCGCTGTTCAATCAGGACGCCGGAACCGGGCGCATTCTCAGCATCGGTGCCGGTGGACTGCCCAACGCCGGCGCCCATCTGCAGCAGTGGATGGCCAGGCTGCCGGCCGAGTTCACGAGCGTGGTGACGCCGCGCATCCCTGGCTCGCCGGCGGGCGGTGGCAGCGACGATGCGAGCTTCGGCTGCTACGGCGCGCCGGCGTTCGGTATGGGGGGCACGAGCTGGGAGTACGGCAGCTACACCTGGCACACCAACCGCGACACGTACGACAAGGTCGTGTGGGACGATCTCAAGCACAACGCGACGCTGGTGGCGATGCTGGCCTATCTCGCCAGCGAAGACGACAGCAAGATCACGCGTGAGCGCGCCACGGCCGAACAGATCGCGCCGGGACGCAACGGCGCCGGCGCCTTCGCGTGGCCCACCTGCCAGAGGGCGCCGCGGAAGACGAATCCCCGGCTGCGGTGACGCGGTCCGTGGGGACTTTCAGCGGCCCGTCGCAATGCGCTAGCGTTCGGGCATGACGCACGTCTTTCCCCTGATGGCTCGCGTGGCGGTCGTGGCGAGTCTCGTGACCTCGGTCGTGCAGGCCGGTACCCTGCGGGCGCAAACGCGTACCGGAGTGGCGCCGGTTGCCGATACCATTCGCGGACTTGCCTACGACAGCCTGTCGTGGCAGCCGCTGTCGGGGGCGCTGGTGACGGCCGAACCCGGCGGGCTCACCGCGGTGAGTGACTCGCTCGGCCGTTTTCTCATCGTGAGTCCGGTGCCGGTGAAGCGCCTGGTGGCGTTCCACGATCAGGCCGACCGGCTGGGTCTGGGTGAACTGGTGGCGACGCGCCCCGACAGCGGGGCGACGTGGGCGCGACCCATCGTGGCCACGCCGAGCATCTCCACGGTGTGGCAGAAGTTGTGCGCCCCGGCGCGCCGTCCCGGCAATGGGAACGGCGGCATCGTGTTCGGCAGCACCGTCGCGGCCGACGGGAGCACACGCATCGCGGGGCTCGGTCTCGTGCTGCAGTGGGAATCCATCCGCGGCATCGCCGACACCAGCAAGCGACTCGAAACCATCACCACCCGCAGCGATTCGTTGGGCAACTTCGTCTTCTGCGGCGTGCAGGATTTCGGGCCGGCCGCCGTGGTGGCCAGCAGCTCGCAATGGCGCAGCGACAACGTGCTCGTACCGGCGGACGCGTCGTCGCTGCGCCGTGTCGATCTCGTAGTGGGGCCGCGCGAAGGGGCCGGCGCGTTCGCCACGGTGGGCGGCTACGTGTACGACGAAACCGGTACGATCGTCCCCGGCGCGACCGTGAGCATCGGTGGCTTCGCCGGCGAAATCCAGTCGGGCCCCAACGGCCGCTTCACGCTCCCCAATGTGCCGACGGGGAGCCGCATGATTGGGGCGCGCAAGGTGGGCTACCTCTCCACCAGCCAGCAGCTCGACATCACCGACAAGGGCATCGCGCGGGTGGAACTGCGCATCACCAAGGCCACGGTGACGCTCAACGCGGTGGAGACGCGCGAGACACGGGTGATGACGCGTGATGCGCGCGAACTCGATGAGCGCCGGGTGGCCAACAAGGGCCGCTTCCTCGACTCGACGTATTTCCGTGGCTACGTGGAAACGCGTCAGGCGCTCGACGCGGCGCCCGGGCTGCGCACCCAGGTGGGGCGCTCACCCGGTGATTTCATTCTGCGCGGACGCGGCGACTGCGTGGCCACCCTGTGGGTGAACGGCGTGCGCGAGCCGATGACCTTCGACAACATGCTGGCGCGGGTGGACAAGGACAACATCGCCGCGGTGGAGATCTACCCCAGCGAGAACATGGCGCCCACGCGTTTTCAGACCCCGGGCAACAGCTGCGCGGTGGTGCTGCTGTGGACCAAGACGCACATCAACGCGCGACGCTGACGTTCCGGGCGTGGTGATGCTGTGCGAAGGCGGTCAGCCCGGGGTCACCGACCCATCGTGCTGACCGCCTTTTCCGTTCCGTCGCTGATCCACAGCTCGATCGCCTTGCACATGCGTTCGAACTGTTCCTCGACCAGTTCACGCTCGTCGCGCGGCATGGGGTGCAGCACGAAGTCGGCGAGATCACCGATCTGCCGGCGTTCGTCCACGGGCTTGATGCCGATGCGGAGTCGCGGGTAGCTCGCGCTCTTGAGATGCGCCTCCACGCTCTTGAGCCCATTGTGTCCACCGGGGCTGCCGGCCGCGCGCAGGCGGAATTCTCCGACGGGCACCGCCACCTCATCGACGATGACCAGCAGATCCTGCGCCGCACTCCACCCCTCGCGCTTGAGGTAGGGGCGCAGGACTTCGCCGCTCTTGTTCATGTACGTCTGCGGCTTCACGAGCTTGACCTTTTTCGCGCCGACGAGGCCGGTGGTACTCACGGCGTCTCCGTCCTTGCGGAACGGCTCGAAGTGCCAGCGCTGCGCCAGCACGTCGACCAGCCACCACCCCACGTTGTGCCGGGTGGCTTCGTATTCGCGCCCGGGATTACCGAGCCCCACGATGACTTTCATACGGAGCGGTAAACGCGCAGGGCGCGGAATGCGCCAGCGTGGAGTGACCATGCCGTACGGATTCCGCGCCCTGCGAGATGAATCGAAGACGGATTACTTGTCTTCCGGCTTCGGCTTGCGGATGAGCTCCGGCTCGGCCGCGCCCGCGGCCGCCGAATCCGGCGCCTGCTTCGGCTGCTGCACGACGCACACCGTGCTCGACGCGTCGTCGACGATCTTGATGCCCGCGGGCACCGTGAGGTCGGACACGTGCAGCGACTTGCCCACCTTGAGCGCCGAGATGTCGACGTCGATGTGGTTCGGGAGGTTGCTCGGGTCGACCTGGATCTGCAGCTCGTGCATGATCTGGTCGAGGATGCCGCCATCGAGACGGACACCTTCCGGCGTGCCCACGTACACGATGGGGCACTTCACCGTCACCGTCTCACCGGCCACCAACTCCTGGAAGTCGATGTGCAGGATGCTGCGCTTGAATGGGTGGCGCTGGATTTCACGGATGAGCGTGCGGACCGTCGTGCCGTCGATCGACAGGTCGATGGCCGTGCTGCTCACGGGAATGCTCTTCACGAGCTTTTCGGTTTCACGCGAATTGAGCACGAGCGACTGCGGCTCGCGGTTGTGCCCGTAGATGACCGCGGGGATGTTGCCCGCCTGACGGAGCTTGCGCGCGGCGCCCTTGCCGGTCTCGGCGCGGGTGTTCGCGGAAAGAGTGGCGTTTGCCATGGTGTTGCCTCGGAAAAAGTGGTTCGGGAGTAACCGGAAGTGGTCGTCCCGGCCGGTCGTGCGGTACCGCGGGTACTACTCGAACAATACGCTCACCGACTGATCGGCGTGCGTGAATCGGATGGCCTTCGCGAGCAGGTCGCCCACCGTGAGCGTGCGCAGCGTGTCGAAGCGGCGCTCGGGGGGCAGACAGATCGTGTCGGTCACCACGACTTCCTTGATCGGGGCGTTCGACAGGCGTTCGACGGCGGGGCCGCTGAACAGCGCGTGCGTGGCGCACACGTAGATGTCGTTCGCGCCGAGGTTCTTGAGAGCGCGGGCGGCTTCGGACACCGTGCCGGCCGTGTCGATCATGTCGTCGGGAATGAGACAGTCGCGTCCTTCGACCTCGCCGACCACGTTCATCACTTCGGCCACGTTGGCCTTGGGACGACGCTTG
>DCZC01000034.1:10292-16446 GCA_002331565.1 Gemmatimonas sp. UBA2094
GGGACGACGCTTGTCGATGATGGCGAAGGTCGCGTCGAGCCGCTTGGCGAAGCCGCGGGCCATCTTGGCGGAGCCCACGTCGGGGGCAACGACCACGAGGTCCTTCAGCTCCTTCTTGCGGAAGTAGTTCGTGAACACCGGCGCCGCGTAGAGGTGATCGACGGGGACGTCGAAGAAGCCCTGCAGCTGGTGCGCATGAAAATCGAGCCCGAGCACGCGGTCGGCGCCGGCGGTCTCGATGAGGTTGGCCATGAGCTTGGCGCCGATGGCCACGCGCGGCTGATCCTTGCGGTCCTGGCGCGCGTATCCCGTGTAGGGCAACACGGCGGTCACGCGGGCGGCCGACGCGCGTCGGGCGGCATCGATGAGGAGCAGCAGCTCCAGCATGTTCTCGCCCGGCGGGTTGGTGGGCTGCACGACGAAGACGTCGGCGCCGCGGATGTTTTCATCGATGCGCACGAACACTTCGCCGTCGGCGAAGCGCGTGCAGGTCACCTTGCACAGCTCGGCGCCCAGCGCACGGGCGACCTCCTCCGCCAGCGGCCGGTTGGCGGTGCCGGAGAGGATCTTGAATCCGCGGGGATTGGACGTGGACGGGACGTCCGAAGCGGCGTTCATGCGATGCTCGCGCGAGAAGGAAGGTGTTCGGGGCAGGACTCGGGTGCGTGCCGGCGGGTGGAATGCAGAACACCCGCAGCCTCGAAAAATAGGTGAGGTCGGCTGGCATTGGAACCCGAATCAGGGAGAATCGACACGCAACGAATGAGTCCGTGAGTCCGACCTGTTCCAGACTCGCGCCGTTCGAGAGCAATTTTGTGATGCAGGGTGGTACTCCCCCGGACTGACGGTGCGGGATACTATTCGACCGGCGCGACCGGCGTGCCTGCTGGCCCATCGTATAACGGCTATTACCTCGGCCTTTGGAGCCGAAGATCTTGGTTCGATTCCAAGTGGGCCTATCTGTCGGAATCACGCCGGAAGCGGCGGAGTAGGACTAGCAACTGCAAACTCCCCGCCAGACACGTGATCTCGTGACCGGCGGGGAGTTTCTAGTTCGTAGTTGCAGTCCTCGGTACTCAGTGCGTAAACCGAGTAACCTTCCCCCACAACCACGCCGCCCCACGAACCCCGCTCGAGTCGCCGTGTTTGTTCACCACCACGCGTGTACTCACGGTGTCGGAGAAGACCCACGGGGCCACCTCGCGTTCGAGATCCTCGGCGAGCCCCTCGGTGTTGGAGAGTCCGCCACCGAGCACGATGACGTCGGGGTCGAGGACGTTGATGATCGTGGCGAGGCTGCGCGCCGCGCGATGCACGAGGCGGGTACGGGTAGCCACGGCCTGAGGCTCGCCGCGCGCGGCCGCGGCCATGATGTCGGGGGCGGTCATGGCTTCGCCGGCCACGCGGGCGTGATCGGCGACCACGGCGGGGCCGGAGATCCACGTTTCGATGCATCCGTGCTTCCCGCAATAACACGGCGGGCCGTGCACCTCGCCATGCTGTGGCCAGGGCAGCGGATTGTGTCCCCATTCGCCGGCGATGAGGTTGCGCCCGGTGAGCACCTGGCCGTCGATCACGATGCCGCCGCCGCAGCCGGTGCCCATGATCACGCCGAACACCACCTTCGCACCGGCGGCGGCGCCGTCGCTCGCTTCCGACAGCGCGAAGCAGTTGGCGTCGTTCTCGATGCGCACCTCGCGGGCGAGCGCGCGTTCGAGATCGGTCTTGAGCGGCTTGCCGATCAGCCAGGTGGAATTGGCGTTCTTCACGAGCCCCGTACCCGGCACCACCACCCCGGGAATGCCCATGCCCACGGTGGCACGGCGTAGCTGGGTGGTTTCGAGCTGCGTGACGAGTTGCACCAGTTCGCGCAGGGTGGCGTCGTAGTCGCGCGGCGTGGGCACGCGCTGCCTCGCTACGATCGTGCCGTTGGGCGCCATGGCGACGGCCTCGATTTTTGTCCCACCGAGGTCGATGCCGATGCGCACCGCGGCGTGCGGGTGCTGGGGCGTTTCGTCGAACGCCGGATCGGGGGTCACGGACATGCGGGCGACGATGGCATGCGTGCTTCACCGGGGCAAGGGGAACTACCCATCGATAGATTGGCCGAATCATGATGCGCCCGCTGCCGACAAAGGTTCCCCGTGCCCGCGCCATCGGGTGGATGGCGTCCCTGCTGCTCCCGCTGCTCGTGGGGGCCTGCGGTGGCGGCAGCCCCACGAGTCCCGAGGGCGGTGTGGCGCTGCCCCCGCCTCCCCCGCCGCCGGCGCCGGCATTGACGGTGCCGGCGATCACGCGCGAGTTCCGCGGCATGTGGATCGCCACGGTGGCCAACATCGATTGGCCGTCGCGCTCAGGGCTCACCGCCGCGCAGCAACAGGCCGAGTTGGGGCTGCTGCTCGACGTGGCGCAGCAGACCGGCCTCAATGCGGTGGTGCTGCAGGTGCGGGCCGCGGGTGATGCGATATATCCGTCGAATCTCGAGCCGTGGTCGCGCGTGCTCACGGGCACGCAGGGCGGCGACCCGGGCTACGACCCGCTCGCCTTCGCCGTGCAGCAGGCGCGATTGCGCGGCATCGAACTGCATGCGTGGTTCAACCCGTTCCGCGCGGGCAATCTGAGTGACACGCTGCGGCTGTCGCCGCTGCACTTCGCCGTGCGCCGCCCCGACCTCGTGCGCAAATGCGGGCAGCTCTGGTTCGATCCCGGCGAGACGGCCGTGCACGACCAGGCCATTGCCGTGGTGCGCGACGTGGTGCAGCGCTACGACGTGGACGCCGTGCACATCGACGACTTCTTTTATCCCTATCCGGACACCTGCACGAACTTTCCCGACAGTGCGACCTTCGGCCGGTACGTGCGCGGCGGGGGCACGCTGTCGCTCGGCGACTGGCGGCGCGACAACGTGAACCGCTTCGTCGAGCGGCTGTATCGCGAGGTGCACACGGTGAGCCCGCTCGCCAAGGTGGGCGTGAGTCCCTTCGGGATCTGGCGTCCGGGCAACCCCACGGGCATCGTGGGGCTCGACGCCTTTGCGAGCATCTACGCCGATTCGCGGAAGTGGCTGCAGAGCGGGTGGGTGGACTACTTCGCGCCGCAACTCTACTGGAGCATCGCCAGCAGCGGGCAGAGTTTCCCCGCGCTGCTGGGCTGGTGGGGCCAGCAGAACACGCAGCGGCGACATCTCTGGCCGGGGCTCGCCTCGTACCGCATCGGCACGGGCACATCGCCGTACGCGAACGGCGAGATCGCATCGCAGATCGCCCTCGTGCGCGACGCCACCGCCACCGCCGGCGGCGCGAGCGGCAGTATTCTCTACAACGGCAGCAGCGTAAAGAACAACCTCGGCGGGTTCGCCGCCGGGCTCGCGGCCGGCCTGTACGCAAACGGCGCCATTCCACCGGCGAGTCCGTGGCTGGATGCCGCGCCGCCTTCGGCGCCGACGCTGAGCGTGGTCGCCGGTGCCACCACCCACACCGTGAGCCTCGCCAGCGGCAGCAGCGACACGTGGTGGTACCTCGTTCGCTGGCGCGCGAACGGCAGCTGGCGCCAGCGCCTGGTACCGGTCACGCAACGCACCGTCGACGTGCCCGCGAGCGGCGTGGACGGAATCGTGGCGAACGCAGTGGACAGGGCAGGGAACGCGTCGGCAGATGCGGTGTGGCGGCCGTAACCCGCCGTTGACGGCGCAGTTACCCCCGCCGCCTCACTCGCCCATGTGCCCGATCTGCGACGTTTCCTTCATTGTCGCGTAGACCGCCAGCGACGCCACGATGCACGCGGTGACGTACCAGTAGAACCAGCTCTCGTGGCCGATGTTCTTGAAGTAGAGCGCGATGTATTCCGCCGTGCCGCCGAACAGGGCGACCGTCACGGCGTAGGGGAAGCCCACGCCGAGGGCGCGGATGCTGGTGGGGAAGAGCTCGGCCTTCACCACGGCGTTGATGGCCGTGTAGCCGCTCACGGCGGTGAGCGCCGCCAGTAGCAGCCAGATGGCGCCGCTCACCGTATGGGTGTTCTCGAGGGCGCGGAACAGCGGCAAGGTGCCGAGCGAGCCGATCACGCCGAAGGCGGTGAGCACCGGGCGTCGGCCGATTACGTCGGAGAGCGCTCCCACCACCGGCTGCAGGCAGAGGTACACGAGCAGCGTGATCGCGTTGATGAACGTGGCCTCTTGCGGCGTGAACCCCACGGTGTTCACGAGAAACTTCTGCGCGTAGGTGGTGAATGTGTAGAACGCCACCGTGCCGCCGGCCGTCAGCCCCACCACCGTGAGCACCGCACGCGGGTGCTGCATGAGACCGCGGATGGTCGCCGCAGCGCTCTGCGCGGGCCGTGCGGCGCGGTCCTTCTCGAAATCGCTCGTCTCTTCCATGCTGCGCCGCAGCCAGATGGCCACGACGGCGCACAACGCCCCGATCACGAACGGGATGCGCCATCCCCACAGCTCGATGGCGGGTTTGTCGAGGAAACGCTGGATGATGAGCAGCACCGCGAGGGCGATGAGCTGGCCGCCGATGAGCGTCACGTACTGGAAGCTCGACCAGAAGCCCCGGTGACGCTGGCCCGCCATCTCGCTCAGATACGTGGCGCTGGCGCCGTACTCGCCTCCCACGCTCAGCCCCTGCATGAGCCGCGCGAACATCAGCAGGGCGGGGGCCGCGAGGCCGATGGTGGCGTAGTTGGGCGTGACCGCGATGAGCAACGAGCCCGCGCACATGAGCATCACGCTGAACGTGAGCGCGGCGCGCCGCCCGTGCTTGTCGGCGTACCGTCCCATGACCCAGCCACCGATGGGACGCATGAAGAAGCCTACTGCGAATACGGCGGCGGTGTTCAGCAACTGCGCCGTCTGGCTGGCCGGGGGAAAGAAGCTCTTGGCGAAGTACAGCGAGAAGGCCGAATACGCGTACCAATCGTACCACTCGACCAGGTTGCCAATGCTGCCGCCGATGATCGATCGCAGGCGGGATTGGGTGCTGCCGGTGGACGCGCTCACGCGGCACTCCCGGCCGACGGCGAGTTGCGCCGCGCCACGTCGGCGTCGACTGTGCGCGCGAGCAGATCGAGCAGGTCCCCCTCGCTCTTCACGCCGGGGACGTCTTCCATGTCGATCACGTACCCGAATCGTTCGGCGATCGCCTCGTACAACGGAATGCGGTGCGCCAGCAGCTGCTCGAAGCCCCACACCGCGAAGTCGTCCGGGTCCACTGTGCGGTCATCGGTGACGCCGCGCAGGGCCTTGTACTCAGCCCACTTCGCATCGAGGAAGGCAGGATTGTAGTACATCGGCTTGGGATGATTGCGGAACCGCTCCACCAGCATGCGCGTGTGGCTTGCGGTGCCGCGGATGTACACGAGGATGGTGTGTTCGGCGAGGCAGCGGAGCACACCATCGTTGTCGTCGGCCGGATCCACCACCTCGCACAGGCTCCCCCCGGAATCGCACACGAAGTGCGCGTAGCCGTAGATGTCCTTGGCACGGTTGATGAACTCCGGGACGTCGAGCAGAGCGCGGATTTCCGCCTGGCGGTGCTGCGCCTGCCGCCGGCGGTACTCGTCGAAGGGAATGCCCCCCTGCGCCTCGTTCCCCGGTTTGCCGAGGTAGGTCGAGAGCGGGCTCAGATTCTCGAATGAGATGTTGCTGCGGATGTAGATCGAGTCGGAACGCAGGAGCTGCCGCAGGAACGGCACCTTCATCGCTTCGCGCTTGAAGTTGTCCACGATGTGCTCGCCCATATACCGCGTTCCAATGCGGTAGTCGACCGAGTACTGGAACCAGTCGTGCTTCTGCAGCAGGCCGGCGAGGGTGGTCTTGCCCACGCCCGACATCCCGAAGAAGGTGACGGCATGAGCCGGCTGTTCGCGCAGCGCGCGCCCCGAGGAGAATTGCATGGCGCTAAATTCCGCTCCGGTGCACCACTCCTCAACCCCTCGGGCTGCAATGATTCGCCTTCGACCGATTCTCACGACCCTCGCGCTCGGCGCCTCGGCCTCCGGATTCGCTGCGACACCCCTGGCCGGGCAGGCTGGCGGTGCGCTCACTCCCGACAGCGCCACCCTCGCCGGCCTGCGCTGGCGCTCGGTGGGCCCGGTGAACATGGCCGGCAGCACCGGCAGCCCCACGTATCAGGCGCGGCAGCTCGCGCAGCCG
>DCZC01000011.1:0-3883 GCA_002331565.1 Gemmatimonas sp. UBA2094
TCATGTTGGCGCCGAACGCGATTTCCCCCGGTGTGGCACCGAGGAAGTCGGCGAGCGTCGCGCGCGCCTGCATCAGCAGGGCGTCGGTCTCGGCGCTGGTGGGATACGCCCAATGCGTGTTCGCGTTGTGGTGCAGCAGGTAGTCCGTCATGGCGTCGGCCACGCTGCGCGGGACCTGCGTACCGCCGGGCCCGTCGAAGTACGCTACGGGGTGGTGGCCTTCGCGACGGCCAAGGGCGGGGAACTGCGCCCGGATGGCATCGACACTGGCGATCATCGTGTCGCCGTCGCGGTGCACGAGCGTGGAGGTGGGAAGGGACGACATGGTCAGGCGCGCCCTCCGATGATGGCGCCGCCGAGGCGTTCGACGACCTGCGCGGCTTCCACGTGGTCGGCCTCTTCCCCGAGCTCCGTGTGCGCCAAGCGGAACAGCTCCGAGGTGAGCTGCAGCAGCGGCGCGGTGATCTTCTGCTCGCGGGCGAGATCGGCCGCGATGCCCACATCCTTGTCGAGCAGGGCCAGCCGGAACGTGCGCGGAAACGCGCGGGTCACGACGCGATCGGGGAAAAGGTTCATGCTGGCGTTCGAACGGCCGCTGGAGGTGTTGATCACGTCGAGGGCGATTTCCGCCTTCACTCCCGCCTTCTCGAGAGCCACGAGCCCCTCGGCCGTGCCCCAGATGTGCATGGCGAGGAGCGCGTTGTTCACCGCCTTGAGCGCATCGCCGGTACCGACGGCGCCGCAGTGCACGATCTTCTTGCCGAAACATGCGATTACCGGGCGCACCTGCTCAAGCGTGGCGTCGTCGCCGCCGATCATCACCGTGAGCGCCCCCTGCTCCGCCCCTACCCCCCCACCCGACACGGGGGCGTCGAGGAAGCCGATGCTGCGCTCGGCGAGCCGCGCGGCGATCCGGCGCGACGTCGCAGCGTCTCCCGACGTACAGTCCACGAGAACGGCGCCGGTCGGCATGGTGGCCAACAGCCCCTCGGGCCCGTCCAGCAGCGCCTCCACGTCGCGGGAGACCGGCAGGCACGTCACGACCACCTCTCGATCGCGGGCCGCCTCTGCGGGCGTAGCGACCGCGCGCGCGGCGTTGGCAGCAGCAAACGCCTCGGCCTTGGCCCCGGTTCGGTTCCAGACGGCGAGGTCGAATTCGGGACGGGCGAGGTGACGGGCCATCGGCGTACCGATCGCACCGAGACCGAGAAAGGCGACACGTGGCATGGCGGCGGCTCGAGAGAGTCCTGACGGCGCGTGCGACCCGTTGAGAAGGCACGGGGCACCGCCGACATTGAAAGATGCCACGACAGCGCATCCACGTGCAGATCGACGGTCTGCTTTCCGTCCACGCGGTACGCGCCGCCTGGACGGCCCTGAGTGCCGTCCCGGGGGTGCTACAGGCCGAGGTATCGATGCGCGGCGCGATCTTGGAGACTGAGGGGCCGGTCGACCGGCAGCTCCTCGCCGACAGTTTGGCGCTGGCCGGCGTGCAGCTGGCCGGCATGACGGTGGAAAAGGGGCACTTGCCGCTGCTGTGAAGCACCGGGTTCGGGGGTGCCTCCACCGGTCCGGTGATCGCTTTGCGCCTCGGGGGCGTCAGACTAACTTGCGCCCAGACCGCCGCCCTCTCCGCCGATGACTCCACGCTACGACAAAGACCGGCCGCTTGCGGCGCTGATCGTGCCGGACTTGCTCGAGTTGCTGGACGAGCATCCGGAGAGCATCGGCCCGCAGACGGAAGAGATGCATCCGGCCGACCTCGCCGACGTGGCCGAGGCGATGCCGGAGGACGCGGTGCGTGCCTTCCTGGCGGCCTTGCCGCGCGAGCGTGCCGCCGAGGTGCTGGAGTACCTCGACGAAGAGCTGCGCACGCAGGTACTCGAAGAGCTGCCGGCCGACGAGGCGGCCGAAATCGTCGCGGAGATGGACCCCGACGAGCGCGCCGACGCACTGGAGGAGCTCGACGAGGAGACCGCCGACGAGATCCTGCAGGAGCTCGAACCGGCGGAGAAGGCCGAGACGGAGCGCCTGCTCCAGTACGATCCGTATACCGCCGGCGGTCTCATGACCACCGAGTTCGTGAGCGTGCTGGAGACGCTCACGGTGGAGGAGTCGCTGCGGGGCGTGCGCGCCATGGCGCGCGGCGGCCGCCGTGAGGCGATGTACACGATCTACACCGTGGACGATGCCGGGCGCTTGCGCGGTGTGCTTTCGCTTCGTGAGTTGCTCGCCGCGCCGGAAGGGTCGCGCATCAGTGAGCATGCGTGGACCGAGGTGGTGAGCGTCGCGCCCGACATGCCGCAGGAAGAGGTGTCGCAGATCACGTCGAACTACGACCTCGTGGCGCTGCCGGTCGTCGACGTGCACAAGCGTCTGCTCGGCGTGGTTACCGTCGACGACGTCATCGACGTCATCCAGGAAGAGCAGACGGAAGACGCCCAGAAGTTCGGCGGCATGGAGGCGCTCGAGGAGCCGTACATGCAGGTGTCGCTGTGGCAGAACGTGCGCAAGCGTGGCGGCTGGCTGGCCATCCTCGCCATCAGCGAGTTCTTCACGGCGTCGGTGATGGCGCGCTACGAGCACAGCCTCAACGAGGCCGTCTTCCTGTCACAGTTTATCCCGCTGGTCATGAGTTCTGGCGGCAACTCCGGCTCGCAGGCCACCTCACTCATCATCCGCGCCATGGCGCTGGGCGAGGTGCGGCTCAGCGACTGGTGGCGCATCGTCCTGCGAGAGCTTCCCGCCGGGCTGATCCTCGGCCTGATCATCGGCGTGATCGCGATGATCCGCATTGTCGCCTGGAACATGCTGGGCCTGTACGACTACGGGGTACACTCCGGGTCGATTGCGATGGCCGTCGGTGTGACGCTCGTGGCGGTGGTGACCATCGGTTCCCTCAGCGGATCGATGCTCCCCTTCGTGCTGCGCCGACTGGGCTTCGACCCGGCGAGTGCATCGGCGCCCTTCGTGGCGACGATCGTCGACGTCTCGGCGATCAGTCTGTACTTCAGCGTCGCGTATTTCTTTCTCGCCGGCACGTTGCTGTGATCGACGCGGGGTCTGCGCGCCGGGCTGTCTTGCGCGGGACGCTGACGGTGGTAGTGAGTGCATGCGGTTTCGGCTCCATTTCGCCGCTTACGGTCATGGCCACCGAACGGGGGATGGCGCTCGAAAGCATCCAGACGTGGCGGTATCTCACGAGTGCCGTGCTGGTGCTGGCGTACGGCTGGTGGGTGCGTCGGGGCGTACCGGCACGTCCGGGCGTGAGAGGCTCGCGCGGGCCGGGGGCGCCGTGGTACGCCCCGCGCACACTGCTCATCGCCGGTGGCGGCCAGGCCATCGTGGCCACCCTCGCGCTGGCGTCGCTGCGCTGGCTGCCGGCGGCCACGGCGAGCTTTCTCTTCTACACGTATCCCGCGTGGGTCACCGTCATTTCCACCGTGCGGGGGCTCGAGCCTATCGACCGCACGCGCGTCATGGCGCTGCTCCTCGCGCTCGGTGGGATCGGCGCCATGGTGGGCGCACCCAGCGCCGCCGCACTGTCGCCGGTGGGCGTGATGGTGATTCTCGCCGGGGCGCTGGTGTACGCGCTGTACATCCCCGTCCTCAACGGGCTCCAGCGTGGCCGCGACACGCTCGATGTGACGAAGGCGATCTGCGTGGGCGGCGCCCTCGGCTTCACAGGATGGTCGGTGAGCTCGGGCGCCCTGTTCGACGTTCCCGATCCGGTGGCGCTCGCGGCGAGCATGCTGCAGGGCGCCTTGGCGTCGGGTGCGTTTTTCGGGTTTTTGGCCGGGCTGCGCGTGCTGGGCAACGTGCGCACCGCCATCACGAGCACGGTGGAGCCGTTCTGGACCACGATGCTGGGGGTGGTGCTGCT
>DCZC01000011.1:4244-14416 GCA_002331565.1 Gemmatimonas sp. UBA2094
CCCCGCCCGCGGGGCTTCAGGACACGGATATGGCAAAGATTCTCGTCACCGGCGCCGCCGGCTTCATCGGCTACCACACGAGTGAGCGCCTGCTCGCGCGCGGCGACGAGGTGGTGGGACTCGACAACCTGAACGACTACTACGACCCCACGCTCAAGGAGGCGCGCCTCGCGCGACTGCAAGGCGCACCGGGCTTCAAATTCGTTCGCATGGATCTGGGTGACCGCGCGGGCATCGAGCAGCTCTTCGCCACCGAGCGCTTCGACAAAGTGATCAACCTCGCCGCGCAGGCCGGGGTGCGCTACTCGCTCACCAATCCGCATACGTACATCGACAGCAACCTCGTGGGCTTCCTGCACATCCTCGAGGGGTGCCGGCACCACGGCGTCCAGCACCTCACGTACGCCAGTTCATCGAGCGTGTACGGCGCCAACACGGCGATGCCCTTCTCGGTGCACCAGAACGTGGATCACCCGCTGTCGCTCTATGCCGCCACGAAGAAGGCCAACGAGCTGATGGCGCACACGTACAGCCATCTGTACGGGCTGCCCACTACGGGGCTGCGCTTCTTCACGGTATACGGACCGTGGGGCCGTCCGGACATGGCGCTGTTCCTGTTCACCAAGGCCATTCTCGAGGGGCGGCCCATCGACGTGTTCAATCACGGCAGGATGCGCCGGGATTTCACGTTCATCGACGACATCGTGGAAGGGGTGATCCGTACCAGCGATCACACGGCGCCGGTGAACGCCGACTGGGACAGCAACCACCCCGACCCGGCCACCAGCAAGGCCCCGTACCGCCTCTACAACATCGGGAACAACAATCCCGTCGAGCTCATGCATCTCATCGGCACGCTCGAGCAGGCGCTGGGACGTACGGCGGCGAAGAACATGCTGCCCATGCAGATGGGGGATGTGCCGGCCACCTACGCAGACGTACAGGCGCTCGAGCGGGACGTCGGCTTCGCGCCGAAGACGAGTATCGAAACCGGCGTAGCGCGTTTCGTGGAGTGGTACCGCTCGTACTATGGCACCTGAGCGCTCAGGCCGATCAAGGGGTCAGCCTCGTTGATCTGAGCCCGCAGCGATGTGCCTCACCTTGCTGCCTGCGCGCAACAGGGGGGCACGCCGCCGATCATTTCCGCCTCGTTCGGGTGAACGCGAGAAATCCGACGACGAAGACGGTCGCAAACGAGAACCACTGCAGCGCGTAGCTGAGATGCGGGCCCTCCGTGATCGGCGGCGGCGGCACCCGGCTGGGGCGCGTGATGTCCGTCATGGTCGTGTCCCCCAATACCAGCAGGACGAACGGCGCAACGGGGCGACCGATGAGCGTGGCAATCGAATCGGGATTGAGCAGCCGCATGGCGCGCGGTGACGACTGCATGCGTGCCTGCCCCGCCCGTACGGGAGGAAACGACGTGAGCAGCGTTTCGACGTGCAGCGTGTCGCTTTCGCGCGCTTTGCCGAAATCCACGGTGCGTCCGTCGGCCGCATAGAGATAACCGCGCAGCACGAGCACCGCGGTATCGCCCCAGCTCCCGTCGAGTGGATGCACCGGTGTCAGCAGATGCACGCCGGGGGAGCCGTTCTGCGTGCGCGTGGCGTGTACGAGTTCGTGCTCGTAATCGGCCACGGCGTCGACACGCACGCGCCGCCAGTGCGTGACGCTCGTATCCTGACCGCGAAGATCGGCCACGGATAACACGGGCGCCACGCCGCGTTCCGTCACGATCGCGTTCTGCGTGCGACGTTGCTGCAGGCGATCGAGTTGCCAGAGGCCGAGGCGCACGCAAACCGCCGCGGCAACGGTCGTGAGGATGCCAAAGGTGATTGTCTTAGCCGTGCTGCTCATGCGGACCCGTTATCTCTCGTTGGCGGCCAAGTGCGTTGGCGCCTTTGGCCTGTTTCCCTTCTTTGCCTTCTTCTTCGGCGTTGACTCGACTGCGCCGATGGAGGCAGCAGGCCCCTCCTCGGGGAGCGTATCGGGCACGAGCACCAGCATGCTGAGCGGTGGCAGCGACATGGCGAGGGAATGCTCGAAGCCGTGATAGGGTACGGCTTCCGCTCGGGCCGTCTCGGGCACCGGAAAGCCACTGCCGGCGAACTGCGGTGCGTCCGAATTGATGGCCACCCGGTACGTCGCATCGGCGGGTACCCCGAGACGATACGCCGGGCGCGGTACCGGCGTGAGATTGAGCACCACCAGCGCGTGCTCACGCCCGTCGAAGCGCGCGTACGAGAACACGGACTGCTCACGATCCGCCACGTCGATCCAGCGGTAACCGGCCGGCTCATGATCGGCGCGCCACAGGCAGGGCAGCTGCTGATACAGCGCACCAAGCGCCCCCACGTACTCCATGAGCCCGCGGCGACGCGGATCCTCGAGCAGGTGCCACTCGAGACTCACATCGTGGTTCCACTCGTGATGCGCACCGAGCTCGACTCCCATGAAGAACAGCGACTTGCCCGGGCGCGTGATGGAGTACCCGATGAGCGTACGCAGGTTCGCCAGCTTCTGCCACACATCGCCGGGCATCTTCTCCAGCAGCGATTTCTTGAGGTGCACCACTTCGTCGTGTGACAGCGGATTGACGAATTTCTCGCTGTACTCGTACCACATCGCGAAGGTGAGCTTGTCGTGCACGCCTTTGCGGAAGAAGGGATCGACCTTGTAGTAGTCGAGGGTATCGTGCATCCAGCCCATGTTCCACTTGAACGTGAACCCCAACCCCCCTTCACCGATGGGCGCGGTGACCTTGGGCCACGCAGTGCTCTCCTCGGCGACGGTGATCACCCCCGGATGCAGCGAATGCACCGCGTGATTGAGCTGCTTGAGGAACGACATCGCGTCGAGGTTCTCGCGTCCGCCGTGCCGATTGCGCAGCCACTGTCCGGCCGCTCGGCCGTAGTCGAGATACAGCATCGAAGCCACGGCATCCACCCGCAACCCGTCGATGTGAAACTCCTCGATCCAGTAGAGGGCATTCGCCACGAGGAAATTCCGCACCTCGTGCCGCGCGTAATTGAAGATGTGCGTACCCCATTCGGGGTGATCGCCGAGGCGCGGATCCTCGTGTTCGTAGCAAGCCGTGCCGTCGAAGCGGCGCAGGGCCCAGTCGTCCTTGGGAAAGTGCGCTGGCACCCAATCGAGTAGCACCCCAATGCCGGCCTGGTGCAACGTGTCCACGAGGGCGCGAAAGTCGTCTGGCGTGCCGAAGCGCGACGTGGGCGCGTAATAGCCGCCCACCTGATACCCCCACGAGCCGCCGAATGGATGCTCCTGCACCGGGAGGAGCTCCACGTGCGTGAACCCCAACCGGCGCACGTGATCCGCCAGCTTGGGCGCGATCTCGCCGTAGCTCAGCATCCGGTTGTCCGCACCGCGCACCCACGAACCAAGATGGACCTCATACACGATCATCGGCTCGCGCAGCGGATCGCTCTCGGCGCGCTGCGACAACCAGGCGCCGTCGTTCCACGCATACCCGCTGCGCCCCTGCACGATGCTCGCGACGCCGGGTGACTGTTCGAGCTTGAACGCATACGGATCGGTCTTCACGCAGATATCACCGCTGCGCGCAAGAATCTCGTACTTGTACAGCGCCTCGGCTTCGACACCGGGCACGAAGAGTTCGAACACGCCGCTGGTGCCCAGCATGCGCATGGTGTGCGCGCGGCCGTCCCACGCATTGAACGACCCGATCACACTGACTCGCACCGCGTTCGGGGCCCAGACAGCGAAGGCCGTGCCACGCACCCCGTCGATCTCGCACGGATGCGCGCCAAGCTTCTCCCACAGCCGCAGATGCCGCCCCTCGTTGAAGAGGTGCAGGTCCATCTCGCGCAGTGTGGGCGCAAAGCGATACGGGTCGTGCTGCATCCGGCGCTGCCCCTCACCATCGGTTACGACCAGACGATACGGGATCGGCAGCCGACGGTCCGAGAGAAAGGCGACGAACAGTCCGTGAGCCTCACGCCGCATCGGGAATTCGTGCTCACCCACCAGCACCGCCACCTGGGCGGCGGTCGGCAAAAAGGCGCGCACCATCACCCCGTTCACTCCGTCGACGACGGCCGCATGAGCACCCAACAGGTCATGCGGATGCATGGACTCCCCGCAAACCAGACGGCTTGCGGCAGTACTGTCGGCGGGGGGCACGCGGAGCGTGGTCATGCCATCAATCTAGGGGACGGACGGGTGCGAAAGCCTCCCCCGCGTGCGGGATCAGAACAGCGTGGGTTGCTCCCCGATGGACAGCGGGTCGACCGTGGGTATCGCGAGCCGCTCCTGCAGCATGCGCACCGACGCCGGCGCATGCCCGGCGAAATGATTGTTCACGAAGCCGAAGATCTCCCGCACCTGTCCCTGCAACACGGGCATCATGCGCGCCCACGCGTCGAGTTCGACGCTCCGGTCCACCTGCAGATGCGAGTAATCGGTGATCGTGCGATCGGGGCCCATCCACCGCAGGTAGGTGAAGTCTGCCGTGGGCTGCTCACACAACTTCAGCAGCCATTCGCGCGGGATCCACTTGCCGTCACTCAGCGCCAAGGCGACGCGATGCTCACGCAGCAGGTCGAGCACCCGGCGTCGTACCCACGCCGGCTGACGGAACTCCACGGCAAAGCGCAGATCGCGGGGGAGCAGCTGCAGGAACTCGGCGAAGGCCTTGCCCTGCCGCGGGGCGAAGTAGGGGGCGCATTGAATGAGAATGGGCCCCAGCCTGGAGCCGAGTTCGCGCATCCGCTCCGTGAACGCAAACAGCAGCTCCTCACACCCGGCGAAGCGCCGCTCGTGGGTGATCTGCTGCGGCATCTTGCAGGTGAAGACGAAGCCGTCGGGCACCCGCTGCGCCCAGCCCCGCACGGTACTCGCCGGCGGGATGGCGTAGAAGGTGGAATCGATCTCCACGGTCTCGAACGCACGCGCGAACGTCCGCAGGAAATCTGCGGGCCGAGTGCCGGTCGGATAGAACGGGCCCACCCACGCGGGGTAGTTCCATCCCTGTGTCCCGAAACGTACGCGCGCGGGATTCACCGGCGGCATGTGCGTCAGCGATACGTTTCGAAGAATCCGCGGCCGCGGCCGTCGAGCGCCTTGCCTCGGATGCGGCCGCTGATCCGGGCCTCGCCGGCCATCTGCACGAACCACGGCCGCGCGAGGCCACGCGCATAGTCGCCCTCGCCACGCTCGGCGAGCCCCTGGCGCGTGTCGGTGGCCACGGCATCGTCAACCGCGAGCTGCACGCGCAACGTATCGGCCCCGCGCACGTCGAACAGGGTCGCCGTGGCCGGGACCGCGAGCGGACCGTCCGCAGTCTGTACCACGCGCGCGTCGTCGTACCGGATGACCTTGGGACGGAAGAGCGCGAGAAACCCGCGCGCATCGGTGACGTACACGAAGAGCGGCGAAGTCCCACCCGCCGTGTCTTCCGGCTTTACGCGCCCATACAGCAGCGTATACTCGCCGGCGCGCGTGGCACCCCACTCCCAGGTGACGCCACGCCAGCCGCCCCAGTTGTGGTCGTGGTACGCCTGCGCATCCACGTACTCGTCGCACCGCGAGGCCACGCAGATGCGCCCCGTAGCCGTGGCGCGCAATGCCGGTACTGCGTAGCCCGAGGCGAAGTCCCCGCTCGCGAGCGTCGCGCCGGGAAACTCCACCCGGGGAGCGGGGCTCACGACGAGATCGACGGCCAGCGTCGCACCACTACTCGCTTCGCGTACGACCGACTTCACCGCGTAGCGACCGTCGGGCAGCACGGTCACGCTGCCTTCACCGATACGGACATCGGCGTCACGACGGCTGAAGCGCACCCGATCGCGCGTCACGTTGGTCACGAAACGTCGAGGCGCCTTCCCCCGCTCGTGCAACGTGACGAGCAGCTGGCCACCCCAGCGGTCCCCGCGCACGTCTCCGCCGACGAGGAACGTGATGAATGCCCAACGCGACGCGTCGGGCGACAGGACGTTGAAGTAGTGCCACTCGCCCCATGAGTCGGCGTTTGCGAGTCCGTCGTTGGGCCGGTGAAAATGATCGACGTCGTGCCGCAGCTCGGCCAGTGTTGGGGCGGTCCAGCGCCGGTCACCCGCGTCGTCGTCCCACGCCCCTTGTGCGATTTCGGGCATGGCGCCGAGCGTGCGTGTCGCCGACGGCACTTCACCGGTGGCGCGAACAGGATGTTCCACCCCATCCGGCGTGGTGAGATACAGCAGTTTTCCCTCGAGCTGCGGCGCCGCCACGGTCACCGCATCGGCCAATCGCGGACTGCTCAACACCTGCCGGTGCACGAACCGCGCGTTGGGCACCGAGAAGAACAGTCCGCCCAATCCGCCTGTGGTGAGTACCTCGATGTCGATACCCTCCGGCAACACCGTCACCTGTCCGCCACCCACGAGCCGCTCCTGACTGGCCTGCCTCACCATGGCTTCGCCCACCGCCAGCAGCACGACCATCACCCCCACGCCCACACCGAAGCCGCCACACAACAGCAAGGCACGCCACGGCCGCGAGGTAACGGTGCGCCAGGCCAACAGCCACGACGTCCCCAGGCGCTCTCTCTGCATGCGATGCCTTACCCGTTCACGCGCGGCGTATCACTCGCCACGCGTCCGTCGAGCAGGCGAATCACACGACGGGCGGAGTTGGCAACCACGCTGTCGTGCGTCACGAACACGAGCGTCGTGCCATCACGATTGAGCTGCCCGAACAGCGCCAGCAGCTTCTCTCCGGTCGTGGCGTCGAGCTCGCCGGTGGGCTCGTCAGCGAGCA
Organism: Gemmatimonas sp. UBA2094; assembly: GCA_002331565.1. Lineage (GTDB taxonomy): Bacteria > Gemmatimonadota > Gemmatimonadetes > Gemmatimonadales > Gemmatimonadaceae > Gemmatimonas. Next base: position 11,022 of record DCZC01000011.1, read on the forward strand.
GCAACGCCGGCTCGTTGGCGAGTGCGCGGGCAATCGCCACACGCTGCTGTTCACCGCCCGACAATTGCGTGGGCCGGTGCCCACGCCGGTCGCCGAGCCCCACGTAACCGAGCAGCTCGGAGGCTCGCGCTCGGCGCGCCGCCTTGCCCAAACCGGCCTCGGCGAGGGGCAACTCTACGTTCTCCTGCGCCGAAAGGGTCGGCATGAGGTAGAAGCGCTGGAACACGAACCCGATGTGCCGGAGCCGGAACGCCGTGGCCTCGGCATCACCGAGTTGCGCCGTGTCACGGCCGTTCACGAACACGCGTCCGGAACTGGGCGCATCGATGGCGCCAAGCAGATGCAGCAGCGTGCTCTTGCCGCACCCCGATGGCCCCGTGATAGCGGCGAACTCGCCTCGCGCGATGTCGAGATCGATGCCGCGCACGGCGTGCACCTCGGCATCACCCATGGTGTACCGGCGGTGTACCTGTTCGCAGCGGATCACCGAACCGGAAAATGCGTCAGCCAACGGCGTCCTCGCGCAACGAGCGCACGATGGGGATGGAAGCGGCCTGCCACGCCGGCAACAGACCGGCGAGGGTACCGGAGATCAAGAGGAGCGCGAGTGATTGCCACGCGGCCTCGGGGCTCCACAGAAAGAAGTCGAACGCCGCCGGCAGCCCCGGGAAGTCGCGGAGAATACCGTTCAGCCAACGCGCCGTGACGAGCCCCAGCAGCAGACCACCGGCGATGCCGGCGCTGCTCAACAGGAATCCTTCGAGGAATACCTGACGCAGTACCCCGCCCTTCTGTGTACCGATGGCGCGCAGCACGGCGATTTCGCCCCGTCGCTCATTCACGGAGAGTGTGACCAACGTGGCCACGAGCAGGAAGCCGATGCCAAGGCTGATGGCGCCAAGCACAAACGCCAGCTGGCGGAAGTACGACAACCGCTCCTCGACCTGACGGATGGCCGTTTCGGTGCTGATCGCTGTGACGCGCGGTTGCGACGCGGCGATCCAGCTGCGTACCGCTTCCACGCTCACCGAGTCGCCCTTGCGGCTTTCGGCCATCGCCAGCGATATCCGATCGCGGTACTCGGCGCCGAGCAGCGTACGGACTTCCTGCAGCGGCAGCGCCATCACCGGCGTTTCCGCCGGCACGTAGAAGAAGCGGCCTTCTCCCGCGAGCACCACGACACGCGACCTCGCCGTGGTGCGCAACTGCGCATCGATGCCCGCCGCCACCGTCAGTGTATCACCCAGTTTGCGGCCGCTGCGTACGAGGAACATGCGATTGACCACTGCCGGCAGCGGAATAGCAGCCGCGGCGCCGTTGCGGGGCGCGGGCATATCCCGCCCCGCCTCGAGCACGTAGTCGCCCTGCACATCGGCCTCGAGCCCCAGCGTGAACACCGACGGGAAAGCCTGCGACGGCAACGCGAGCGTGGTCCCGAGCGAGGGACTCACCGCCTTGATATCGGGGTTCGTGCGCAGCGCCTCCACGATGGCCGTGGCCCCGTCGATGGTGGCCTCGCTGTCGAATGGCAACGTGCCCTTGGGTGACACGCGCAACTGGTAGCCACGCGTAAGCAGCAGCGAGCGGAAACTTGCGCGCATGCCGGTGGCGAGCATCACCATGTCGAGGAGCAGCGCTGCGGCCACGGCAATGCCGAGCACGGCGAGGATCGTGCGCGCCGGATGCCGCCGCAAGGTGGCGAGCGCCAATGTCGTGCGCATGCTCATCTCCGTCCGCGCCTCATCGTCCAAGCAGCGTGAGGGGCGGCGTGCGCACCAGCCGCCATGCCGCCACGGCACCCGCGCCGATACCAAGCACGAGACTCGTGAGGGTCGCGAAGACGAAGATCTCGGGTGTGAGCAGCGCGAACAGCAGCGGCGTGCGGTAGACCTGCTGGAAGTGCACGTTCACGATGAGGCTCGACACCCAGCCGATTCCGGCCCCGATGGCACTGCCGATGACGCTCACTACGGCCGCTTCGATGACGATGGAGCGGATGATCGTGCCCTGCGAGATACCCATGAGGCGCAGTGCGGCAATGTCGCGCCGCCGTTCCTCCACGCTGAGCAGCAGGAGGCAAAGCAGAAAGACGGCGCTGGCTACGACGGTGATCAGCCCGATCGCGCGATGAAAGCGCTCCACCACGCGGAAGGTGCGAGAACTCTGCACGGCCACATCGGCCGACTTGTGCGCGCGGAAGCCGAAGGCCACGTGATTGATGCGCGCAACCGCCGAGTCCACCGGCACGCCGTCGGGTACGCCCACGGCAAAGCGATCGACCCGATCATCGAGCCCGAGCAATCCCTGCAGGTGATCAAGGTGCGTGCGGATGCGGTATTCGCGGCGTGCGACCTCGGCCGGATCGGCCTTGCGTTCGAACACGGCGGCGATACGCACGGTGTCACCCGTCTCACCGGGTTTGCCGGTCAGTCGCGCGAGGCTGCCGGGGCGAAGGACGAAATCCTCGGCCATGCGCGCATCGATGGCGATCCCGCGGTACGCCGGTGGTGTGCGGCCGTAGGTCGGCGAGAGCGCGGTGTCGCCCTGCGCCGCCAGCGGTGCGGACAGCGGCGCCGCCGCCAACGCCACGACCACCGCGGCCATGCGAATCAGTCGCACCGGTATGGATTCCACGCGCCGTTCCTGCGAACGACTCAGCGCGCCGGTTTCCGGGTCCGCGGGCGAGCGCTCGTGGCGTCGCGGGAGCGATCGGGGCTCACCGCGGTCGGGGCGGAATGCACGTGGGCGGACGCAGGCATGGTGGCGGTCATCGATTCCACCAACACCTGGGCGGCCAGATTGGGTCCCACCACCGGCTCACACGCGCCGACCCGCAGCGTGAGGGGGCCGTCGAACGGCGCACGGGCCACCAGCGTGATTTCGGCGCCGGGCTGCAGCGCGATCTCGGCGAGGTAGCGCAGTAGCGACGGGTCCTTGTCGCTCACCCGCACCATGCGCGCCTGTTCGCCGACCGCGAGATCGGCCAGCGTGCGGTGACGGCGCTCGTCGACGACGCCGTCGGCCGTGGGAATGGGCGCACCGTGTGGATCGGCCGTGGGGTTACCAAGCGCGGCGGCCATGCGATCGATCAGCTCGTCGGAGGCGGCATGTTCGAGCCGCTCCGCTTCGTCGTGTACGCGGTCCCACGGGTAGCCGAGCACTCGCGTGAGATACGACTCGAGGATGCGGTGACGCCGGATGGTGCGCAGGGCCGCCCGACGCCCCAGCGCGGTGAGCTGCACCCCGCGGTACGGCACATGATCGAGGAAGCCCTGCGAGGCCAGCCGGCGGATCATTCCCGTCACCGATGCGGGGGCCACCGCGAGCGCACTCGCCACGTCGGAGGTGGCCGCGGCGCCGCAGCGCGTTTCGAGCTCGTAGATCGCCTTGAGGTA
>DCZC01000011.1:14833-16283 GCA_002331565.1 Gemmatimonas sp. UBA2094
TCGCCAGCGGCGAGAACGGATTCCGTGTCGAATCCCTCCGCGCGCAGCGAGGCGCACACCTGCTCGATGTAGTCGCGATCGAGCCGCATCTCTTCGCTCTCCCGCAGCTTCAGGGACAGCTGATTACGGGCGGCCCAGCCGTCGGCGACATGGATGAGCACGATGGACGACTGGCACAGGGTTGCCAGCCGGCGTACGTGATCGAGAATCACGCGATCGTACGACGAATGCTCGAGCGGCACGAGAATGCGCCGGTACATCAGGCCATCCATCCGCTGACGGTTTGCGCGAGCAGCCATACATTGAGCGAGGCGATGAGCGCCGCCACGACGTACGCGGCCACCTTGAGCGGCATCGAATTGGCGAACTCGCCCATCTTCACCCGGTCGGAAGTGAACTGCACCAGCGGGAACACAGCGAACGACAGCTGCAGGGACAGCACCACCTGACTGAACACCAGCAGCTTGGCCGTACCGCTCTCGCCGTAAAGTACCGCCACGATCGCCGCCGGCACGATGGCGATGGCCCGTGTGATGAGCCGGCGCAGCCATGGGCGAATGCGCAGATCAAGGAACCCCTCCATGACGATCTGGCCGGCGAGCGTGCCGGTCAGCGTCGAGTTCTGCCCCGATGCCAGCAGCGCCAATGCGAAGACGGCGCTCGCGCCGCCCACACCGAGCAGCGGCGTCAGGAGCTGGTACGCATCCTGGATCTCGGCCACCTGCGTGTTGCCGGTGCGATGGAACGTGGCCGCCGCCACGATGAGAATGGCCGCGTTGATGAACAGCGCGAAGGTGAGCGCGATCGTGCTGTCGAGAAACGCGAACCGCACCGCCTCGCGCTTGCCTTCGGCGTTTTCGGCGTACTTGCGCGTCTGCACGATGCTCGAATGCAGATACAGGTTGTGCGGCATGACCGTGGCGCCGAGAATGCCGATGGCGATGTACAGCATCTCGGGATTCCGCACAATGTCGGCGGTGGGCACGAACCCGCGCGCCACCTCGCCGAGGTCGGGGCGTGAAATGAACAGCTCGAACACGAAGCAGCCGCCCACCACCGCGATGAGGGCGATCACCAGCGCTTCGAGCAGCCGGAAGCCGCGGTTCTGCAGGAAGAGCACGATCATCACGTCGAACGCCGTGATGGCGATTCCAACGGGCAGCGAGATGCCAAAGAGCAGATTGAGGGCGATGGCGGTGCCGATCACCTCGGCGAGATCGCAGGCGGCGATGGCCAGTTCGCACAGGATCCACAGCACCAGCCCGGTGCGGTGGGAGTAGTGATCGCGACACGCCTGCGCGAGATCCCGTCCGGTGACGATGCCGAGCTTCGACGCGAGCCCCTGCAGCAGCACCGCCATGAGATTGGAGAGCAGGATGACCGACAGCAGCGCGTAGCCGAACCGGGAGCCGCCGGCGAGGTCGGTGGCCCAGTTGCCGGGGTCCATGTA
>DCZC01000011.1:16462-16742 GCA_002331565.1 Gemmatimonas sp. UBA2094
GGGTCCATGTAGCCGACGGCGACCAGATATCCGGGGCCGGCGAAGGCCACCAGCTTCCGGAACCAGGTCGCGCCATGCACGTCGACGGAGCGGTGCCCCTCGGAGAGGGACGGCGCGAGCCGTGCCCGCCGCCACCCGGGCTCCGATCCACCGGGGGCCTCCGCAGGGGCCTCGGGGAGCGGGGGCACTGAAGCATTCGGTAAAGCCATACTCTAAATTTAGCCTGGACTAAACCTCCGGCAAGGGGTGGCGCGCCCGTCCGCGCGACCGTCCGCGCGCC
>DCZC01000136.1:0-212 GCA_002331565.1 Gemmatimonas sp. UBA2094
GATGGCGGGCGGTGCGGCCGGCTGCGCGTGCAGGTCGCCGAGGCCGAAGGCGACGGCCGCAAGCAGCACGCTCGAACAGACGATGCGTCGCATGGGAGAATTCCGGAGAGGGTTCACCGACGCGGCAAACATACCTCCCGCTCGCAGCGCGCGGGCACGAACGCCTGCGGGCGCCACGTGGCCGGGTCGCTGTCCACGCCCAACGCCGGGCT
>DCZC01000136.1:507-7132 GCA_002331565.1 Gemmatimonas sp. UBA2094
TCACGCACGACGCGCGCGCGCCCGGTGACGGCCACGTAGCTCTCCGTGGACGGGTCGAAGTAATGCAGGGCCACGCGCGGCTGCCGGATGATTTCCCGCACCTTGCGGGTGCGGGGGTTGGTGGCGAACCACACGCGCCACGCCGTGTCCGGCAGCAGCGGCTGCACGGTGCGGACCTGCGGCTGGTCGGCCCCATCGACGGTCACGAAGGTGGCATACCTCGCCGCGGCCGCGATGCGACGGGCAATGGAATCGAGCCGCGCCGGCGCCGCTTGGGCGGGAAGCGTCGACGTCAGCGCCAGAATGGCCGCCGACACGAGGGGAAGCCGTCGAAGAGCATGCATGCCGGAAAACTATGCGACGCCTCCGGCAAACGGCTTGCCGCGCATGGCTGGCAACGGATTGCCGGCCGCATCCGTTCACCCGGAGACATGCCCACACCTCCCGCTACGCCCGCCTCGTCCGGCCCCCGCTGGACCATCCCCCTCGGTGCCGTGCTCGTGCACCTGGGCATCGGCTCCGTCTACGCGTGGAGCACGCTCAACCGCCCCATCATCGCGGCGCTCCCCAGCCTGCCCTGGTGGGCCACGCCGCCCTACCCCACCTTCACCAGTGCCCTCGTGCTGCTGGGCCTGAGCGCCGCCACGTGGGGACCTTGGGTAGAGCGCACCGGCGCCCGCACCGCCGCCCGCCTCGCCGCGATCTGCTTCGCTGTCGGGCTCCTCGTGGGCGGACTCGGCCTCGTGCTGCAACAGCCGGTGCTGATGTTTCTCGGCATGGGCGTGCTGTGCGGCATCGGATGCGGCATCGGCTACATCGCGCCGGTGAGTACGCTCGTGAAGTGGTTTCCCGACCGGCGCGGCATGGCGACGGGCTTCGCCATCATGGGCTTCGGCGGAGGCGCCTTCGTGGCCGGCTACGCCAACGCCTTCCTCATCGAGCGCGTGGGGGTCGCCAACACGCTCTTCGTGCTTGCTGCGGTGTACGTCGTCATCATGCTCGCCGGTGCGCAACTGCTGCGTCCGGCCCCCATTGCCACGCTCACCGACGTCAACATCCCCACGCCGTCCTCGGGCCCGGAGCTCCGCCGCCTTGGCTACACCCGCAGCGAGGCCGTGCGCACGCCGCAGTTCGCGCTGCTGTGGGGCATGCTGTGCGTGAACGTCACGGCCGGTATCGGCATTCTCGCGCAGGCCAGCCCCATGATGCAGGACCTGTTCGGCAAGACGCCCGCCGAGGCGGCCGCGGTGGTGGCGATGATCAGCGTCTTCAATGCCGGCGGTCGCCTGCTCTGGTCGAGCGCGTCCGATCTCATCGGCCGTCGCAACACGTATCTCGTGTTCTTCGGCGTGCAGTTCCTGCTCTTCCTGCTCATTCCGGTCCTCGCCCGCGAAGGCGCGTGGCTGCCGTTCCTCGTGTGCCTGCTGACCGTGTTCACGATGTACGGTGGCGGCTTCGCCACCATCCCGGCCTATCTCGCCGACCTGTTCGGCACCGCGTACGTGGGCGCCATTCACGGCACTCTGCTCACGGCGTGGAGCGTCGCAGCGGTGCTGGGCCCGGTAATCATCACCGAGCTCTCGTCGCGGGCGAAGGCCGCTCTGCTCCCCGGCATGCCGCGGGTCGCCGTGTACGATCAGCCGTTGCAGCTGCTGGCGGGGCTGCTCGCGGCGGGGTTCGTCCTCACCCTGCTGGTGAAACCCCTGCCCGCGAAAACCGCGCCCTGAGTGCACGGGCGCGGGGAAAAGCAGCCAACGGGGCGTCCGGAGCGTACATTCGGCGCACCTCAACCCGGAGCCTGCATGAACTGTCGCGCGTTGGTTCAGAGTGCCGTGTGCGTATCGCTTGCCGCGCTGGTCGCCCCGGCATTGCACGCGCAGGCCAATCCACGCTTCGGGCGCTGGCTGCTCAAGAGCGATGCGCCGGCACCGGCCAGCAATATCATGACCTACGAGCCGTTCGGTGCGGCGGGCATGAAGGTCACCATTCAGTCGGTGAACGCGAAGGGAGACACCACGCGCTGGTGGTACACCACCAACTTCGACGGCACCGACATGCCGGTGACCGGCAACGCGGGGCAGACGCACGCCAGCGTGCGTCCCGTATCGCCCCTCGTCAATGAGATTGTGAACAAGAAGGACGGCGCGGTGACGCAGCGGCTCACCAACGTGCTGTCGCCCGATCACAACACGATCGCCGTGATCTACATGCGTGAGGATACGCAGGGACGCACGACCGGCGTGACCTTCGCGACGTATCTTCGCATTCCCTGACGCCGGAGTTCCGATGCGGCCGCTCCCCCATGTCATGCGCGCAACGCTGCTGGTGTCGGCGCTGCTGAATCCCGGCGTGCTCGCAGCGCAGCGTGCGCGCTACGACGTGATCCTGCGCGGTGGCACGGTCATCGACGGCACCGGCGCCGCACCGCGACGCGCCGACGTGGCCATCCGGGGCGACCGCATCGTCCTCGTGGGCGACGTGCGCAGCGCCGACGCGCGGGTGGTGGTCGACGTGAGCGGCCGGATGGTGGCGCCGGGATTCATCAACGTGCACAGTCACGCCGATCGCGGCGGGCTGCCCACGGCGGCGAACCTTCTGTCGCAGGGGGTGACCACGGTACTCATGAACGCCGACGGCAGCGGCGACGTGGCGCTCGGCGCGCAGCTCGATTCGCTCGCGGCCCGCGGGCTCGCGATCAACGCGGCCGCGAGTGTGCCGTTCAACAGCATCTGGAGTACCGTCGTCGGCCGCAGCGATGTGCGCCCCACCGAGGCACAGATCGCGCGCATGCAGCAGCTGGTGACCACGGGCCTCGAGGCGGGCGCGTTCGGCGTGTCGGCGGGACTCGACTACAAGCCGGCGTATTTCGCCACGGTGGACGAAGTAAACCGCATCCTCGCCGTCGCCACATCGTGGGGCACGTTCTTCACCAACCACGACCGCATCACGCCGGAGAGCGGCTTCAGCTCCACGGCCGGGATGCAGGAAACCATGCGGATCGGGTTCGCGACCGGCATGGTGCCCGTCTTCACGCACATGAAACTGCAGGGGCGCGAACAGGGCCGCGCGCGCCTGATGCTCGACACGATGCACACCGAGACGCGGCGGGGCCGCTGGGTGGCCGGCGACGTGTATCCCTATCTCGCGGGCCAGACGATGCTCGCAGCGCTCATCGTTCCGGGGTGGGCGCAGGACGGCGGCATCGAGGCTATGCGCGCGCGCTTTCGTGACCCTGCCTTGCGCGCCCGCATCATCGCCGAAGCCAACGACGCCATCGCCGCCCGCTTCACGGGGGCCGCCGGCATTCTGCTCAACGACGACGGCACCTCGCTGCAGCAGGTCATGGATCGCGAGCAGATCGCTTCTCCCGGCGAGGCCGTCGTTCGCGTGCTCGAAAACCGCATGCCGAGCGCCATTCTGGGGTTCGGCGCCGAAGCGGATCTCGTGCAACTCCTCGCCGATCCCGATCTGGCCATCGCGTGCGACTGCGATGCGATGCGCCCCGAGCGGGTATCACACCCCCGCTACTTCGGCACGTTTCCGCGCGTGCTCGGCCGCTACGTGCGCGAGCAGCGCGTCCTGAGCTGGCAGGCGGCCATTCGGAAGATGACGCAGCTACCGGCGTCGCTCATGGGTCTGTCCGATCGCGGGCGGCTGGCCGCGGGCATGCTGGCCGACGTGGTGGTGTTCGACAGTGCCACGGTGATCGATCGCGCCACCTACGCGCAGCCCACCACGCCGTCGCTCGGGATCGAGCAGGTGCTCGTGAACGGCGTCTTCGCCGTGCGCGACGGTACGGTGACTGGGGTGCAGGCAGGGCGTGCGCTGCGCCGCACCCGCGCCATGATCAGCCGCCGTCCTCGGTAAACGTCTCGCGCACGATTTCCCACCCCATCGCGCCGAGCTTCCACTCGGCCGTGTAGCGCCCTTCCTGCTCGTGCGCGCGGCCGTTCACGCGCCACCGTCCCACCCAATGCCCGACTTCGTGGGCAGTGGTGCCGGACGGATCCACGGTCACCTGCTCGGGAGTGCGCACGTAGCCACCGAAGCCCTTGGTGCGCATCTGGGCTTCCCACGCGTCGATGTTGGCGGTCCGTCCGCGCAGCACCGGCCCTCCGGCCACGGCGACCTCCACGTCATCGCTCATGAAGGTGCAGACGTATTGCGCGTCGAGTGAGGCGATGGCGGCGTTGGACTGCCGGCGCAGCGCGCGGATGTCGGCGGAGTGGTCTCGCATGGTCGGATTATACACGCCGACCGCTCACGACCCACACCCCTGCACCGAAGGGGAAACCCGCACCTCTCGCGCGTTACCCGCCGGTGCCGAACTGCCGCGTGAACTTCAGGAACACGCTGCGCTGCTGCGGTTGCACCCAGTTGAAGAAGCCGGTGGCGTCACGCCCATCGTTGAGTACCAGGAAGAGTCCGGTACCGGCCGTGTTGAGCCAACCGAAGCGCACGTTCGCCGACCAGATGCGCTGCTGATTGTTGAACTGCGTGAGCGTCTGCACGAAGATGCGCGGCGTGAAGAAGTAGTTGAGGCGCACCGCCTGCAGCGTGCGCTTGAAGTTGCCCTCGGGCAGCCGCACGTCGTTGTGGTCGACGGTCAGCGAACCGGAGAACGTGGCGCCACGCCGCAGGGTGAGGGTGCCGCTGCCGCCGTTGCGCGTGCCGGTCCAGAACTGACCGAAATCGAATCGACCGGTGGCCGAAATGTTCTCGCTGGGGTCGGTGGTATAGTCGAAGCCGAGCGTGCCCCACTGGTACTGTCCGGGGGCGATCACGACGCCCGGCGAGATCTCGAAGGGCCGCTGCAGCCCTTCCTGCGAGATGTTCCACTCCGGACCAAACTTCGTGCTGTTGGCGAACTCGATTTCCGTCAGATCGAGGTGCCAGTAGCCGGTCTGGCGGAAGCCGTCGTCGATGTCGTAGAAGCCGCGGTAGCTCACGTGCGGATTCCACTGCCGGAACCAGGCCCACTCGGGCTTGCGCCACAGGTACATCGCGGTCGCATCCACGGCGCGATAGCCACCCGGCCGGCTCATGAACCCGACCTCGGGGTTGAAGTCCTCGCCGATCTGCGCCACGCGGGCATTCGCGTTGAACACGTTGGTGGCGTACGCCACGCGCGCGCTGTAGGCGAGATCATCGCCGTTGCGACCGGGGGTGACGGTCTTCGAAGCCCAGAGATCGCTCGTCCACTTCTGTCCGATGCCGAGGCGGCCATCCACCGCGAAGGTGCGGTTGTAGTTCGCGCCGCTGTCGGTGGCCATGCGCTGCACGGCCATCACGCCGAGGCGCGACCGGGCGCCCACTTCTCGCGTGGCGCGCGCCACGGAATACGATTGCCCGGACGTGCGCGGATCGGGCGCATCGGTGACCATCTGCAGCAGACCGACGGTGGTGCTCCCCACGCGCCCGGACAACCGGCCGCCGCCAAGAATCGGCTGCGGCGTGCCGTTGTCGGAAATGCCGATGCGACGCGTGAAGAAGAGGTCGACCGCCTGCGGCGTCCCCGCGGAGAACACGCCGGCGTTCTCGAGGAAGAACGGGCGCTTCTCGGGGAAGAAGACCGGGAACCGCGTGAGATTCACGCGCTGGTCGTCCACCTCGACCTGCGCGAAGTCGGTGTTCACCGTGAGATCGAGCGTGAGCGCCGGCGTGACGCCGTACTTGATTTCGCCGCCGATTTCCGTGGGCGTGGTGCTCGTCTTGAGCCCCTTGTTCCACCGTTCCTGGCTCGACGCGAGCACATACGGCGTCATCGTCTGGATGCGACGGACGGGCGGCGTAAGCTTCGCGAGATTGCCCGCCAGCGACAGGCGATAGAGGTTGAACTGACGGGGGATGAACGACCAGTACAGCTCCTCGTTCTTGCGGCGGATCATGCGGGCGACGTTGAGCCCCCACGTCTGCTCACCGTTGGCCGACTGATAGCGGATCGTGGAAAACGGAATGCGGAACTCCGCCGTCCAGCCCAGCGAGTCGACGGTGGTCGCGACCGTCCAGCTGGCGTCCCAGTTCACGTTGAAGCCGCCCATCGCACCGGCCTGCATGCGGTTCTGCCCCTGCACCATGGCGCCGCCGCCTTCCCCCTCGCGGATCACCTGGCCGTCGTACTCCACGCCCGCCGGCGTCGTGCCGAACACGAAGCCGTTCTGGCGATCGTGATACGTGTCGAAGATGAAGGCCACGTAGTCGCTGTTGGCGAGCGTCACGTCGCGGATCTTCTCACCGGGGATGATCAGCGACGGCTCGCGGTCGTACATGCGCGCCCCGATGAACAGGTATTTGCCGTCGCTGGCGAAGCGGACTTCGGTACGCTCCGAGGCAGGCACCCCTTCGTTGAGTTCGCGCTGCACGAAGTCGCTCACCGCGGCCCCCTGCGTCCACACGCCCTCGTCGAGCTTGCCGTCGATGACCGGTTCCGCGCCCTCGAGCTTGATGATGTTCACCGTGGGCCGCGGCTTGGCCCGGGCCACACGCGCAAACGAGTCGGCCACGGCGGCGCCGAGCCGCATGCCACCCCCCCGCGGGGCCGGCTGGGCACCCGCCGTGCCGGAGAGTCCGAGGGCGCACAAGGCAGTCAAAGCGGCGCCGATAGAGGCGCTGCGGGCAGGGCGAA
>DCZC01000136.1:7418-10466 GCA_002331565.1 Gemmatimonas sp. UBA2094
CCCCGGTTCGCCTGCCGATTGTCCCCATGCCTACCGACCCGAACTCCCGCCGCCAGTTCCTCGCGTTTCTCGCCGGCAGCCCGCTGGTGGCCGCCGCCGGGATCGACACCGACTGGCTGGCCACCCTGAGCGGCTCTGCCCAGGGGGACGCGCTGCTCCACGCGGCCGATGCCCTGGCGCGCCACGGCACGCACCCGGTGCTGCACGCCGAACAACCGCCGCTCATCGCGAAGGCCGCCGATGCGCTCGATGTATTCGACTTCGAACCCGTGGCCAAGCAGAACATTCCGGTGGCCCACTGGGGCTACCTCATGACCGGGACCGACGACGACGCCACCATCGCGGCCAACCGGGCCGGCTTCGACCGGTGGGTGCTCAAGCCGCGGCGGCTGATCGACGTGAGCATGGTGGATGCGCACCTGTCGATCTTCGGCACGCGGTATGCCTCGCCCATCGTGGTGAATCCGCTCGGCAGCCAGAAAGGCTTCCACAAGGACGGCGAGGTGGCCACCGCGAAGGCCGCCCGGGCGCGCGATCACCTCATGGTGTTGTCCACGGTGGCCACCACGAGCATCGAGGACACGATCGCCGCGCGCGGCGGGCCGGTGTGGTTCCAGCTGTATCACCAGACGGATTGGTCGATCACGAAGCAGATGGTGAAGCGGGTGGAGCGCGCCGGTGCGCCCGCGATCGCCTTCACCGTGGATCTGCTGGGGGGCAGCAATCGCGAGACGATGATCCGCGAAGCCCGCAAAGACACGCGCGAGTGCATCAAGTGCCATCTCGGCGGCGCCCCGTTGCCGGGCGTGAGCGGACGGGTGGACGATCGTGACAATCGCCGTAAACCCAATCTCGTCGGCTACGAAAAGCTGCCGCCACAGCTCGAGAAGGGGACGCCCACCTGGGAGTTCGTCGATCGACTCAAGCAGGCCACCGGCATGAAGGTGCTGCTCAAGGGCATCGTCACCGAAGAAGACGCGGCGCTCGCCCTCGAGCACGGTGTGGACGGCCTCTTCGTGTCGAACCACGGCGGGCGGGCGGAGAACTCGCGGCGCGCCACCATCGTGTCGCTCCCCGAGGTGATGAAGGGCACCGGTGGGCGCATTCCCGTGATCTGTGACGGTGGGTTCCGACGTGGCACCGATGTGTTCAAGGCGCTCGCCCTCGGGGCGACAGCGGCGGGCATCGGCCGGCCGTACATCTGGGGACTGGGAGCGTTCGGCCAGGAAGGCGTCGAAGCCGTGCTGGCGATCATGCACAAGGAGTTCGAGTTGACGATGAAGCAGAGTGGCACCACCTCGCTGTCGCAGATCTCGATGCGCCATATCACTCCGGCCTGACGTGCCGGTGGTGTCGGTGGTGTCGGTGGTCCACAGGCGGCGCGCCGCGGCGGCCGGCGCGCACCTCATGGTCGCGTGCGCTGCACTCGGCGTTGCCGGCGCCCCGCTTGCGGCACAGAGCGCGCCCACAGCTGCAACGAAGGACTGGGCCGATCCGCTCAAGAACATCGCGCTCGTCCCGCACTGGCCACTCACGCTCACGCTGGGCGGTCAGGCGCGGTGGCGGGAGGAGTTCTTTCGCGGCTTCAACACGCTGCCCCTGAACGACGACCATTCGCAGACGCGTCTGCTGCTCGTCACCGAGGTCATGGCGGGCAAGCGCACCGGCGGGTGGGGACGCGCCTTCGCGGAGTATCGCGACGCCCAGAGCTACGGCCGCACGCTGCCCGGCGGCGTGCGCAGCAACGACGCCGACCGCGCGGATTTTCAGACGGCCTACGTGGACGTGGGCTTTCGTGCGTCGCAGCTGCGTGTAGGGCGGCAGGAAATCGGTCTTGCCCGCGAACGGCTGTTCGGGGCGCCCGACTGGGCCAACACGCGACGCAGTTCGCAGGGCGCGCGATTGCAGGTCACGCACGGCCGCTTCGCGCTCGAGGCCGTGGATGCGCGCCCCATCGTGGTGCGCTTGAAGTTGCCCAACCTCGCCGACTCCACACAGCGCTTTCGCACCCTGTCCATTGGGAGCAGCACCGGCGCCAAACCGCTGGCGCGAGGGCTGCCGGCACTGTGGCAGGCATACTGGTACGAACAGCGGGTGCGTCCGGTGAACGCGCCGGCCTCGCACGCCTATCGCCTCACCAGCGGCGGGCGCGTGCAGTGGCAGTGGGGCACGGGCACGTCGAGCACGGTGAGCCGCTCGCTCGAATTCGAAGGCGCGCGCCAGTTCGGTACCGTGGGCACCCGCAACATCAGCGCGGGCTTCTGGATCGCCGAAACGCAGTGGCAATGGAAGCGGGCGCACGGCGCACCCTCCGTGGCCGTGGGCGTGGAGGAAGCGAGCAGTGAACGACGCGAGACACCCGGCACGCTCGAGGTGTTCAGCGTGCTCTACCCCGCTGCGCACCAGCACGGCGGGTATGCCGATGTGATCGGCCGGCCGAACGTGCGCGAAGTGCACGCGATTTCGCAGTGGCAACCGCACACCAGCGTCGATCTGCGCGGGGCGTGGTATCACTTCGACCGCCTGCGGCTCGACGACGGTGTGTACACCAAGCAGAACACCGTCTTCCGCGCGGCAGGCAGCTCACAGGCGCGCCACGTGGCGGAAGAAGTGGACCTTACCGGGACCTGGCGCGCCACGCGCCATCTGCGGGTGATCTTCGGCGGCGCGCTCGTGCTCCCCGGCGCGTTTCTGCGCGAAACGCTCGCCACCACCGAAACCGAACGGTGGGGCTTCGTCGGCACGACCTACGTGTTCTGATCAGCGGATCGGTTCAGCCGTTCGGCGCCTTGCGCGCCGCGCGGGCGGCGAAGAATTGCGCGACGAGCACTTCCCGCTCGGGGCTGGCGAGACACTCGAGAAATGCGTCCGCTTCCACTTGCGCACCCTGCTCGAACGGCACGTCAATCGCCGCCGTCACGCACCGCAGGATGCGCGCGCGGGCGAAGGCGTGCATGTCCGGCGACGCACTGTCATGCGGGATGGCATCGAGCGCGCGCGCCACCTGCGCACGCGCGCCGTCCGTGTCCCGCAGCGCGCCACCGTCGC
>DCZC01000018.1 GCA_002331565.1 Gemmatimonas sp. UBA2094
CGAGCGCGGCCCGCGACCTCGCCCAGGCGGTACTCGCCCTCGGTGCCGCGCGCGCCTTCCGCTGCTCGGCGGCACTGCGCCCCCCCATCGACGACGGGGAATCCGCCATCAAGTGGGCGCTCAAACTGGGGGCCCTTGCTCTCGTGTCGCGCCAGACCGACGCGTACGAGCGCTGGTGGGACGCCCGCGCCCAGATCGCAGAGACCGTGAAGCGGGCCGCCCTGGGGCTTGATCAGGAGCCGTGGGAACCGTACGCCCGCGGCACCCTGTGGATGGCGTGGCTGGGCCTCATGGGCGCCCCGGTGGCCGTGCTCCCCGAGCACGCCGCCGACGAACTGCCCATGCTGAGCGCCACGCGCACCCGACTGGCGGCCTTCCGCGAACGCCGGGCCGACCATGAGCTCCCCGGCGATGGCCCCGTGGCCAACGCCACGGCGCTGCGAGCGCGAATGACGGAATTCGCCATACGCCACCTGGCCGACGCGACCGAACTGCTGACGGTCGCGGTGCTCAGACGGACACTCCCCGATGCGAGTGCTGAATTCAAGCTGCACCTCAGTGCAGCCCGTTCGGCGATGGCGGGCGATCATGGGCAGGACATGTTGCTGGCGTGGTTGCAGGCTGCCGGCGTTACGCTGGCAGGCGGCGTGACCGCGCAGCTCGAACTCCCAGGATTCTAGTCCGTCCGGCGCCACCCACGGTGGCACGCCACACCCTATAGACGCGGCGGCCGGTGCTCCCCACTGGGAACGCCACGCGTCCGCCGCCCAAGGGGATGATGTCGGCCAACAAGGCGCCCAAGGCACGCCTGGCCTCGAAAGACGCATGCATGTCCGACTCGGTGTCCGTCCCCGACCCGGTATCGATGCGATACCAGCAGACGCCTTCAGCGCCTTCTGATCGCACGACGTAGCGGTCGTCATCCGTCCAGAACGCACTGATCCGGTCAGCCGCCACATGGTTGTGGATTGGCAGGCTTGTGATGGGCGCGAGCTCCATCGGACCAATTGGTGCGTCAATGGCGATGACGTGCATAGCGTAATTCCGTGAGAAGACAGGAACGTGATCGTCGTGCTCCGCAGCGCGGCTGCGTTGATACCGGGCCGCGATGTTATGACGATGGACGCGCCAACGCAATACGCTGCTTGCCAGCTAAGTCATTGATACTATTGTCGATATGTGTGGGAAAGGATGTGGAGAACCCGCTAAGTCTCATCACCGGAACCATGTACGGCCGGCCTGCCTGTGGATAAACTGCTTCGTGATACCCCTCTGTTTTGAAGCGCGAAAGCGCTGTTTATCCACACGCCCTCTTGTCACAAACCTGCTTTTTCCTTGTTTGCTGACACAGGCGTAATTCCGGTCGGAAAGGGCGAAAACCGCCGGCCAAGTGCGTCCGCTTCGTCCTGACTGGCGGATCTAGTCGACGGGCGAGTTCGTCACGGCAGAGCCGTTGGCCGGACTTTCAGGATCCCGCTGCTGGCGCCTGTCCGTCGGCTCCACATCGTCTGGGGCTGCCCGCAGGTCTCCTGGAGCCGCGGTCGTGTCTATCAGCCCCCTAGTGGATCGCGCGTGGGGAAGAGCCGAGGCGTACCCGGTTATCGGCGGGGCAGGGAGGATTACCCCGGTGTCACGAAGTTGCGATGTTCACAGACGCTGTCGAGCCTCGCCGTCACGCGCTTGCGAAGGGCACGCTGGCGGCCGACTTGGTTGCCGTGTCGATTCGGCAGTTTCGTGACCAGGCACTGTGCTTCGGCGAGCGGCCGCCGCCGGTGTGGCGGAGGCGCTCCTGCAGGCGTGGCGGGCTCGGAGAAAGCCCCGTGAGGCGCCCCAGGGTGTGCGTCCTCGAGGAGCTCGGCGCCTTACTCGGCGTGGAGAGCGCCGTGTTTCACGCCGTGAGATACCATCCGGCATGAATAGTTAAGCATTTTTCAAGCAAGCATTTATACAAATTCACCTTATCTATCGCATTAAGTGATGGGCGGCACGCGGGCTCTTCACCGCAGAGGAGCGCGAGGCGGTACCGGTGCACGGGCCGTGGACCCGTACGGTGGAAGCGCCACACACGCACTATCGCGAC
This sequence comes from Gemmatimonas sp. UBA2094, assembly GCA_002331565.1. Classification (GTDB taxonomy): domain Bacteria; phylum Gemmatimonadota; class Gemmatimonadetes; order Gemmatimonadales; family Gemmatimonadaceae; genus Gemmatimonas. The sequence continues at coordinate 2,081 of DCZC01000018.1, forward strand.
AGTGCGGGCGCCGACCAATACGATGGATCTGCTTCGGTTCATCGTCGTACGTCGTGCAGGAGCGGGTGGCGCTGGTCAGCTGCGGCGGTGCGGTGCCGCTGTTACGGATCCTCCCCCAACGACCGGAGATACCCCACCGCCATCTCCGCCATGCCGGCGCGCGTGTACACGTCCGGCCGCCGGTCGGCGATCAGCTGAGCGATCACGTCGGCCACTTCGTCGGCGCTCTGCGAGTTGGGGAGCGCGCGTGAATCCGGTCCACCGTGAAGGGCGTTGGCGCCAAAGGCCGTGCGCACCACGCCGGGGCTGACAAGGGAGAACTGAATGTCGGGGTGCGTCTCCTGCACCTCGGTGCGCATGTTGGCGGTGAGCGCGTTGAGGAAGTGCTTGGCGCCACTGTAGGCCGACCGAAAGGTCGCCATGGGTACGCGCCCCAGCATGGACGACACATTGATGACATGGCCCCGTCCCATGAGGCGGAAGTGCGGCAGCACCGCCTGCATGCCATACAGGGCGCTCTTCACGTTCACCGTCATCATGTCGTCGAGGTCGGCGTCGGTGAGCTGCGACGGGGGGCGGGTGATGCCGCGTCCCACGTTGTTCACCCACACGTCGAGTCGGCTGAAGCGCGCGAGGGCGGTTTCCACCACGTCCTCCACCTCGCTGCGCACGGTCACGTCGGCGGCCACGGTCACGACGTCGGCACGGCCCAACGACGCCACCAGCGCCTGCAACGCATCGGCGCGGCGGGCCACGAGCACGAGATGATGCGTGGGCGCGAGGCGGGAGGCGAGCGCGGCGCCGATGCCGCTCGACGCTCCGGTGATGACGACGACAGGACGGGAAGGAGGCGTGTTGGACATTCCGGAAAAATACCGGACGTCGGCGCCGGAGACGCAGATCGGGATAAATCCCACCACGACATTGTGGTAAATACGAATGCCACGCCGCGCTCGGGGGGGGTAGGATCGGTCATGCAAAACCCGACTACTTTCCCGACCCGGCAGGCTCAGGCCGGAGTCGTTCGGAATCGCCGCCTCCCGGCGTATTCCCTTACCGTCCTGCTCGGTAGTGCCGCCCTGCTCACCGCCTGCGAAGGCGAGAGCAATCCCACCGGTCCGGGCGCAGTGGTACGTGAACCGGCCCTCAACGAAGTGGTGACGTCGCAGCCGCTCAACGCCAGCAGCAACGATACCCTGGTGTACTTCAGCTTTACCACCGGCGGCCTGGTGTTGCCCTCCGCCGATTGGGACGTCGCGCTTCGTCGCTACGAAGTGCGGCTTGCTTCGCCGGCGACCGGCGCCTCCAAGACGGTACTCGGTTTCACGCTGGCGAACAATCAGAACGCGACCGCAGCCGAGGTGCTCGGCTACACGCGCGCCAATACCCTGGCCGCCTTCGACGGGCTGCGCGACGCGCAGATTCCGGCCGACAGCGTCTTCACCACTGATCGACTCGCGCAGAACCCGCAGGCGCATATCGTGCTCGGCAGTGTGCCGGTAGCCAACGCCGCGCAGTTTTGGAAGATCCGGCTCGCCAGCGGTCAGTTCGCGATCTTCCGCAACGCGGTGATCGGCTTCAACCGCACGCGTGCCACGGACTCGATCGTCCTGGAATCGCGTCTGCAGGCCGGAAACACGCTCGGCGCCGTGCAGCGTCTGGCGGTTGCTCCCGCAGGCGCGACCCGGGCGATCAGCTTCGCCACCAATTCCGTCGTGACGCCGAATGGCTGCAACTGGGACATCCAGTTCAATCCCGATCCGACGCAGCTCGCGATCACGGTCAACTCGGCGTGCAACGTGGGGACGAATCCCGGAAGTGCCTCGCCGACGTTCGCGGGTGTTTCGAGCGCGAGCGATGCGCCGCAGTATGTGCCCTTCCTTTCGCAGCTGCTGGGGCCCATTCCCAATTCCATCCTCGATACCAAGGCACCGTTCCGCTACGATCTCACCGGTCAGCAGCGTCTGCACCCGGCATTCAACACGTACTTCGCGAAGGTGGGGACGCGGGTGTGGAAGTTCCAGCTCGTGGATTACTACAGCAACACGGGCGTTGCCGGGTATCCCACCGTGCGGTACGCGCGCATCCGTTGATGCGATTGCGCGTGCGCCATGGCGTCGGGATCGTACTGACTGCCGGCATGACCATCGTCATGCCGGCAGTCGGTTTTGCGCAGACGGCATCGGTGCACGGTCAGGTGGTGTCGCACGCCGACGGCGCTCCGATCGCGTCCGCCGAAATCCGGCACCTCGTGAGCGGTGTGCGCGTCCGCAGTGACGCAAAGGGGCGCTTCAGTATCGCGGCGCGCCCTGGGGATTCGTTGCTCGTGCGCGTGCTTGGCTATCGCGAGCGCCGGATGGCGGTGAGTGCGGACGCGATGGCGACCGAGTGGCGTGCAGCTCTGGTGCCACTCGCCACGGTACTGCCAGTGTTCACCACCACGATGGGACAGCGCGTGATTCGTGCCAACGAGTCGCCACGCAGCGTGACGGTGGTGGACCGCAAGGATATCGACGCCACCGCGGCCGTGTCGGCCAATCAGCTGCTGCGGCAACTGCCGGGGATGCAGGAGCTGCCGGCACCACCGAGCAAGACGAGTGTTTCCATACGCGGCTTCGACGATTCACGCGTACTCGTGTTGGTGGACGGCGAGCCGGTGGCGGGTTCGCTCATCGAGAGTCGCGACATTGGACGCCTGAGTACCATCGCCACAGAACGCATCGAAGTGACGAAAGGGCCGAGCAGTGTGGAGTTCGGCAGCGATGCGCTGGGTGGGGTGATCAACATCGTGCAGGCGGCACCGACGAAGTCGCTCACACTCGACGGAGTGGCGCGTCAGGGTGAGCTTGGTAGACAGGAGTCGTCGCTGGGCGTGAGCCACACCACCGGTCGTGTCGGATACCGGCTGAATGGTGGGTGGCGTCAGACCGACCGGCTCACTGGCTACAACGCTGCCGGTAGCACGTTCAATCGGATCTTTGATGTGCGCAGCGACGTACGGGTGGCGCTCGGTCGTGACTGGACGGCACGCGCGGATGTGCAGGGAGCCCGTGAGCGTCAGCGGTTTCCGCTGGATGCCAATTTCAACGGCTTCATCGACAATCGGGGTGGGCAGGGGTTCGTGGAAGCGCAGGGGCCAGCCCTCGGCGGTCGTCTTCGACTGCGCGGGTTTCAGCAGCGCTTCAACTATCAGTACCGACAGGCACGCGGCCTGCTTCCCATTCGCGGTTCGGCCGATTCGGTGGAGCAGCGCGAGCGGCAGGGGCGGTATCTCGCCGCGTACTCCCTGGTGACCGGAGGCCACGCGCTCGACGTCGGGGTGCAGCATTCCCGCCGCACGCTGATTGCTCCCGCCAAAGTGGATGGCGACAGCGCGCGGGAACGCATTACCGAGGTGTTCGCGCGCGACTCGTGGACACTCCGCGACGTGCTTGTCACGGTGGGCGCGCGCCACACGATGAGCACGCTCTGGGGAAGTACCACCAACCCCAGCGCGGGGCTCGCGTGGCAGGCGCTGCCCGCGCTGCGTGTTCGGACGAACGTGGCGCGTGGGTTCCGCGCGCCCGGCTTCAAGGAAATCCGTTACACCTTTTTCAATCCTGCCGGCGGCTATCAAATAGTAGGCAATCCCGATCTGCGCCCGGAGAGTTCGGTGAGCGGGAGTGTCGGGGGCACGTGGGCGCCGTCGCCTCGCTGGTCGGTCGATGCGGAAGCGTACCGCAACGATGTGAAGGATCTGGTGGACTGGAGCTTTCGCGGCAACAACGCGGCGGGGTATCAAACGTATGCGAACGTGAACATCGCGCGCGCGCGCACGCAGGGTGTCGAAACGAATGCGCGCCTGATGCTCGCGGGCACGGAGATCACCGCGGGATACGATCTGCTCAAGGCGCGCAACCTGTCCACCGGGTTGCCGCTTACGCGTCGCGCGACGCACACGGCCCGACTTCGTGCGTCGCGCGAGTGGCCGTGGCTCGACGGGGTGCAGGGTGACGTTTCGGTGCGCTATACGGGCCAGGCCCCGCTCATCGGTATTCCCGCCGGTGCACCCATCACCGGGCCATTCTCCACGGAACCAGGCATCGTGGGACGCCAGGGCGCGCTGCTCAGCATCGATATGCAGTGGCGCCTGCGCCTCTCGACGATCGCCACGCTGTCCGTCGGGGGCAACAACCTGCTGAACCAGCAGCCGGAACTATGGACGCCGGCGTTTCAGCGGCAGATGTATGCGGGCCTGTCGATCCACTGGGCTGCACTGGAGAAGTGAGCGGGGAGACCCGAGCGTTGAGTCTGGCGAGTTGAGGCGGCCGCACGAGTGTGGAGCCCGGATCGACGTGAGCGCTGCGTTGGCTATCGGCGAGAGTTGAGAAGCGACGCGCAACTCCCACCGCATGGACGCTCAACTCTCACCGCGATCCGGGCTCGATGCGACACCGCATGCATCACTGCTCGGGCTCCCACTCCAGTCGCAGATCGCAGGAATCAGACGGCGCCGAGCAGCGCGACGTCATCGGTCGCGCTCGCTCCCAGCACTTGCCGCGCGATCGCTTCCGGGTACTCGTGCGGGCGCACTTCCTCGCTCGCGCCGTTCTCGGGGGCGACGTGTACGACTTGTGAGGGCCCCACGCCTTCGACCCGTCCGGTGAAGGTCGCGACCGCACCGGTGCGGCGATGGGTCGTGCGCACACGCCAGGATGGCGTAGCGGGCTGCAGGTACTCGACATCGAACGTACCAATGCGCACCGGGCTTACGGCGGGCGTCGACTCCCCGCGTGCGATCGTCGCCGTGTCGTGGAGTGATGCCGCCAACGCCATGGCCGCCGCCGCCACGCACAACGCCGGTGCGCGCTGGGGCAGGGCTTCGCGGACGAACACCTCTGCCGCCGTGGGCGCGCCTGCATGACCGTTGGTGGCTGACGTCAGCGCCTGAACGAAGTCCGGTGAAAGTCGCGCCGCCTCGCCGGTCAGTTCGAGCGCACGGGCAGCATAGCGCAACACCTGTCGGACTTCGATCCGGTCAACCTCGTCGAAGAACCACGCGCAGGAGGTGAAGAGGCGAAGCGTCGCCCGCTGCAGTTCCAGCAGTTCTCGCGCACGCTGCACGTCGGCGTTGCTCGCGCCAGCGTAAACGACGGAGCGTGCGAACTGCTCCAGTACGTTACCGTCCTGACCGACCACCTCACCGTACGCATCACGCACCTCCCAGGGATCGCCCACGAACAGTGCGGCCCCCTCACGCGCGTACACGTCGTGCGCCTGTGAAGCGAAGCCCTCGAGTGCGCGGCGCAACGGTTCACGCCACTGCTGCAGTGGAGGTTTTCCGCTATCGAGCCGGCAGCCGCAGTTGCTGCGCCAGCGCTCCACGCCGTGCGCACAGCTCCACGCCGACGGTGAGACGAGGTCCACCTCCCGCGTGGCGGGATAATGCGCGACCAAGGCCGCAGCGTTGGTGAGCTGCGTGCCGGCGTGACGCGAGGCAAGACTCAGCGCCTCCAGCAGCGCCGCATCACCGTTCTTGTGATGATGCCCGAATGTTTCGCCGTCGGTGGCCAGGGTGGTGCAGCGTGGCGCGGTGAGCGGCTGGTCGCGATACGGCGTAAAGCGATGCGCCAACGCGCCGGGGTTGCCGAGCAGGCCACCGAACGCCACGTCGCCGGCCAGCGAGCTGTCGTACGGGACGATGGTGAGGGTCCGTCCCGACGGGCCACGCCAGAGCACCGGCATGCCGCTGTCGTCGTGCCCATGCACCTGATACGGCGCGAGAATGGTGAAGCGTACGCCCTCGGCGGCCACCGCGTCGAGCGTATCATCGTCGGCAGCGCATTCAGGGAGCCAGATCCCTTCGGCGTCGCGGCCGAAGCGACGCTTGAAGTCGCGCAACCCCCAGCGGATTTCCGTGCGCCGTTCACGCGGAGACGCGAGCGGGAGAATGACATGGTGGTACGGGGCGGCCATGGCGTTGCCGTGGCCCCAGCGGCGCACGCCTGCCGCGTCGCCCTCCACCATCGCGCGCATCGTATCGGGCGCCTCGCTGTCGAGCCACTCACACAGCGTGGCGCCGGCATCGAACGAACACCACGCGTACAGATTCACGATCCGTGAAAGGCCGGCACGGGCATCGCCGTCTCGCGCCGCCGCGCGCGCATCCTTGCGATATGCTTCGGCGCGCCCGAGGCGCGCATAGCACTCGCGGTTGATCCGAGTGTTCCAATCGTGATCGGGTACCGCCGACGTCTCGATGGACACCACCTCGAGCCACGGATCCTCGCGCGGCGGCTGGTACAGGTGCTGATGGACGATGAGTAAATGCGACGGGCCGGTCATACCCGGTTCCTCTCGATGTCGGTAGCACGCCGGTACACCTCGGCGTGGTGCTCGGCCGATCGCTCCCGTGCGACGTCGCGCCGTATTGCCGTGGTATCGGTACTGCCACGCATTCGGTGGCCGATCGGCAGGGCGCCGTAGCGCTGGGCACGCAACGGCGCAGGTCCGCAGGGCTCGTTCTGCGACGGCATGAGGAACTGGTCCGCGCCGGCCTCAGGCCGTCGGCGGATCGTCGGGGCGCGAATCGCCGAGGATGGACGGTGCGTAGAACGCGCGTGCGTACTGTTCCACCATGCGACGGGCCGTGAACTGCTGGCCGCCCACGCGGATGGCGTGCTTCATCATGGTGAGCCAGCGGCGCGGCAGTTCGTGCTTGTCGCGGTCGTAGAAGCGCGGTACGACTTCCTGCTCGAGCAGCTCGTAGAGACGATTGGCCGTGTTCATGCCCGCGTCGTCGTCCACGTCCGGTTCGATGGCCCAGCCGTTGTTCCCTTCGTAACCCTCTTCCCACCAGCCATCGATGGTGGAGAGCTGTGGCACGCCATTGAGCGCCGCCTTCATGCCGCTGGTGCCCGAGGCTTCGAGCGGCACACGCGGCAGGTTCATCCACAGGTCCACGCCCTGCACGAGCAGGTGCGCCAGATGCATGCCGTAGTCTTCCACGAACGCGATGCGCCCTTCGAAGCGCGGATCGCGCGTGAACTGATACACGTTCTGCAGCACTTGCTTGCCCGGGGTGTCCGCCGGGTGCGCCTTGCCGGCGAAAACAATCTGCACGGGACGATTCGCGTTCGTCACCAGCGTGTGCAACCGCTCCACATCTCGGAAGATGAGGTTGGCGCGCTTATACGTCGCGAAGCGACGCGCGAAGCCGATCGTGAGCGTGTTGGCGTCGAGCAGCGTGCCGGCACCCACGAGCTGCGTCGTCTCCATCTGGCGCGCGGCGAAGGCGCGACGGGCCTCCTCGCGCACCATGCGCATGAGGGTGTTCTTGAGGCGCTGGTGCGTGTACCACAGCGTTTCGTCGTCGAGGGTGAGCACCTGCTCCCACAGCGAGGGATCGTTGCCGTGCCCCCACGCCGGCCCGAGATGATCATCGAGCAGCTTCATGATGGGGTCCGACATCCACGTGGCGAGGTGCACGCCGTTGGTCACGTGCCCCACGGGAATCGACTCTGCCGGGCGGTTGGGCCACATCGAGCGGCTCATGTCGCGCGTCACGATGCCGTGACGGCGCGAGACGGCGTTCACGCGGCGCGAGAGGCGCACCGAGGCGGCCGTCATGTGATACACGCCCGATCCCGAATCGGGGTGATAGCCGATGCGCAGGAACGTCTCCAAATCGATGCCCATGTCCTGCCAGTACCCGTTGGCGCACTCGCGTACTTCGTCCACGGAGAAATGGTCGTGGCCGGCGGGGACCGGGGTATGCGTGGTGAACACGCTGCAGTTGCGCACCGCCTTCACGGCGTCGGCGTAGGCAAGGCCCGCCGCACAATGCTCGCGCACCCGCTCCACCATCATGAAGGCCGCATGGCCTTCATTGGCGTGCCACGCTGCCGGGTCGATGCCGAGCGCGCGGAGCGCGCGCACGCCGCCCACCCCCAGTAGCCACTCCTGTCGGAGGCGCATGGCCGGGCCGCCGGAGTACAGCTTGGAGAGCAGGGGACGGTCGTCCGGATGGTTCTCCTCGAGATCGGAATCGAGCAGATACACCGGCACCCGTCCCACCTGCATCTTCCACACACGGATGTGGATGTCACGGCCGAACGTGTTCACCGTGACCAGATGACGGGCTCCGTTGCGCCCCGGTAGTGGCACCAGTGGTGCCCCGTCGAACTCGATGCGCGCGTCGCTGTCTTCCTGCCAGCCATCCTCCCGGATGCGCTGATCGAAGTAGCCATTGCGGTACAGAATACCCACGGCCACGATGGGGACGCCGAGGTCCGACGCGGTCTTCAGATGGTCGCCAGCCAGCACACCGAGGCCACCCGAGTAGATGGGGACCGAGTTGTGGATGCCGAATTCGGCGCAGAAGTAGGCCACCGTTCTGTCACGCAGTTCCGGGAACGTGCGGGCGTACCAGGTGTGCTCGTCGGAGCGCTCGTCGGCCAGCCACTGCATGGCACGATCGTACCGGGCGCAGAACGCCGGGTCGGTGGCCAGCTCCTCCAGGCGCTCGCGTTCCACGAGTTGCAGGAGGCGGATGGGGTTGTGCCGCGTCCGGTTCCAGAGCCCTTCGTCGATGGCCTTGAAGAGGGAGCGGGCTTCGCGGTTCCAGCTCCAGGCGAGGTTCTGCGCGAGATGCGCCAGACCGACGATCCGTCCAGGGAGCGCCGGCGGGGCCTCGACGAACGGAACGAGCGGCGCGTCAGCGAGTAGGGGCATGGATACCGGTTTTGTTTCTGAAAATTGGATTGCTGCACGTTAGCACCCCGACACTGGAATAGTATGCCTCGGGCGCAGGGTGTGGACAGGCACGGCAGGTGGGACTAGAGTCGAATTGCCCCCCGCACGAGGGGACGAACCGTTACCACCTCGAAAATGCCCTCACGTTCCTCCATAAAGTCCCGCCCGGCGCGACCGCGTACCACTGGAAAGCGACCGGCGGTGGAGGTCTTCAAATTCGGTGGGGCCTCCCTGGCCGACGCCGACGCCGTCCAGCACGCTATCGGTCTGATCCTGACGCCCGGACCAACCCGGGTGGTTACGGTCGTGTCCGCGCTGGCGGGGGTGACCGACGCCCTGCTGGCGATCGCCGAGTCGGCGAAGAGCGGCGACTTCAAGGCGGCGGCGGCCGGAGTGGAGAAGCTGCATGCCCGTCACCGCGTCGTGGCGCTGGGCATCCTGCCCACCAAGACCGCACAGAAGGCGCTGCTGACCGATCTCGAGGTGGCGTTCGCCGAACTCCGCACCCTGGCGCTCGGTGTGGCGAGCTTGCGCGAACTCACCGCCCGGACCCGCGACTTCCTCGTGGCGCGCGGCGAACAGCTGTCGGCGCAGCTGGTGGTCGCGGGCCTCAAGGCGCGCGGCGGCAAGGCGCAGTACGTCGAGGCGGCCGAACTCATCCACACCGACGGCGCCTTCGGCAACGCGTTTCCCGATCTTGTCGCCACGGACAAGCGGGTGCGTGATCGCCTCGGCCCCCTCGTGCGCCGCAAGGTGTTGCCCGTGGTTCCCGGTTTCGTGGGCGGCGGCCCCGACGGTGCACTCGTGACGCTCGGCCGCGGTGGCAGTGATCTCACGGCCACGGTGCTGGGGCGGGCGCTCAAGGCGCAGCGCATCACGCTCTGGAAGGATGTCCCGGGGCTCATGACGACCGACCCGCGCCTCGTGCCAAGTGCGCGCATCGTGCCGCAGCTCAATGTGCGCGAAGCGGCGGAGCTGGCGTACTACGGCGCCAAGGTGCTGCACCCGCGTGCGCTCATCCCGCTGGCGCGCGTGAAAGTGCCGGTATTCGTCCGCCCGTTTGCCGACCCGGAGGCGCCCGGTACCGAGATCAGCACGCGGCACACGCTGCAACGCTATCCGGTGAAGGCGTTGAGCATCGTGCGCGGACAGGCGCTGGTCACGGTGACCGGGAACGGCATGCTGGGGGTCCCCGGCATTGCCGCGCGCACCTTTGCCGCACTGCAACAGGCGGGGATCAGCGTCACGCTCATCACCCAGGCCTCGAGTGAGCACAGCATCTCGCTGTGCGTGCCGGCCGAGCGGAGCGCCGACGCGCGCCAGGCGCTCGAGGAGGCATTCGCTCTCGAGCTGTCGCGCCGCGAACTCGAGGGGATGGACGTGAAGACCGGCATGGCCACGCTGGCCGTGGTGGGGCTGGGCATGGCCGGCTCGCCCGGCATTGCGTCGCGCATGTTCACCTCGCTGTCGCACGCCACGGTGAACATCGTCGCCATCGCGCAGGGCTCGAGTGAACTCAACATTTCGGTGGTGATCACCGAGCGTGACGCCGAGCGGGCTGCCCGCGCCGTGCACGACGAGTTCCAGCTCGACAAGATCGGCGGCGGCGGGGTGCGCCACGCCGATCGGCTCGACGTGATCCTCTTGGGCGTGGGGCAGATCGGGCGCGAACTGCTGCGCATTCTGCCGCGCACGCGCCGCCGCGTGAAGCCCACCATCGTGGGGCTCATCGACCGCAGTGGATATCTGTTCGATCCGGAGGGGCTGTCCACACGGCAGCTGCTCAATGCGGTGGCGCTCAAGGAGCAGGGCGCGTCGCTCATGGCCATCGACGGCGCCATCAAGGCCAGTGCCCCGGAGGCGGTGTCGCAGATCGCGCGGCACGCGCTGTCGCGTCCGGTGCTGGTGGACCTCACGGCCGACGAAACGCTCCCCGCGATTCGCAAGGCGATCGCTGCCGAGTGGGACGTGGTACTCGCCAACAAGAAGCCGCTGTCGGCGCCCCGCCCCGAGGTAGAGCAGTTGCGGGCGCTCGCGCGGCAGCATGGCGCGCGCATCCTGCACGAGACGACGGTGGGCGCGGGGCTGCCGGTGATGGACAGCTATGCCAAGCTCGTGGAAACGGGTGACAAGGTGCTGCGCATCGAAGGGTGCACCAGCGGTACGCTGGGCTTCCTGCTCACCGAAATCGGCAAGGGGCGCCCGTTCAGCGAGGCGTTGCGGGACGCCATGTCGCTCGGCTACACCGAGCCCGATCCGCGCGATGACCTGAGCGGCATGGACGTGGCGCGCAAGGCGCTCATTCTCGCGCGCCTCATCGGCTTCACCGGCGATCTCACCGACGTGACCGTGGAGAGTCTCGTGCCCGAGGCGTTCCGCAGCATGCCGGTGGCGAAGTTCAAGAGTACGCTTGCCGATCAGGATGCCGCCTGGGCGGCGCGCCAGGCGACCGCCACCCGTCAGGGGCGCGTACTGCGCTATGTGCTGCGCGCGACGACGACCCGTGTCACCGTTGGGCTGCAAGCGGTGCCACCGTCACATCCGCTGGCGGGGCTGCGCGGCACCGACAATCAGATCGTCTTCACTACCATGCGGTACCGCGAGCATCCGCTCGTCATCACCGGCCCGGGCGCCGGCCCGGCGGTCACGGCCGCCGGTGTGCTCAACGACATCCTTCAGCTCACGCCGGCCTGACCATGGCTGCGAACGATTCGATCTTCCTCGGCGCCAACGAAGCGCCCGGACAGCAGAGCGTCCAGCGCTGTGACGCGTGCGGTCATGATTTGCCGGAGCTCGATGCAAGTCCGGCCTGTCCGCGCTGTGGCGGGTTGCTCGCCATCATTCATCGTGCGCCGGTGGACAGCATGGGCGCCCCGAGCACGCCGGCGGCCTTGCAGCACGCCTTCGCGCAGCACTGCTGTGCGCGTCCCTCCGGTCACGCGAGCGGCGTGTGGCGGTTTGAGCAGGTGGTGATGCCCACGGCCGGTCATGCCGTCACCAGTCACCCGGAAGGCAACACGCCGCTCATGGCCCGTCCGCGCGTGAGTGCGTGGGCCGGGTGTGACGGACTGCTGCTCAAGCACGAGGGGTATAACCCCACCGGCTCGTTCAAGGATCGCGGCATGACCGTGGGCACCACGCAGGCGGTGCGCACGAAGGCCACGGCCGTGGCGTGCGCGAGCACCGGCAACACCAGCGCGTCGCTCGCCAGCTACGCCGCGCAGGCGGGGATTCCCGGTCTGGTGTTCGTTCCGGCCGGCAAGGTGGCGCTGGGAAAGATGGCGCAGACGCTTGCCTACGGAGCCACCACGCTCCTCGTGCGCGGGGACTTCGACGAGTGCCTGCGCCTCGTGCAGCGGGCCTCGAAGGAGTTGGGCATCTACCTGCTCAACTCCATCAATCCGTGGCGCGTGGAAGGTCAGAAGACGATCGTGCTGGAAATTCTCCAGCAGCTCGGTTGGGACGTGCCCGAGTTCATCGTGCTTCCCGCCGGCAACCTTGGTAATACCGCGGCGTTCGGGAAGGCGCTGCGCGAGGCTCATGCGCTCGGACTCATTACGCGGATGCCGCGCATCGTGAGCGTGCAGGCGGCCGGCGCCGCGCCGTTCGCCAAGGCATTCCGCGAAGGGTTCGCCACGCGATACAGCGTGCAGGCGGAAACCATCGCCACCGCGATCCGCATCGGCGATCCGGCCAGCTGGGATCGCGCCGTCCGTACCATCCGCGACACCGACGGCATCGTGCTGAGCGTGACGGACGACGAGATCATCGACGCGAAGGTGCAGATCGATGCGGCAGGGGTGGGGTGTGAGCCGGCGAGCGCCGCCAGCGTGGCCGGGGTGAAGCAGCTGGTCCGCAAAGGGGTCATCAAGTCGGGCGATCGCGTGGTCGCGGTGCTCACCGGTCATGTGCTCAAGGATCCCGGAATGCTCGTGGAATTGCACCAGCAGCGCGACGATTTCGCGCTGGCCAACAGGCCGGTCGAGATCGAGGCGAGCGTGCAGGCGGTGGCCGACGTGATCGCGCGCCGCGCCGCAGCGACGGAGCGCGCGTGAACGCCGTGAGTCCCCGTCGTACGCTCGTCACCGGGGCGTCGCGCCCGCTCGGCGTGGAGCTGGTGCGGCAGAGCCTCATTCGCGGCGATAGGGTGTATGCCTGCTGTCGGAACCCCGCGCGCGTCCCCATTCTGGCCGATCTGCGGGCCGAGTTTGGTGGGCTCGAACTCTTGCCGCTCGATCCGGCCGATGCGTCGAGTGTGGCCGACGTCGTGCCGGTGCTCGAGAGCCTCACTGACTCGCTCGATCTGCTGGTGATCGGGCCGGCCGAGCCGGGGCAGCACGAATCGCTGGCCACGGCCGAGCGCGACGAACAGCTGCCGTCACTCACGGGCAGCGGGCTCACCGAGCATCTGCGGCGGCACGCGGTGGCCCCGCTGCTGCTCATCCGCACGTTGCTTCCCTGGCTGATGAAGGGCGACAAGGCGCGCGTACTCGTGGTGAACACGTGGCTCGGATCGCTGGCGGGCAAGTCGCAGGGTGGTGATTACGCCACCTGCGCGAGTGGGTCGGCGCTCAACATGTACATGCGTACGTTGGCGCACGATCTCGCCGACGAAGACATCACCGTGCTGCTCGGCAACCCGGGCAACTACGCCACAACTCCCGACGGGCCGGTGTTCAAGGTGCCGATAGACGACGCAGCCCTTGGCCTGCTCATGCAGATCGAGCGTCTGCCGCGGGAGCGGACCGGTTCATTTCTCGACTGGACCGGGGCTGAACGGGCGTGGTAAGCCCCACCGCGCCGCCACGGATCACCCGCGGCGGCGCCGCTCGAGCTGTTCCTGCATCTTCGCCCGCTGCTCTGCGAGCAACGCGCTCTGAATGGAATCGGCGCGCTGCCGTTGGAAAGGGTCGAGGAGCGCCCGTGCCTTGTCGCCGTACGCCTGCTGAATGTCTTCGAGCCGCGCGACGAGCGCGCGTGCGGTATCCGGCAGGAACCGCACGTCGCCCACGCCGGGACCGTCTGTCCCCTCCTCCCCCTCATCGCGCGGATCCGCTCCGCGAGCCGTACCGCCCCGGCCGCCCATGCCGCCACGCATGCCCGGACCGCCCGGGCCACCCTGCGGCGCACGGGCCATACCATCGCCCAGCACCGTCTTGAGCGAGGAGAAGAGCGGCTTCTGCAGCTGCTCCACGTCCTTGCGATACTGCTTGATGGAGTCCTCCTGCGGTTTGGTGAGCGCCAGCGGTTTCTTGTGATCGAGCAGGAACACGAGCGAGTTGGCCTCGTGAAGCCGCTGCTTCATCATGTCGGCCGGAGATTTGCGAGTGCCGCGTCCCGGCGGGCCGCCACGCATGCCGCCGCGGCCCATGCCGCCACCCATGCCGCCCCGCATCCCACCCATCCCCCCCATGCCCCCCATCCCACCCATCTGGGCGCTGGCGGTTGCCGGCCATGCGAGGGACAAGGCGGAAACCATCGTCGCGCCCGCCGCGCAGTGCCGGAAACGCGCGGCGTGCTGGGCTAG